>CAVAUJ010000066.1:0-12959 GCA_963591995.1 Succinivibrio sp.
CTCGAAGCTGACGAAGTCAGCGCTGATCGGACAACTCCGCCAGGACCCGTCGCTGACGGCCGAGTAAATGGTAAACGTTTGTTTTTCGAATATAAGTTCGGTATAATGAGACTGTCTTATCGCAATGATCTGCGGGCCGGTGTTCCCGGGCCGCGCAGGTTCTCCATGGAAAGGGCGGATATTATGCGAAGAACCCTCAGCAGCAAGCAGCAGGAAATCCTCAACTTCATCAAGGAGCAGATTCTGGAGCGGGGATATCCTCCGGCAGTCCGTGAGATCTGTGATGCCGTGCACCTCAAGTCCACCTCCTCGGTCCATTCTCATCTGGAAACCCTGGAGCGAAACGGCTACATCCGCAGAGATCCCACCAAACCCAGAGCCATCGAGATCTGCGACGACAACTTCCACATGCTGCGGACGGAGATGGCCTCTCTTCCCGTGGTCGGCCGGGTCGCTGCCGGAGAGCCGATCCTCGCCGAGCAGAACATCGAGAGCTATTTTCCTGTTCCTGCAGAATATGTTCCGCGGGGCGATTCCTTCGTGCTGAAGGTGCATGGTTCCTCGATGATCAATGCCGGCATTCTGGACGGTGATTTTCTCTTCGTCAACAGCTGTCCGACTGCATCCAACGGCGAGATTGTCGTGGCGCTCGTAGATGACTCCGCCACCGTGAAGCGCTTCTACCGGGAGGACGGTCACATCCGCCTCCAGCCGGAGAACGATGCCATGGAGCCGATTCTGGTGCCGGACTGTCAGATTCTGGGCAAGGTGTTCGGTGTGTACCGGATTATGAAGTGACGTCTCCCGAATTATGACGCGCCGTATGGATTGTTGATAAAACTCTCTTCCGGTGAACCGTTCCGGCAGAATAAGACCGCCCGCTCCTCTTACAGGGGAACGGGCGGAAAATTTTAGATATGATCGGTATGCTATGGGCCGGTTATTGTACAGGCGATGTACCGGCGGAGAAGGTTACTCCTTATTGTTCCGGCTTTTGTTCCAGATCGGCGAGCTCTACCTGCCTGCCGTCCCGCCAGATGCGCTCCAGGTCATAGAGCAGGCGGTTCTTGGCGTCAAAGATATGCACGATGAGGTCACCGAAATCCAGCAGCACCCAGCCTGCTGTCTGATAGCCTTCCACCTGCCGGCAAAGATAGCCTGCCTTCGCCAGCTTTTCCTGAACGTTGTCGGCCAGGGCCTGAATCTGTGAACGGTTGGTGCCGTTCGCAATGATGAAATAATCCCCCAGAACGGACACCGTACTGATATCGATGATGCGGACGTCCTCTGCCTTCTTCTCCTCCAGCGCTTCCACCGCAAGTCTGGCAGCCTCCGCCACGGTAACCTTTTCCATCGTCACCCTCCTTATGCTCTGTCGTATTCTTCTATCTGCTTTCGGTAATAATCATACGTTTTCTGCGTCATCGGATCAATTCTTTTCCCGCTCGCATGAAGGAATTCCAGCGTATCCTTCAGAATCATGCAAAGCGCCCGATCAAGATCCGCAAACGCCGCCCTGCGGATCTCCTCGAGATGCGGCGCCTGATCCCGTCCCGGCTCAATATAATCCGAGACGAAGATGATCTTCTCGAGCTGTGTCATGTTCGGCCGCCCGGTGGTATGAAAGCGAATGGCCAGACAGATCTCCGTATCCGAAATGCCGTATTTGGTTTCCGCCAGAATGCTCCCCGCCTTGGAATGCAGAAGAGCCGCATTGCCGTGCTCCATCTCCGACAGCTCCAGACCGTGTCGGCGGCAGAGCGTCTCCATTTTATCGACATCCATGTACTTGGCACAATCATGGAGAATCCCGGCGGTTTCCGCCTTCTGAACGCTCTCGCCGTAGCGTGCCGCCAGAGACGCTGCCGTTCCTGCAACCCCCATGGTATGGATGAATCGCGCATACTTCAGTTCCTTCTGCACGGCCCGGATCAATTCCAGGCGTTCCTTCCCTGATTTGGCCATCTTCTCCCTCACCCGGCAGACCTCGTCTGCCGCTGCCGCGAATCTCCGTTCCCCGGCACCGACGATATCAGTTCTCGGTATACAGACCCTGCGCACGAATGAACGCTTCCACCTGCTCCGGCACAAGATAACGGACAGAGCGTCCCTCCTGTATTCTTTGGCGGATTTCCGTGGACGAAATCTCGATGTTCCTTCTGGGAATCACCTCAATCCTCGCCCCGAAGGCACTTTGGAGCTTGCGCACCTCGTCCAGAAGCCCGTCAGCCGATACCGCATCCTCCCGCGTCTCCACGAGCACCGTGCAGGAATCGAAAATAATCTGCGGGTCCTTCCACAGGCTCATCAATACCAGCGTGTCCGAACCGACGATGTAGTACAGAGTATCCTCCGGATGTTCCCTTTTCAGCTCCTGCAGCGTCTCCGCCGTATAGCTGTTGCCCGGACGCCTCGTCTCAATATCCGATGCGGCAAAGAAGGGATTCCCTTCCACCGCAAGTCGCGTCATTTCCAACCGAAGCTCCGGGGCTGTCACCTTCTGATCCTTTTTAAAATAGGAGCATCCCGTCGGGATGAACAGGACCTCATCCAGCTCCAGCGCATCCCTTGCATTTTCCGCGGCAATCAGGTGCCCCACGTGAACAGGGTCAAAGGTGCCGCCCAGGATCCCGATCTTCTTCCCTTCCATATGCTCACCCCGGAAGCTGAATCTTCGCATCCTCCTTGAACGGACGATACAGAATGAATTTACGTCCGATCACCTTTACCAGCTGCGCATGGGTCCGCGATGCCAGCTTGTCCGCGGCCGTCTCCGGCAGATCCGGGCAGGTCTTCAATACGGTTCCCTTGAACAGCTCCCGCCGGTTGAATACCTCCTCCGCGCTGCTCACCGTTTCCGGTGTCACGCCGCTCTTCCCGATCTGCAGCACCGGATCCAGTGTGTTCGCAAGACCCGTCAAATATGCTCTCTGCTTACTCGTCAACATCTTCGCACCTCTTTGGAGCTCACTCATACCATTCAAATCCATGTCCGTACATACGAACGGTATCACCCTCCTGCACGCCGAGCTCCTTCAGCCTGGTGTTGATGCCGTTCTCCTGCAGGAATTTCTGGAAGAATGCAAAGCCCTTCTCCGTTTCCAGATTCGTATATCCCAGCATTCTCTCAATGCGGGGGCCTTCTACGCGGTACGCCTTTTCCTTGGCATCGTACCACACCTCGTACGGCTCTTCTGCCTTCAGAAGCTCCGCATCCGGATTGTACTCCTGCTCATAGACCTTGATTTCCTTCGGCATCGCGGCAAGCTCACTGCTCACAGCATACAGGAGCTCCCGGATTCCCTGATTGGACGCCGCAGAAATCGGGAAAACACGGTATCCCTTCGGCTCGTACTCCCTGCGAATCCGCCGGATCGGATTCTCCTCACAGGCCGCATCGGCAACGGAGGGATCGATCAGATCCACCTTGTTGGCGGCAATGATCTGTTTCTTCTTCGACAGGTCAATGTTGTAGCGGTCCAGCTCATGATTGATGGCTGCAAGATCCTCCAGCGGATCCCGTCCCTCCGAGCCGGACGCATCCACCACGTGAATCAGCAGCTTGCATCGCTCAATGTGCGCGAGGAACTCATGTCCCAGTCCCGCGCCCTCTGCCGCGCCCTCGATCAGACCGGGGATATCCGCCATGACGAACCCTTCCGCGTCCTCAAGATCCACAACCCCCAGAATGGGAGAAAGCGTCGTGAAATGATAATTGGCAATCTTCGGCTTGGCATTGCTGACCATGGACAGCAGCGTGGATTTTCCCACATTCGGAAAGCCCACCAGGCCGACGTCTGCGATGACCTTCAGCTCGAGTGTGACCTGCAGGGTTCTCGCCGGCTGACCCGGCTGCGCATATTTCGGTGCCTGCATGGTGGAGGTGGCGAAATGCTGGTTGCCGTTGCCGCCCCGCCCGCCTTTGAGAATCAGATACTCTTTGGTGTCACCGCTCATATCGATGATGACCCGGCCGGTTTCCGCATCCTTGATCACGGTTCCCTCCGGCACACGCAGAACAAGGTTCTCCCCGTTCTTGCCGGACATTTTCTTCTTCTTGCCGTCTTCGCCGTGCTGTGCTGCGTACTTGCCCTTGTAGCGATAATCTCCCAGGGTATTCATGCCCGGATCCACACGGAAAATAACGCTGCCGCCGTTTCCGCCGTCCCCGCCGTCCGGTCCGCCGGCAGGTACGAATTTCTCTCGCCGGAAGGATACGTGGCCGTCTCCTCCCTTTCCGCTGATGATGGTGATGGTTGCCTTATCTACGAACATAGTAACCTCATTGACGGCCCGCCGGCACGTCTGCTGTAAAAAAAACTCCGGGCAGACCAATGCCTGTCCGGAGTCCGACTAACCTCTTGAATTACTGCTCGTTCGCAGCTTCTACCGGGTGAACCGATGCTCTCTTGCCATCCTTGCCCACTCTCTCGTAGCGAAGGATTCCGTCCTTCAGAGCGAACAGCGTGTCATCCCCGCCGATTCCAACGTTCAAACCGGGATGAATTCTGGTTCCGCGCTGTCTGTAGAGGATGTTGCCGGCCTTGACGAACTGTCCGTCTGCTCTCTTGGCACCCAGTCTCTTGGAATTGGAATCACGACCGTTCTTGGTGGAGCCCATTCCTTTGTGGTGTGCGAAGAACTGAAGGCTTACGTTTAACATACTGATACCTCCTCAATTCTGTGATTCAGATACTCTTTCCCGTATTGCTGCTCAATCCACTCCAAACCGTGAATCATGCAGTCAACCAGGAACTCCCCGTGTTCTCCGAGATCCTCCAGCACATTGCAGATCAAGTCTCCGCCTTCCTGCTCGTCATAGAAATATTCTATGTTCTCGTGCAGCAGATCCTCGAGGCAATTGATGGTATTGATCACGATGGCACTGGTACCGGCACAGACCTCATCCACTCCGTCCTCCGCATAGTCCGTATGACCTGTGAAAACAAGAGATCTTGTATGTCCGTCCGTTGTCCTGTAAATCTGAACCCTCGTCATGTGTCCCTTTAACCGAAATCAAAGCGATCCGGCATCCGGTCGCAGCAGATCTCAGCCGATAATGCTGTCGATCTTGACACGCGTGAATGCCTGTCTGTGACCGTTCTTCTTGTGATAGCCGGTCTTCGGCTTGAAGTGATAAACAACCACCTTCTTGCCGCGTCCCTGCTCCATAACAGTTGCCTCAACCTTGGCCTCTGCTACGTCACCTGCAACCTTCAGAGAATCTCCGCTGATTGCCAGAACCTGGTCAAATGTAACCTTGTCTCCTGCAGCGGCCTCGAGCTTCTCCACCTCGATCACGTCACCCTCGGAAACCTTGTACTGTTTGCCACCAGTTGCGATAATTGCGTACATCTTCGGTACCTCCTTCTTCTAGTCTCGCTGATTACGGCGGAGCCATGCCGGACACCGTCCTGTTCAAAGGATGGAAACGGTCCCGGAATTCCGGTAGCTCTCTCCATGAACAAGTGCCCAACCCGCGGCTCTCTTCGCAATGCTGATTCTGCAGTACCTACAGTCAGCACCTAACGCCTCACCATGCGGCATACCGTATCAGTATGACCTTCCCATTTGCATCTGTCAAGGAATTTCTGCAAATACCCGCCGGGAAATTTCCGCGGATGCTGCTGCGTAGACGCCCGCCAGCACCGAGGCCCCGCAAGGCCCCTGATCCGGACATTTTCCGCCACCCTGTCACTTGACGGGCGAGTGAACGGTCCATCGGATTCTGCAGGAGGCTATCCCTTGTACACATCCTTGTAGCTGCGCTCCGCCTCTCTCCTGGCATCCTTTCGCTTGATGTCCTCCCGCTTGTCGTAATTGTGCTTGCCTCTGGCGAGTCCGATCTCCACCTTGCAGCGGCCGCCCTTGAGATAGACCTGCAGCGGCACAATGGTATAGCCCTTCTGGGAAACCTGCTGGTCCAGCTTGCGGATCTGCACCTTGTGCAGCAGGAGCTTGCGTTTGCGCAGGGGTTCCCGGTTAAAGATATTGCCCTTTTCATAAGGGCTGATGTTCATTCCTTCTACAAAGGCCTCTCCTTTATCAATGGAGACATAGGACTCCTTGATGCTGCATTTGCCCTGACGGATGGACTTGATCTCCGTTCCGTAAAGCTCGATCCCGGCCTCGTATTTTTCTTCAATGAAATAATCGTGGTATGCCTTTTTGTTGTTGGCGATCAGCTTAATGCTCTCCTGCATGACGTTTCCTTCCGCGATGACCGCTGTGATGCTTCTTTTTGCGCCGATGCTCTTTTTCCGGCCTCCCGGTGACTTCTGCATTCTCATCGTGCAATGCAAAATCGATGGTTCTGCTCATGGTGTCCACCGAAGCCACGCTCACACGCACCGGCTGTCCGAGTCCGTAGGCTTTGCCGGTTCGTTCCCCGACGAGCTGTGCTTTTTCCTCCGAATAAACATAATAATCGTCGTGGAGCGAACGCACCGGTACCAGGCCCTCCACCGTATTCGGCAGCTGCACATAGATCCCCCAGCCGGTAACGCCGCTGACGGACCCGTCGAATACCTCGCCCAGGTGTTCCTTCATGTACTCGCACATTTTCTGCTTGTTCGTCTCGCGCTCCGCTTCATCGGCCCGCCGCTCCATGTTGGAGGACTGCAGGCACACGTTCGGCAGGATGGCATCATAATGGCTGCGCCGCTTCCGGCTGAGCTTGCCATGCAGATATTCCTTGATGATCCGGTGAATCTGCAGATCCGGGTAGCGCCGGATCGGTGATGTGAAATGGCAGTAATAGCGAAGCGCCAGGCCGAAATGTCCGCCGCAGGTCGTGGTATACATGGCGCGCTGCATGCTGCGGAGCGTCATGACGCTGATGGTCGCCTCCTCCGGCTTGCCCTTCAGCCCCGCGAGAAGCGTCTGCAGCTCTCTCGGATGCACCTGCCCGCTCTTCCAGCGGAAATCATATCCGTATCCCTGTACGAAGGTCTTGAGATGCTGCAGCTTCTCCTCCTCCGGAACGCCGTGCGTGCGGTAGACAAACGGAACTCCCAGCCAGTAAAAGCGCTCTGCCACGGTCTCATTGGCAGCCACCATGAAGTTCTCAATCATCATGGTCGCTTCGTTCCGCTCATAGGGGACGATGTCCGTCACCCTTCCGTCCCTGTCCAGATGAATCTTGCACTCCGGAAATTCAAAATCAATGGCGCCGTCCGCCGTCCTCTTTCTGGAAAGAATGGCAGACAGCCGCAGTCCCCGCCGCAGCATGGCCGCGATGGCATGGGAAATGGTTTTGGCGCCCCTGCGCTTCCCCTGCAGCTCCAGCTGCTGCAGGATCTCGGATTCGTCCTTATCCTCGAACAGACGCATCACCCCCGGATACGAAAGCTTCGCATCGGAGCGGATGATGGTCTCTGCCACACGGGACTCCAATACGTTTCCCTTTCGATCCATCTGCATGATGCAGCTGAGCGCAAAGCGATCCTCCCCCGGGTTCAGGGAGCAGATCCCGTTGGAGAGCTCGTGCGGGAGCATCGGAATCACACGGTCCACCAGATAATTGGAGGTTGCGCGCTTTTGCGCCTCCTTGTCCAGCTCCGTTCCTTCGCGGACATATTGCGCCACATCCGCAATATGAACGCCCAGCTCCCAGAGCATTCCCTTTCCCGATGCGTCGCGAAACCTGCGGATCGATATGGCATCGTCAATGTCCTTCGTGTCCGGTCCGTCGATGGTAACGGTCAGAACCTCGCGCCAGTCCTCCCGTCTCGCAATTGCCCCTTCGGAAAGAACAAGGCTCTGCGGGATCTCCCGCACCTCCTCCATGACCTCCGAAGGAAAGCTCTGCGGCAGATGGTAGGCCCGCATGATGGACAGAATATCCACGCCGGGGTCATCGATGTGACCTAAAATCTCAATGACCTCTCCCGTCAGAGAAATTCTCTCTCTCCCGTGCAGCCCGCCGCGGCCTTTCCCGCTCTCTCCGTAATCCGTGATCCGGACCACAACCTTGTGTCCGTTCACCGCTCCCATCGTTGCATCCGCCGGAATGCGGACATCGGACGGAATTTTGCGGTTGTCCGGAATGACACTCCCGTAAAAGGTACCCACGATGGTTGTGGTATTCCGAACCAGCACGGAGGTAACCTCTGCCTCCTGACGGCGTCCTTCTCTTCCCTCCGGATGCACCCCTCCATCCGGCCCCGGTATAAGGCGCACCTCTACCTCATCACCGTCCAGAGCCGTGCCTGTGTGTCCCTCCGGAACGAACAGATCCTGCTCCAGCTCCTTCACCGACACAAAGCCGAACCCTCTCGCATTGGCGATGTAGGTCCCTTGCATATAAACTTCTTTTTTCTTCCTGCTCTTTCCTGACATATTCCCTTTCTGATTCCGGTCTTTGTGTCAATTACACCGTTCTGAACAAATCAAAAGGACGCCCCTGTGATCCCAGGAGCGTCCTCGGTCTGCATACAACACGGTTTCCTGCACCCCGGCAGACAAGCCTTGTCCTCTGCCGGCTGCTGTGCCGGAAAACAATGGATCCCGCAGCGAACGATCAGAACAGATTCATATTCAGCAGCACCGCCAGTACGAAGAAAATCACGCACAAGGCAACGGTGGCGCGAACCAGATGTCCCTCTGCGGAACGCCCCTTATTCTTCCCCCAATAGGTATCGGCCGCCCCTGCAATGGTGCCGAGTCCCTGGGACTTTCCCTCCTGCATCAGAACGATCACGGTCAGCGCGATGCTGACAATAATCAGAACGATTGTTAAAATCCAACGAACAATACCCATCTTGACTTCCTGACCTTATCTCTATAATTTATAATCTGTACACAGACAACAGCCGATTCTGCTTACATACAAGGCAGATTATAGCAAAGGACAATAGACGTGGCAAGCATGAATCCAACGGACACATTTGGCTCTGTTTTCAGCTCTGATTCCAACCCCGATTCCGGCTCCGGTTCCATTCATTACCGCACCGGTGAGAGCCGTCATACCGCAGGCTTTGCCTCCGTACGCTGCGGCAGGAAGGAGCAGAACCCTTCCGCAGACGAATCCGCGGCCCGCCTTCTTTCCCGGCGCCGCACCCTGCAGCTCGTCTGGTGCCTGATCCTTTCTTTTTTCCTGATGCTCCTCCTGACCAGGTCGTCCTTTCTCTATCCCTACAACAACTGGGATGACTCCAACAGCTATTTTTCCATGGGAAAGTCCATGTTCCGCGGCACCCTGATCTACCGCGATCTGTTCGACCAGAAGGGGCCTTATCTGTATTTTCTGTACGGACTCTGCTCCCTCGTATCGCGCACCACCTTCCTCGGCGTGTTCCTGATGGAGGTTCTGTGGGGCGGTGCGGACCTGTATCTGCTGCAGCGGATCATGGAGCTCTATTGCAGGCCCTTCACCGCCAAGGTGCTCTCTCCGGTTCTCTTCGCCTGCATGTGCGCCTCCAAGAGCTTCTACTGGGGCGGCTGTGCCGAGGAGCTGTGCCTTCCCTTCCTTCTGGCAACCCTCTATATCCTGCTGAGGCGCTTCCGCGCTTCGTCCTGCCCCGCAGATGCACATTTTCGCTCCCGCGAGGTTTTCGCAGCCGGGCTCTGCTGCGGCTATGTCTTCTGCGTGAAGTTCACCCTGATGGGCTTTTTCCTCGCCTTCGCGCTCCTGGTCATTCTGACCTGCCGGAGCGGAAAGGAGTTCTTCCGGCTGGCCGGAGCCTTCCTCGCCGGCATTATCCTTCCGTTTCTTCCGTGGATCCTCTACTTTGCCGTGCGCGGCGGCCTTGCGGACTGGTACCGCGTCTACATCTACACGAACGTCTTCCTGTATTCCGATTTCGGTGCCAATTCTCACGGTGCAGACCTCGGACAGCGGATCTATGACCTCGCCAAGATTCTGTATTGGCTGGTCCTGGACAATTTTCAATATTTCCTGTGGATCATCGCGGGAATCCTCTGGGCGATGCTGAAAAAAGGAAGCTCTCTTGCCGAGCGCATCGCTCCCGCGCTGCTCTTCGGGTGCACCTTCCTGTTCATCTACATCGGCGGCGCGCACCTGCCTTATTACGCCTTTCCGCTGACCGCCCTCTCGGTCATCGGCATGAGCGGCTTCGGTGTTCTTCTGGACCGCGTCTGCACTGTCATTGCCCGCAGAAAGGAAATCTCCGGCAGCCTGCAGCCGTTCTCATCCAACAGACCGGCCGCAGGCAGGAGCTCCCGTCTGCCTTTGCTGCCCGCGGCAGCCATGACCGCTGCACTCGCTCTCTCATTCCTCGTAATCCTCCGGTTCAGCTGGAACATTCCCTACCTCGGAACCTCCAGAGACAATGTCTTCCTCACGAAATTCACCGAGGACATCAACAATGACCGGGCCGCCGGCCTCGTGGATCCCGAGAATACTACCCTTCTCAACATCGGCTGTCTCGACAGCGGCCTCTATACCACTGCCGACATCTATCCCAGCTGCTACTGGTTCCAGACGCAGACGCTCCCCGGCGATGAGGTCACCCGGCAGCAGCTCTCCTACATCACCGAGGGACGCACCGATTACATTGTGGCGAGAGATTCCTATCCGGAGGAAGTTCTGGAGCAGTATGAGCTGATCGACAGCTTTCATCAGGAGCTGCAGCCGCAAAGCTTCGATTATTACCTCTTCCGCCGGAAGGACCTAGTACATCGATTTTTAAATAACTAGCAAACGATGTACTAGAAGCGCCCCGAAAGCTCACATTTGTTAATCGTTTCTCTTTCGTCAGATGATAATTCCCATTCAACCGCGCTAAAATTATCCTCTGCCTGACTGCGCTTTCGCATCCCCGGAATCGGAAATACATTCACTTCCGGATTTGTAATGAGCCAGTTAATCGCAACCTGAGCAATCGTTTTATTATGAGCTTGGGCAATCGACTCCATTTCACGCATCAAAGGCTCCATCTTTTTGATGTCACACTCTCTTGGTTTTGAAAAAAGTCGCTTGACGAAAGGGATATTGTCATCACGCTCTTTTGTTAAATCAAGATGTCCGAAGTAAGATGTCACAAAATACTTCAACGGCACTTTTTTGCCGCGATATTTTCCGGTCAGCGCTCCTTCCGCCAATGGGGCATACGGAATAAGCGTGATTCCATATTCCTTACATACATCAAACACGCCATTTGTTTCCGGATAGCGTCGCAGAATATTATATCCAACCATTGCGGCTGAAAGCGACAACCCTTCTTTCTTTAAGACTTCTGCGGCCTCTCTTATCTGCTCTTTTGAAAAATTGCAGACCCCAATATTCTTAATTTTTCCTTGCTTAACCGCTTTGGCCATAACAAGCATATAGTCATCGATTGTGCCTTTTTTCGGCGGTGTGTGCATCAAATACAAATCCAAACACTCAATCCCCAGCCTGCTCAAAGTGCCATCTAACGCTTCCCAAATTGCTTCCGGAGAATCTGTGTCAATCGTTTTTCTCCTTGGTGCCATTGGATTCATAGAAGATGGCGGTGCAAACTTAGAAGAAATCCGCACAGGACGACCATCGCGTTTTATAAACTCTCCCAGGAGTGATTCGACCTTCCCATTTCCATAAACCTCTGCGGTATCAAAGAAATTGTAACCTCTATCAAGGCAATACCGGAAGGTTTTGAATAGTTCTTCTTTTTCTTCTTCTGTTGCAGGAACCCATAGCATAGTTCCTACACCTATCTTCGGAAATATCTCATTCATTGTATTTTCCCACATTCTCCGCAGCCTTTAAGATTCCCTCGAAGACAAATCCATCTCTACCCCTTTGTGAGCCGGGATGCAACCTCCCGGAAGGCATGTGATTTCAATTCATTATGGCCTCAGACCAGAACGAGAGAGGTTGCATCTCGGTTTACAGTTGAGGAACTTTCTTCATTCTGCTTAGCCTCCTCAAGCCATTTTTTGAGTACTGCTCCGGCACTATCTACATTGCTACCATAAATGGCAAGTCCTTTCCCCACTGCCGCACCTTTTGCGCTTTTTCGGATATCCTGCTCTGTACCGGAAAGGCCACTGCCCTCGTGCGTGCAGAAGGGATAGATCTTCTTACCGGTAAAATCAAAACTTTCAAGGAATGTGTAAACCGCCATCGGCATGGTTCCCCAGTAATTCGGATAGCCCAGATAAATCTCATCATAAGCATCCAGATTGTTCGGAAGGGAAATAAGTTCCGGTCTTGCACCTTCCTGTTTATCCTTTTTCGCCTGCGCGATACAGGTGTTGTAATCTGCCGCATATGGAATCTTCTGCTCAATCTTGAACAGATCAGCACCTGTCAGCTCTGCGATCATTTTCGCTGCTTTTTCTGTATTTCCTACCTCGATATACTTCATAGAGCCGCCAAAATAATTCTCATCGGCTCTTGAATAAAATGCCACTAATTTAGCCATCGTCATTCTTCTCCTTTCTTCGTCCATGTCAGTACGCCGGTTTTCATAGCTTCCTCATATCTGGAAATCTTATATGAAAGCCGATCCATGGTTTCCTCAATCTGCTCTTTTTGCTTTGTAAGGGCATCCATCTGTCCCCTTAGAAGATCAAGTCTTGCCGGAATGGTAGAGTCCCCGGCTTGAAACAGCCTTTGGTATTCGATAAGACTCTCTATAGGCAGTCCTGCATTACGCATACATACCGCCAGTTCCACCCATCGTAAATCTTCTTCCTGATAATCACGGATTCCTCCGGATGTCCGAGTAACCGCAGGAATGACATTAACGCGCTCATAGTAGCGGAGTGTATCCTGCGAGATTCCGTATTTTTCCGATACTTCTTTGATTGTCATCCGTCACCCCTTAATCGCAGATCATCTGCTTAACCTCTTGAATCCACTGCGTAATCTCTTCCATCGGGGTTTCCAGATTACTTCCGCCTGTGGAATCAAACTGAATCTGCATCTCACACTTGATGTCTGCTCCCTTACAAGCCGTCTTCATGTCCTTTATGACATGGCCCGGCCAGCCGCCATTGGTCATGAAGGGAAT
>CAVAUJ010000067.1:0-12789 GCA_963591995.1 Succinivibrio sp.
AAAAAATTTCATCACTATGTGGGAATGAGTCCTTTGGAATATCGCCGTCAGCAGGTGGAGGACTCTTAAGGAAACGCTGATTAAAGCGTTTCCCACGCCGGATTTGCGCTGCGAAGCAGCAAATTCCTTTGCGGCGTTTTCCTAATGTACGCCGCCCCCGGGCAGCTCTGCGGTCCATCGATAAGCCAGCTCGAACCAGCTCTGGCAGGAGGGCTCTATCGCCCCTTTTTCCGGATCCATGGTGAGCTCACTTGCCAGCCCCAGTCCATGGTTCCCCTTCATATACATGTGCAGCTCCACCGGGCGTCCGGCTCTGCGCATCGCCAGCGCCAGCAGCAGAGAATTCTCTGCCGGGACCAGCCCGTCCTGGTTGGTGTGCCAGAGAAACGCCGGCGGCGTATCCTCACTCACCTGATTCTCCAGTGACATCTCCTCGACCAGCTCGTCATACCGATCCCCCAGAAGATTCTCAAAGGATTCCCTGTGTGCGAATTCGCCGGAGGTGATCACCGGATAATTCAGGATCATCCCGTTCGGCCGCAGCTGCTCCGGGTCTGCCTGCAATGCCTTTGCAACAAAATCCCGCTTCCAGAACATCCCGTAGGATGCAGCCAGATGACCGCCCGCCGAGGAGCCCTGTACGAAAATCTGGTCCGGATCCACGTCCCACTCATCCGCATGCTCTCTTACAAGCTTCACCGTCCGCGCAAGCTCCAGAAGCGCCGCGGGATAGATGGCCGGACGGTACGAATACCAGAGAACAATTGCCTGGTATCCATAAGAATTCCACCGAAGAGCGAACATCTCCGCCTCCCTCTCCGATGTGAAGCAATATCCGCCGCCCGGGCAGATCACCACCAGCGGTCTTTTGGTGAGCCCGATCTGTTCGGAATGGCTGATGAGGTACGTGTCCGCATGCGCGTATTCCTCCGAGCCCTCTCCCTTAATCTCCAATCTACTGTAAATCATTCTCTGCCTCTCCTTTTCCCCGTCCGTTCTCCGTTTGTCCCTGTCCCGTTCCTGTCGCCTCGTTCATCGCCCTCCATTGCTGCTCCACCTCATGAAAGGTCCCCAAAGACATCCCGGCAATGGTATAGATGATGCAGGCCGGACCGATCAGGAAGCCGATGAAAACGGTTGTTGTATTGAACATCCAGAGCAGAATCTCAAAGCCGACCACCGCCAGCATCGCCATCGTCCTGCCGAAATATCTCCGGGAAATCATCATAGAATTCTTCAGCGTTCCGCGCAAGGTATTCTCGTACCTTGCAATCAGCGGGAAAGCATAGATCAGGCACAGACAGAACACGAAGCCGGAGACAATGGTCAAGGCCAGAAGCCACGCCGGATTTCCCGCGACTGCGTGAAACAGCTGCAGATCCAGGTAAATGACGTATACACATACAAGGACAATGGCGCCCAGAACGGTTCCCTGTTTCCAGTTCTCCTTGAACCCCTCCCAATATTCCTTGTAGATGTAGCCCTCCCGTTCCTCCGCCAGATGCAGACAGACCTTAAAGGCTGCTGCCGTGGAGGCTCCTATGGTGACAATCGGGATGCATCCCAGAATCCAGAAAAAATTCACCTGAAGGATATCCCACAATCTGCACAGAAACTGGTACAGGGGACTGTTGGTACTGAAGAATTTCATGCCGCCTCTCTTCCTGCCGGTTTGCGATAGGGTGTACCGCCGGGCGCACCCCCATGAAAAAGGAGATCGCTCCGTTTCCGGGCGATCTCCTCCATCTTACTCTGTTTCCGCAGCATTTTCACGCCCGGCCGTCAGAGCATCTCTGAATCTCCCGATGCCCCGGCTCTCGCCCGCTGCATGCGGATCCTGCGAATTGATTTACTGCTCACTCAATGCCGCATCTTCTGCTGCCGCACGAAGCGTTGCCTCGTTCTGCTGGAACTCTACGCACTGGTCATAGCCGTAGCTGTCCGCCTTGGAGATCATCTCGGACACCAGAGAATCAAATTCCGCATCGCTCTTTGCATAAATCGCCTTCCAGGAATAGGTCTTGATGCAATCGGCAACCTGATTCCAGACCATGGTCAGCTCATCCGACATCGGTGTTGCGGAATACATGGTTCCGGGAGAGAGGTTGTAATTCCAGTTGTCGAAGAGGCTGTCCGCCGTCGTCGTGCCGAAGTATTCTCTCCAGTCCGCCTCGATCTCGGAGCCTGCCTCGCTGGAGTAGCTCTCCCACTTCTTGTAGTTGTAAACGTCACCGTTGGAATCCAGGTTTTCTGCGTCAATTCCCCAGGTGGTATTGTTGATCTTGAAATTGCCGTCCTCAAAGGTTCCGGAATAGCCGTCCGTCATCTCGGTCTTGCCATCCAGCTTTGCGCTCTTTCCAAGATCTGTGAAGCAGGTCTTGCCGTCCTCATCGTAGTACCAGCAGACATCCTTCGGGCCGTATTCTGTCGTCATACGTCCTTCCGGTGTAGCAAACCAGTTCAGAATTGCCATGCACAGCTCCGGATACTCGGTCTTGGCGCCGATCGTCCAGGGTCTGTTGCCGCCGTAGATGTTCTGCCCGTAGCAAATAGGAGTTGCATCGGTCGGCGGGCAGGGATACATAGCCTTTCCTGCTTCCAGGTGCTTCTCGGAATTGTACATGGCAGAGCCGAGGAAGTTGAAGATATTCAGGAAGGCCGAGCCGTTCTGATAATCCTCCACCATGCCGTCATAACCCTGCGTCTGGGAGTCGGGATCCAGCAGACCCTTCTGATACAGCGTGTTGTAGAATTTCAGCATGTTAAGGTACGGACCGTCCTCCTGCAGCGCATCATAGTAAACCTGCTCTGTGGGGTCATACAGACCGAAGCCGAATTCGTCATAGCCGTAGTATGCGGAAGCCGTGGACTTTACGAACATCACCATGTTGCCGTCCCAGTCGCTGAACAAAGACACGCCGTAGGTCGGATTGCCGTTGTCGTCTGTCGGGCAGATCTCCTTCATCTGCTCAAGGACATCCACGAGGTCATCCAGATCCTTGATCTCCGGGTAGCCGAGCTCCTTGTAGAGATCCCAGCGAAGGCCCCACTCGTACATCATCTCCTGACGTGCCGTTGCATCCACTGCAATATCAAAGCCGATGCCGTAGGTGGTGCCGCCGGAAATTGTCGTATTCTTCTCCAGTGCAGCCGGCATATGCTCCTTGATGTAGGGTCCGTACTCATCCAGAAGATCGTCCTCATTCCAGTCGTACAGAAGTCCCTTGTCGATGGCCTGCAGATACTCGTCCGAGTCATTGCCCCAGATGACCAGATCGCCGAGGTTGCCGGACTCCATGCGTGTCTCATACACGCCGTCCGCATCCTGAATGATGTTCAGCTTGACATTGAACTTCTCCAGCATGACCTGTGCAAACCAGCCGATCTGCTCACCGGAATAGTTGGCCAGCTGATCGAAGACATCCAGCGTGACGGTCTCCTCCGGAATGACATCCGCCAGAAGATCGTCGTAGCTCTCTTCCTCGGAATCCCCCGCGTCCGCCGTATCCTCGTCGTCGGCATCCTCATCGTCCTCTGCCGTATCCGCCGCCGCAGAATCCCCGGACGATCCGGACGTGCCGCCGCAGGCCGCCAATGAGACTACCATGGTGGAAGCCAGCAGCAAAGCCATGATTTTCTTCACCTTCATAACCTTTCACCCTCCTAAAATGGTGCTGTAACAAATTGTTAGCATAGATCTGTATCTCCGCCGCACGAATGCGGGAAACACCTTCTTCCGGCCTGTGAGGCACCTTATCCCTTTACGGCCCCCAGCATAATGCCCTCTTCGAAATACCGCTGCATGAACGGATAGACCACCAGAATCGGGATCACCGTGACCATGGAGATGGTATATTTGATCACCTTGCCGCTCATTGCCGACTGCAGGGCCGCATCGCTGACCGAACCGCCCGACTGCATCAGGGCGCTCAGATTCGAGGCCTGATTCAGATAAATGTACAGTCTGTGCTGCAGCGTGTACAGGGTCGGCGCGGACTGCATGAGGATCATGGAATCCGTAAAGGAATTCCAGTGGCCGACCGCACCGAAAATCGCGATGGTCGCCAGGATCGGCTTGCACAGAGGCCAGATGATCTTGCGGAAAACCGTCATGTAGGAGGCGCCGTCAATCTCCGCGCTCTCCTCCAGCTCCGCCGGAATGGACTCAATATAGGTCTTCACCAGAATGATGTTGTACGGTGCCACAATTCCGGGAATGATGTAGGCCCAGAACGTATTCGTCAGGCCCAGCATCTGCATGTTCAGGAACCAGGGGATGAGTCCTGCGTTGAAGTACATGGTGATGATCAGGAAACGATACCAGAACTTCCTGCCCCACATCTCCTGCTTGGTGACAAGATATCCGACAAGTCCCGAGGCGCCCACCATCAGAGCGGTTCCCAGAATGGTTCTGGCGACGGATACCACAAAGGCCTGTCCCAGATCGCTGACGTTCAGAAGAGCCTTGTAGTTGGACAGCGTCAGCCCCTTGGGAAGGAAGTTGACCAGACCCTTTACGACGTACTCGTTGTCGCTGATGGTATTGATGAACAGGTAGTAGAACGGGAAGATGCAGGCCAGCGTGAAAATGCCGAACACCGCATAGTTGATGATGTTAAAGGAAATCTCCCCGGGAGTCGCCTTGAACTGACTCTTGTGTGTCTTCTTATAAAGGCGTTCTGCCTTTGCATCGGCCTTTTCCTGTGCCGTCTTTGCCATAACGCAGCCTCCTTCCTTAAATGATGCTCTCGCCGCGGACCAGCTTGGAAATTCCGTTGGCGCCGAACAGCAATACTACGCTGACAATGGATTTCAGCATACTCACCACGGTGGTCAGCGGGATCATTCCCTGGCCGATACCCAATTTGTACACGTAAAGATCCAGAACCATGACGTAATCGGTGTTCGTCGCGTTCTCGAATACCAGGTACTGATCCATGCCGTTGCTCAGAACGTTGGCCACAGACATCAGGAGCAGAACGCAGAAGGTGGGGATCAGGCTCGGCACCGTGATGTTCCACATTCTCTGGAACCTTCCGGCACCGTCCACGGTGGCCGCCTCATACAGCTGCCGGTCAATGCCGGAAATTGCCGCGATGTAAATGATGGCGCTCCAGCCGACACCCTTCCACATTCCCCAGGCCCACATCTTCAGCCAGGTATGGGAGCTGCTCATCAGGAGATTCTGACCGGAGGACCAGATGCCGGAATTCACCATCAGGCTGCTGACGAAGCCGTCTGTGGAAAAGATGCAGAAGGCGATGGCATATACCAGAACCCAGCTGATGAAGTTCGGAATCGTCGTAAAGGTCTGTACAAACCTCCGGAACCTGTCGTTTTTGATTTCGGAAAGGAAAATGGCAAAGGCCATGGGAATCCAGCTGGTGATGATCCCCAGTCCGCTCATACCGAGCGTGTTCTTGAGCACGCGCACGACATCCTTGACCGTGGCCGCATTCTGGAACAGCTGCGTGAACCACTTAAAGCCGACGAAATTCTCCATGCTCAGGGTGTCACCGACCTTGTAATCAAAGAAAGCGTACCGCCAGCCCCACAGGGGGAGGTAGGAGAACACGCCGCACAGGGCCAGGAACGGCATAAAGAGAAGGAACAGCTTGTATTTCGATTCCATCTCAAATTTGTCTTCCTTTGTGACCTTGGGCACCAGGAATGCTTCGACCAGTGCAACAACCAGAATGATGAGAATGACGACAATGAAGGGCCAGAAAGCGCCGGAGAACATCGGCTCCACTTTTTTGGGCTTGGACGTTTGGGCGATCTGTACGTACGCCGACCGGATGCCGACCATGCCCAGCAGATCAACCGCACAGCCCAGAAGGATGAAAAGATTGGAAAGCTTTTTGAATTTCTTGCTGCCGATGGACATGCAGGCGCCTGCAACCGCAGCGAACACGCCAAGGCAGATGATCAGCGACGAACCGTACAGCAGCTGCATGGTGGAGCGGTCCACCCAGCCCTTCTTGAAGGCACGTCCGAAATCGGCCGTCAGATTGCTGTAGGAGAAACCGGAAGAGAACAGTGACATATTCCGGTTGATCAGTCCGCTGATCCTGGCAGGATTCAGGGACGGAACGAACAGAAAAACAACTGCCACAAGAATGGCGACACGCAGCAGGCAATACAGTATGTCGGATGCCCGTTCCCTGGTACTCTTAGGATTCTTCATTTCATACACCCCTCCCTCTTTTGATGATGTCCGCAGCTGTTTTGTACAACTTCACCCCCTGTGTAAGAGCGATGTGTCCGAAAGCAGCCGCAGCTTTGTGAATATTACACGAAAGTCTGTCCGCCGTGTTCGTTTTCTTGTAACTTAAACGTATTCACTGGCTTTCTGACTCTATCTACTATAAAAGCACTTGGTCAAAAAAGATACCGTAAAAATTAGGGATGTATACCGTCAATTTTAAGTGTAAATCCTCATAAGAGGCAAATTATGTGATGCAGATTGCACAATCTTTGTTATTGCCTTTTGGCATTTATGTTTTCACCTCCCGCGGATTTCGCCGCCGTCAGTCGATGATATGAAACGTTTACGTTACGATATTTCCTTGCTTTTTGCCCTTTTTTGCGGCGAATTAGCGAAAGTGGATTGCAGAACCGGACGCTCCGCGAAATTTGGTCATTTTGTCCTCTCGTAAATGTGCACAGTAAAAATCCCTGCAGACAGATGCTCTCTGTCTGCAGGGATTGATGCGGATGGACGTCCGCTCTGCTTCCGGGTTCGTTTGGCCGGTTATTTAAAAATCGATGTACCGGTAAATCGGATAATCTCTGCCTTCCCGGATCATGACCGGAATCACGTCCAGCGGAGCCGGCACCGTCACCGATTGGCCGCCTTCCCAGCTCTTTCCGGTATAGGCATCTTTCCAGCTGCAGCCCTTCGGAAGATAAATGCTGCGTTCCCGCGCTCCCTCTTCCATCACCGGCGCCACCAAAAGGTCCGGGCCGAAGAAATAACAATCCTCGACTTCCCAGCACATCGGATCCTCCGGGAATTCGTAGAACAGCGTCCGCATCACCGGCGCGCCCTTTTCGCTTGCCTCCCGCATGCACTCCCGGATGTAGGGACGGAGCCTTTCGCGGATGAAAAGGAACCGGGTCAGTATCCGGTAGTTGTCCTCGCCGAAGCTCCAGACCTCGTTGTCCTGTCCGCTGGTCAGCTGACGCACGCCGTCGATGAATTCCTGCTCTCTCTCATACCACGGGGAGCGTTCTCCGTGCATGCGGAAAACCGGGCAGAAGGCGCCCCAGGCAAACCACCGCACCAAGAGCTCTTGGAAGTGCGCATCGTGAATGTCGCCTCCCAGGAACCCGCCGATGTCCGAGGTCCACCACGGAATGCCGGCCATCCCCATGTTCAGCCCCGCCTGCAGCTGCTCCCGCATGGCGCGGAAGGAGGAGCAGATGTCTCCCGACCAGGTGAGCACGCCGTATTTCTGGCTCCCGGCCCAGGCACAGCGCACCAGACTCATGACATCCTTCTCGCCGGCAGCCTTGAGCCCGTCGTAAAAGCCCTTGGCATATCCGACAGGATAGACGTTCGAGCATTGCAGGGCCGGCCCCGCATAATACCGGTAGTTGTCAAAGTCATAGGGCCCGTACTCCGGCTCCGCCTCGTCCAGCCAGAAGCAGCGGATGCCCTTTTGGTAGTAGTTCTCCTTGCACCTCTCCCAGACGAATTTCTGTGCTCCGGGATGCGTCGCATCGTAGAACACGGTATTGCCCATCCAGGTCATGTGGTTGCCGTTGCCGCGGTCCGTGCCGACAAGATAGCCGTTCTCCGCCATGGCCCCGTAGTTCTCGCTCCGCTCATCGACAGTGGGCCAGACGGACACAACGGTTTCAATCCCCAGCTCGCGCAGCTCCTTCACCATCGCCTCCGGATCCGGCCAGTCTCTGGGCTCGAATTTGAAGTCGCCCTGCATGGTCCAGTGGAAGAAATCCACCACAATGGCATCCATGGGGAGACCTCTCCTCTTATGCTCTCTGGCAACGCGAAGGAGCTCCTCCTGGGTGCGGTAGCGCAGCTTGCACTGCCAATAGCCCATGCCGTATTCCGGCATCATCGGCGAACGTCCGACGGCCTTGCTGTATTGCTCCTCAATCTCGGCCGGTGTATCGCCCGCTGTGATGAAATAATCCAGCTTCTTCGTGCTCGCGGCATGCCATTCCGTCTTGTTGGTGCCAAAGGATGCCGTGCCGATGGCCGGGTTGTTCCACAAAAAGCCGTACCCCCTGCTGGACACCAGGAACGGCACACTGGCCTGGGAATTCCGGTGTGCCAGCTCCAGAATGGCCCCCTTCTTGTTCAGGTTTTTCTCCTGGTACTGACCCATGCCGTAGATCTTCTCATCCTCAAAGGCCTCGAACCGGGCCGTCAGCTCATAATCCGTGCTGCCCTGTATGGGCTTGAGCTCTCTGGCATCGATCCGGAGCGGAACACAGTAGCGATTGATCCGGTTGCGGTTGCGCCAATACTCCTGCGTCAGCAGCTCTCCCTTCTGATTGTAGTAGCTGATCCAGCCCTCACAGGAGACTCTGGCCGTGATTTTCCCGTTGACGAGCGTTGCCTGCACACCCTTCTGATGGTATTTTTGCCATTCCTCTCCCCGATACCAGGGATCCGTTACATCGATCTCCTCCAAGGTGACCGATGCATCCGTTTCCTCCACCGGCTCTGTCAATGCCCAGTCATTCTCATCCATCCGGGGCTCCTTCGTCATCCGAACGCGCAGAGAGTTCGCCCCCCACGGCTCGATGATCACGACAGAATTCCCCTCCTTGATCCGCAGCTTTCTGCCATCCTGTTCCAGATGCATGGTCTGTCTCCTTTCCGCCGCAGCACCCGCGGCCGCATTGCCTCATTGCTCTGTCCGCACCGTTCACACGGCTCCGACCGCCCCTGCCGTATCCGGCTCTCCGTACAGAACACCTCTGCTGCCGGTTCCGAGATAAAATCTTCCGAAGGTGGTGCTGTCTCCGTCGATGCTGTTGATCTCACCGAACATCTGCCGATCCGTGTTCAGACGGACATAGCTTTGGCCCTCATCCGTGCTGCGGTAAAAGCCGTACACCCCGCCGATCACCGCCGACATGTAGATTGCCTTCCTCTCCGCCGCATAATCTCCGCCTTCCCGGCCAAGGCCAAGCCCCATACGGTAAACAAGGTCTCCTTCCCGGCTGAGCCTTCGGACCACCGCCTTCTTCTGTTCCTTCTCATATTGCAGCTTCCACAGGCCGGCCTCCCCCAGCGCCATGTAGAAGATGCCCTCTCTCCCGCATTCTCCCCGCACCTCTGTTTTATCGGCGCAGTCAATCAGCGAAAAGTCAACGACCGGAAAATCCTCCGGCAGAGGGCAGGAACGGAAGGTCTCTCCTCCATCCTCACTGACATAAAAATCCGAATGATCTCCGAAGCCATAGAACAGCTCCGGATTGCAGCGGTCTGCGAAAACCTTCAATCCGCCCGTCGTTCGCTCTTCTTCGTTCCGATCGAACACCCGGACCCTGCAAAAGCTCTTCCCCGCGTCCTTGCTCACGACGACCTGTTCGACCGGCAGCTGAATCCCGTCCGCAACCGACCACACCAGCCGCTGTCCGTCCGATGACATCGCAACCCAGCCGCTGTTCACATTCGGCTGTTCGATCCGATGCAGCGCCGCATCCAGACGCTCGCTCAATCCAAAGGGCATCGGAAGCCGTTCGAAGGTCCTGCATTGATCCTTGGAGTAAATCAGGCCGCCCTTTGTTCTGCCCGTCCAATTGCCTCTCGGCGTGACCACCACCAGCTCCGGGCGGACGTCCGAATAGTCCGCGTTGATGCAGGTGATGTAGCGGTTGCCCGCGGCATCTCCGAAGGAATTGTCGCAGGGATGGTTCAGATCGCGGAAGGCAAAGCCTCCCAGATCTCCCAGAATATCGATGCACTTCACCTCGCCGGCCGGCGGTCCGTAGACGTTCAGATGCACGGTCTCTTCCACGCCGTCGCTCCAATCCTCGAAGACCACCGGTTCCCCGCCGGCCGCCCGCGTCAGATTCCGGGAGCGGAACACACCGGTTCCGGTATTGAACCACAGCTCATCCGGGCAGAACGGGTTGATCTTCAGGTCGGTCAGCCAGTGGATCAGATTGTGGCCGCCGTTGTAGCAGGGCTTGAGATAGGAGGTGCGGAACGCCATCCTGCCAACCGCAAGATCACACAAAATGCACTCCCAGGATGCGCCGTAATCCCTGGACAGATAGACGCAGTCACCGTCCCCCTTGCTGATGGTGGACGCTGCAACCAGTCCCGGCACCCGTCCTGCCGCATCGATGCCGGAAAATCCGTACTCCAATCCGTACGCCGGGAGCGAGTGCCCGTCGCCCTCCGCTGCCGCCGCAGACGGCCGCTTTCCGTCCCCGTCCCGGTCGCCGGCCTCTCCTACGTTCTCTCCGTTCGGAACCGGCTCCGCCGGCGGTGGTGTGATGTCCTCTCCCATCCCGATCCGTCCGCCGGCCTCCAGCGGATACCGGACGATCTTTCCGCCGATGACGCTCCCGCCGTCACAGCTGTAGCCCAGTTCGCACACATAGGCATTGCGTCCCATCACCGAATAGGTCACATACAGATATCGCTCATCCATGGCGTAGCGCTGCGCCACCAGACCGGCCAGCCGGACGCCGTCAATTTCGCCGTCCGCCGGCTGCCACAGCTCCTCAAACGTTTCACCGCCGTCATAGGAGACATAGAGGCTGTGTCCGCGGAGCCTCTCGCTGCGCTTTGTGGTCGCCCCGGCGCCGGCAGCAAACAGCGCACGGCCGTCCGCCGTCTGTCCCACAAAGGTTGCATACTGTTCCGCGAAGGCCGGAATTCTGCTCCAGGTCCTCCCCCGGTCACCGCTTCTCCACAGGCCGCTGTCCTGTGACGCAAACCACAGTACATTCTCGCACCCTCTGTCTACGATGAGTCGATACCCGGTGCCCCTTCCGTTCATATTGCCGTGTACGTGCATGGGCATCTCATAATAGGCGAAGGTCTCGCCGTAATCCTCCGAGACCGCCAGCCTTCCATGCGCCCGGGAGTAAATCCCGCAGGCAATGTACAATCTCTCCGGGTGCTCCGCGTCCAGGGCAATGGCAGCCGGAAAGGTCTCGCTGATATCCTCCATGGTCACATGGTCAATGAGGCTGTGCCAGCGCTGCTCCTTCCCGTCGAAGCGATAGGTGCCTCCGATGTCCGTGCGCAGATAGAATATGCCCTCTTTGTATGGATGGAAGGAAAATCCCGTAACATAACCGCCGCCCGGAATCGGCATATTGCGGTATCGATAGCTCTGTGTCTGCATGCTCCCCCTTTCTGCCGCAGCTCACCGCGGCCCGGTACACCATTTGTCCCGAACAATCGTTGCACCGCTCCAGGTTTGTCGGTCCGAAACGGTCGGTCCGCCCCTCCGGAACCGAAGCGCGGCGGACTTTCCGTCACGCGCCGGCAGCCGCCGGTGCCTCGGTTCCCACAAGTGCCGCCTGTACAACAAAATTATACACATGCCCCGTCCCATAGCAGGTCGAGAGCGTCAGAAGCCGCGGCCGCTCACTCCAGCCAATCTCCTCATTTGCCGCATCGGAGAGCTTGTAGGACGAATGCGTGATGGCATCCGCCACATAGGCATCGTAGCCGTCCTCGCCGGAGAAGTCATTGTAGACATCGTCCTGCACGGAGATGGTGTAGTAAGCGAAAATCCGGTAAATCAGGACCTGCGTCTCCTGATAAATGTAGATATACGGGTTCTCGTCGCAAAGGCTCTCATTCTGTATAAACTCCTTCAGGCTGCCGAACATGGTCTCATTCTTCATATTGTGTCCGAAGATGAAGGTGTTGTTGTCTCCGAAGTCCGGCGTAGCCGCACAATCCAGAAAGATGCAGCCGGAGGCATTGGACGTTCCCTCAAAGGTTGTACTGAGGTATTTGGTATTATCCGATGCCTGTGCGATCGGATATTTTACGTTCAGCACCGGCAGATAAATGACGCCGACGAACTCGCTGTTGATGGATTTCAGCGCCTCATAGTCGATGTTCAGAAGCGGGTAGGGCGACTCCTGTGCCGACTCTCCGGCGGTTTCCGTCTCCTGCTCCGATGCTGCCGCAGGCTCCCACAGCTCCATCAGGGAATCCAGCCCTGCGTACTCGCTCTTTGCCTGCTCGTAGATCCAGAGCTGGCGGAAGAACTGGAAGGAGGAAACCGCGCACACGGCAGCCAATGCCAGAGGAATGAGCCAGCCCCAGCGAAATCCGCTTTTCTTCACCGCCGGCGTTTCTCTGTCTCTCCCGCGGCCGGCTCCGCGCCGTCCTGCGTCCCCCCGGTGCTCATACCCGCGCCGTCCCGTATAATCCTCCCGGTCCTCGTACTCTTCCCAATCCTCATACGCCGCATCGTCATCGGCATATCTGCGGGTGCTGTAGGCCGCATCGTCGTCCGCATATCCGCGGGTATCGTAGGCCGCATCGTCATCGACATATCCGCGGGTGTCGTAGGCCGCATCGTCGTCCGCATATTCGCCGGCAGCATAGGCTTCATCCTCCGGCCAGCTCTCCCCGCCGGTCTCATCGTACGCGGCATCCGACTCCCCGGACTCCGGATACCACGCCTCTTCCTCCATCCACTCGTCCTGCTCTTTCCCGTGCCGGCTCCCCGACCTTCGATCTCTTCTCATACCTGTTCTCATCATCAATCATCCTAGTACATCGATTTTTAAATAACTAGCCAAACTAACTGGTCCTTTTTCCTGATT
>CAVAUJ010000068.1:0-12737 GCA_963591995.1 Succinivibrio sp.
TCTTCCCGGCACGCCTTGACCAGCTGCGCCGGTTTCCACCGGTACTCCGCCTCGATCTTGTCCTTTTCTTCCAGCAGCCGGGCATCCCGCACGCCGCTCCATCCATGGAGCCTGTGCAACGCCAGTAGCAGCGCCGCCGTGATCTGCGGGTTGATCCACGGCAGCTGCCTTTGCCGCATGTAGATGTATTTCGCCCGGGTCATCGACACCGCGTCCGCCGGGTTCCCGCTCAAAAAATCCAGCTCGTGGTAGCCCTTGTCCACGCCCCGCGCCCTGATCTCAATGCCGGTCTCGCGCTCCAAAAGCATCAGCATGGACGTATTCGGGTCACTCGCGCACTCGTTCCAGATCTCCTTGGTTTCCGAGATGACTTGCAGGATCCTCTTCTGGCCCCAGCCGTGATGCCGGTGGAGTGCAAGGGCCGCCGCACTGTAGACGGCCCGCACCTGTCTTTCTCCCTCGCGCTGGAGCTCTCTGTCAGCCTGTATGGGTGTCATCTGATCTTCAGCCTCCCAAGCGTCTCAATATATCCCTGTCTATCGACTTTTTCATTCTTCTCTTAAATCTCCATACAACTTTCGAACACCGTAGCTGCCATTGTAGCCGATCCCCTTCAGGAATCTCCCCAGCTTTTTATGCTCTGAACCAAGGTCTGCACCGGACTCGACCAACACAAGCACGGCCCCTTTGTCAGATATGACCCTTTTCCATTTTTCTGCTACAAGTTTTACGGCCTCCTCCGGAGACATTGACTCACTCAAGGATTCTCCCCCTCTCTGCGTAATACATCTGAATCCATGAATACGTGCCGGCAGAAGTGACCGCCACATGGCGATGCTTCTGCATGATGATGGCCGGGCGAATCGTTCTCCCTTGCGTCTTCCTGCCGGTATCGTCCACGATTCGCTCGACCGGGACACTCACCCTGTCTCCAACATCCCTGTTGTGCCGGAATCTGCTGATATCGTGCGTTGTCGGTGTCAGAACTCCATTTATGCCAACGATCATTCCGCTGCCTCCTTTATTTCGATCTCAACTCTCGGATCATCCGAATACCACTTCCCGATCCCACCGCTGACAACCTGACAGTCATCGTAGAAGGCTACTCCGTTCAGTGCATCGCAGCAGATCTTCATGATGTTGTCGATGTCCGGTTTCTTCGCCGGACGAATCATCCCCTCTCTCATCAGTTCCTTGTCTGCTTTCTTCGCTGATTTCGGAATTTGAAAATAAGCCCTTATGCGGACATCCAGGCATTCGCCCTTTTCGTAGAACTCGCCCTTACACTGCGTGTAATAGGCCGCCCTGATCTCTGTCTCATAAGCCTCCGTCTTCTTCGGCGTATATGCCCTTGCATAGCCTCCTCTGGTGCTGAACTTAGGTCTGCCCTTCCCAACCGGCTCTCCCGGCACAATGATTAGCAGCATTTATTAACACAGCTTCACTTTCTCCCCTTGCATGGCTGGCCAACGCCATCAATGCGCTCCCTACCTCCGGATACTGCAGCACAACCAACGCAAGCTGCACCGGCTGCGATGGATTCCGAATCGGATATTGCAACTCGCTCGCCCTGCATGGTCTGTGCACGGAGCGGCCTCTGGCATTCTCCGATCTCGCGGTCGGTGTGGATCACAATTGCCCGATCCGCCTTCTTGTTGGCATCCGCGAAGGGAAAAATGCCAAGGTCGATCTTTTTCTTATAGGCCGTACACTTGTTCGATTTCGTGCCGGTGATCTTCCGCTGCGCCGCGCAAGCGCTCTTGAAGAAACCCTTGATCTGATAGTTCCAGAAGATCGGCTCCCCGGCTGAATTTCTCGGGAACACCGTCTTGCCCTTCGCCCGGAACTCATCCTCGCCGATGGCCTCAATTTCCTCCGTCTTTGACGGCGCATCCGGCGCATTGCTGGCAATGTACGTGCCATGGATATCCGGATCCCCGGACGCTGTGCCAAGGATTTCATCGATAAATGTCAACCGCACCCTCATTACGTTCTCTTTGTTCTTCATGCCTCTCTCCTCTTGATTGATAATTACTGCTGCTTCTTTCTCCTGCGCTCCATCAGCCGTCTTACGGCCTCTGCCGTGACCTCGAACTCTTTGCCGATGGCCGCCCATGTCATCCCGCCGTCACGCATCTCGATTACCTTCTGGACATCCTCTTCGGTCCAGTGCTTTGTCGATGTCCGGTTCCTTATGGCGGTTTCACGTCCCTTCCTGTTGCTCTCCCGGTAATGCTCCATTGAGAACGGAACAAAAAGCGCCGTTCTCGGCTTTCCGTTGTGGTATTCCCTTGTCGGAGGCAACGCAGTCTCCGGCAGCCACACGTTCTTTACTCGTGCTCCCATCGCAACCCGTCCTTTAATTTCCAGACCGGCTCTATCGCCTCAATGGCTTTTACGGTCCTTACCTGTATGCACATCGGCTCCCCGATCTTCATAACCGGGCCAATGCAGATCTTCGCTCCCTTCCATCCGAGGAACCGGCCGATGTGCGCTCCATCTCCACGGTAGAACATCACCCAGTTAAAGAGCTTCACTTCGTAACCGTTGTCGTCTACGAGCGTTCGGACAATCCGCCCCTTTTCAGCCTTTTCCTTTATGACGTTCATCAGTGTCTCCCTTCCTTAGTTAAAAGGCAGCTCCTCATCGATGCCGTCCGGAACGCTCATGAATCCATCAATGGCTCTGGTCTCGCTCCTTGCGCTTGAGCTGCCAACAACGCTGGCTCCTGTATTGATAAAGCTCTGCGCCACATCGTTCGCGGATTTGCTCTCGCAGAACTCCTGCTCCTCAACCACCACATCCGTGGTGTAGACCTTCGTCCCGTCCTGTTTGGTGTAGCTGCCGGTCTGGATCCTCCCGGTAACGGCGATCTTGGTTCCCTTGTGCAGGTACTTCTCCGCGAACTCTCCGCCCTTGCCGAAAGCAACGCAGGAGATGAAGTCTGCCGTCTGCTGTTCCTCCTGTCTGCCCCTTCTGCGATCCACCGCCAGAGTGTACCGGGCAATGGCCATCGGCTCCTGCCCCTGCGTGTATTTCACCTCCGGGTCCTTTGTTAATCTGCCGATCAGTGTTACCTTGTTCATTTCATGCTCCTTCCAATTTTTCCTACTTTCTAACTGCTTCTACATGATCCATGCCGCAAAAAATTGTTAAGCCGTTATTCACTAGTGAATACGTCGTTACACATTTAGTGCACAAAAATACCACCCCCTTCTTCACGTCGCCTTTTCAAGCCAGGCATCCAGCATGGCTTTGTTTTCTTCCTTCGTGTCCTTCTGGTCAAAGGCAATAAAGTAACACCCACCGTCTCGATTATCAACCGCGTAATACCCGGCCTCATCCTCCGCGACAAACAACGCTGCCGGTCTTCCTTTCTTTACGACATAATCCAGAAAAGAACGCTCTACAACTCTCACCGGTGCCTCTACGATCTCGACTTTATATCCCAAGACCGCGAGAGCTTTAACAACGACATCAAACTTAGCATCGCTTGGCGTTCCAAGCGTTTTAGACAAATTCTGTCTTGTTGTCCCATACGCCTTTGAAAGCTGATATATTGATACCCCCTTTTCCTGCATCTTCTCCAAAACAATATCTTTTCCTCGTTTCATTTTCCCTCCTACGCTATCAGCGCTTTCGTTGGGTCTTCTCTGAACACGAACCCATGCACATATCTGGAATAATACCCACCAAGGCCTTTCATTTTCTTAGCCTCTGTCAAGTATTCATCGCGATCCAACTTTCGAACAATCTTTACGACATAAATTGTTTCCCCGGTTTTCGTGTGTTCTGTTTTGCTGACGGAATATTCTTTTTCGTCAACGTTAAGTTTACCACACTCATTATCATTTTCAGATTCCGAAGCAGAAACTTCCTGCTTCGGATTTGCAATGCGGGCCTTCTTCTCCACGATTTTAAACTTGTTCCAGGAAACATTAACTCCGAAATAATAGAAGTTTGTATCAAAGTAATCAATCATCCCATCGCAGTCGCTGAACCTGTAGCTGCTCACGAATGCATCCACATCCTTGAACATGGCAGCCACATCTTCCCGGAGAATTTTAGAAAACTTCCCGGCCACATAGGCCTCCGTCAACTCCGCAATGGTTGTCTCATTCAATGCAAACACATTTGTGAAATTCCAGTTCACGCTATATTTGTTTGCGAACTTCCACAACTCATAAACATCTTCATACGACAGCTCATCAGCTGTCTTATAAGGCTCAAACGGAGCCTGCGTCAGAGCTACGTGCAGCTCGCAGCACATGGAGGCGTATTCTGTCCGGACCGAAAATCGGAACGTTGGATACTTCTCCTTTACGTATCCACGAACAATCTGGGCTACCTCTTTCAGGGAGATGTCCCAGCGGTAATTCTTTCCAGCCCATCCGAACTGCGTGTAGAACTCGCGCTCCGTGCTGGCTGCGGTCTCGTTCACTACGGCCCCGGTCTCCTTCTCATGGCGATCTTTCCAGATCGGGAAAAGAGACTCATACTCAACCACGATGGCCTTCATGACATCGGCAGAGCCTCCGTTATCCGGATGGTTGGCCTTGGCCAATTCCCGGAACTTAGATTTGAGATCTTCGAAAGACTTGATGTTCTTGAAATACATGCCAGCACCTCCTGTGTCTTGAACCCCTTCGCACGTCCTTCGTGCATCTTTATAATATCGCGCAGTTTTAATTATGTCAGCTGTCTATTTACTAATTTATCAATTTATTCGTTACATCCGCGATTATGAGTATACTAACTCGCCAAAAAGAGCATACTGGACGATGTTGTCCGCCTCTACTCCATCAATGTCGCCGGGGTCCAGATATCTTTCCCCGTTCTCGTCAACATCTGTGATCCGCTCCTTTGCGTCAGACAACTCCATCTCCAGACCGTGCAGGAACTTCTCCTTGGTCAGGATGAACCACTCGTCATCCTCATTTGCGTGCAGCTTCAGCATTCCGCCACGGCTGATCTGATCGCTGGCAAAATCTCCAAGATACTGGCCAACAACCACGGCCTCGTCACACCAATATGTGATCCCACCCTCCAGTGCGGACACCATCACATCGTCAATGTCTTCGCTGGTTACATGAACTCTATTCACCTTCATCTTTGTTCCCTCCTCAAAACACTATCTGCAGTCCGCCAATCTGAGGCTTAACCGCGATGTATCCGGCCTCGCTGCAATACGGGCACTCCATGTTGCAGACGAATGCGATGTGCACGCCGTTTGCCATTTCTTCGTGATCCATCTCCCACTCCTCCTTGTAGGCGGACACGTACAGGAGGAAATACATCGTCCCAATGTCTGTATAGCTCTTAATCACGTGAAACACTACATAGCCGGTGCGTTCCTCATACTCAGCTACCAGCCACCTTGCCTCGTCGTTCAGCCGGTACAGAAGCCCGCCCTTTTCGGACAGGTAAAGAACTCCCTTCCGGAAGTCCTTTATCACAGGCCCCAGCAGATTGAACGCCTTCATCCTATCGACGGCCTCTTCAATCATCTCGGCCTTTGTGGCCGTTCCCTTTATCATGCGTACACAATCTCCTTCCCATTGAAAAAGTACAGCTTGTCGCTCAGCTGCTCCGCCGGATCAACCTCCGTCTCATTCACCTGGCGGATAATGCTGACCAAGGCGCTCGATCCGCCGCACTCTTCCCCAAAATCCTCCGGGAGGCAGATGAACTCGTGAATGCTGCTCGGGATGCAGTAGAAGCGCTCCCCGATCAACGCGGCAACCTTTTCCCTTGCGCTCTCGTTGAAGATTCCATATGCGCCGTTCGCGCACCCTCCAACGATGACCATGTTGTCTCCGACTCCCAGAATGTCCGACATCCGGCAGACGGACACTTTCTCCGGGACATACCCGCACTTCTGATCCAACACGTTCTTGATCTCCATCTCTGCATTTGTCATCTTAAATCTCCTCCTTGTTCTTGAACTTTTATTCGCCGAGAGCTGCACGCAGCTCCGTGATTAACACGTTTATATTTGCCGTGTGGATCTCATCCACACCTGCTCGGATAAGCGGATTCCGGGGATCCCACTTGAGTGCCTCCGGAACGACCGTCATGCTGTCGGTCCACTCGCGGTTCTTGCCGTAAATCCGGCCGTCGCCCTTCTTCAGCTGGGCAACTGCGGCGAAGGTTTCCACCACCAGCAGCTCACCGAACCGGTTCAACACTACCTTAATCAGTTCAGACGGCTTTGCGCCGTCCGGACGATTCTTGTACAGGTCGTTGACTGCCGCCCAGACCTCCGCGTAACATGCGACTCGGTCCGTTGTCCAACCCGAGTCCTCTTCTCCTTCCTCTTCGTCATCCCCGAACAGCTCCGGGTAAGACTCCCGGAGCCGCGCCACGCGCAACTCGTAGTTGCTTCCGTGGGAGGGATAGCCCTCCTCTTCGCACAGGGCCGAGATGGCCTCGCATTCGGCCTTGTACTCGGCATATGCATCTACTGTGTTCATCACCTTCATCATTTTTCCTCCTTGTCTGTATCAGTTCTTCATCCTTCTGACAACTATATATTGTCGTATTTTTTCGTTTTTGTCAGCTATTCGGTTACGAAAATATTCGCCAGGCCTTTTCTCTGCTTTTGATGCACTTTCTGTACATATTTACAGCAACAAAAAAACGGGCGATTTCTCACCCGTCTTCTCGCTTATTTGTTCAACTCATAACCGCCATCTATCACCCCTTGAACAAATCCTTCAACCAGCGGAATGTATTTCCCAGGAAGCTTTCCCAAAAGCATTTTCAATCGCCTGCTCCTGCATTTCCCAACCCGTATTCTCCGCCAAATCCCTTTAACCACGCACATAAACTTCCTCCCTTCACATCTCCTTGTACATTTCCTGATACTCTTTTGCCCTGCAGTAACGTTCTGTCTCCATGTCCTTCAGGAACGCATACACAGCCATCTCCTCGTCAGACAATGCATTCTGGTCGTCTGCTGCGTACTTGATCAGCTTTACAACCATGTCATGCAAGGACTGGTAATGCGCCGCCTCCTGCTTGCTGAGGCTCATAAACCCTTCTGCGATATCAGAGCGCACGTCCTTCCATTTGATCGCCTGTTTTGCATACTTCTCCACATCGTCGATTTCTTCGCCGATATATCCGGCGAATAATCTAAGCATTTCGAGATTGTCCATTTCATGCCTCCTTCAGCGCATTGCCGGAAACAAACGTGACACTCCCAGCTGCCGTCCCGTCCGTTCCGATCATAACCTGTACCGTCTGAGGATTCTGCCCGCACATCGTCCGGAAACTCCTCACCGTCTGCAGTTCTATCCCGTTGTTCCCGACCGCCACGGTCTGGATTCGCAACGTGTCGGTCAGAGGAACCCCGTTCAGATACATCTGCGCTGTGACAGATCCCGCCGTTGTTGCATTAAGATTGATAAAAGCCGTGATCCGATACAGCCCGGAATGCTCTATCTCGATGCCATCGCTTTTCAGATCAAGAGATACGCCGGTATCCGTCACCTCTGTCCCCATAAGAGTCAGCGCGGATATCGTAGACGAAATCTCCTGCGTTGCCGTGTTGTAGAACTGCGTAGCGCTCTTATAGTGCCTGTTCTTCATGCTGCAATTACAACTATCCATTTCCTCCACCTCATTACAAAACCCCTGCAGCGTCACACCGCAGGGGCCAATCCTCACTGCTTCAGTGACACACTATGCGTAATAACCGGCTCCGTTGCATCCGCTCTGGTTGTACGGATACACTCCCCAGGCATAATTGCTGATCCTCGGGATCCCGCACATCTGCTGACTGGTATACAGCTCGTTCACTCTTGCTTGCAAAGCATCAATCTTGTTCTGCTGCATCAGTGCCCTCGTCTGCTCACCCTCCGCATGAATTGCCGTCTGCGTTGCATTGGCGAAGTTCGCCATGTCGTACCGGACAGAATCAATGTTCCGATTCGTCTGGCAGCAGCAATTCTGCATGTTTGAAAATCCGACGTTCGTTGCCTGTTGGATGTCCCGCAGCTCGCCAAGGATGTTGTAATTCCCATCCTTCACGGCTCCTGTGGTGTCGTATACACCCTGTCTCACAGATGCGACCGTCTCGTTGTTCTGACGCTCCAGCGCCGCGAAATCCGTTGCTCTCTGGACATCTCCAACGCTTGCGTTCCGGTCACGGTTTCCTCCGAAGAATCCACCGTTTCCGATCAGCATCAGGACGATCAATGCGAAGATCCACATTCCACCGCCGCAATCACTGCCGAACATTCCGTTCTTCCCTCCGGTTACTGCGGAGATATCCGCCAAGGTCGGTACGTAACTATTCCCGTCCATCATTCAAACCCTCCTCCGGGCTTTTCTTGTGAGAGCGATTGCCCTCTATCTGCTTCAATGGCTGCGCACACCATGTATATTCCATTACTGCCGGAACAGGCCACCAAGGCTTGCATAGGCCTTTATCTGCTCCAGCGTGCTATCCGGATCCAACCCTCGCATTTCGCAGACCTTGCGGAACACCTTCTCCGAATTCGTCTTTTTCATCACCTCTGACAGGCGGAACAGGTCTTGCGGGCTATGTATCCCCTGACTCACCATTTGAACTGCCCGCTCCAGATTTTCGTCTCGCTCCGGTACCTGAAACACGTTCGCCATCATGCTCCCTCTTCCACGCCTCAAACTCTGCCCTTGTCAGATAGTCTTCCTTTTTCTCCGGTGCGGCCGGTACGGAATCTACAATCTCGTTATAGCTGAATCTCCGAAGAGATCCGAATCCTCCGGCATCCGTGGTCTTCAAGTAGAACATCATTGCGTTCTTGTCGAACAGCGGAACCGTTCTGTTCGGAGGAAGCTGGAACGCTCTTGCGCCCTCTTCTCCATTGACCATGATGAGGCCCTGATCCTGCTGCGGAAGCGTCTGCTGTGATTGAAAACCGCCGTAATACTGCGGCATCATGCTCATCCCATACCCGGTATTCATCCCGTATCCGCCGTAATAGCTCATCTCATCCCTCCGTCTCCACAAGCATACAAAAGACACCACCCAAAAAATCAGGTAATTTTCTGGAGCAAACCACCCAAATTTTTACGCGCTCGTGAATCTATAATTCTTTTACTTATGGGAGAAAGGAGATTCTATGATGCACAGACTTGTTGAAACGACTGCAGAATTGCTCTCAAGCGCAAGGTTGCACAAGAAGAAAAGCCAACCATACATGGCGCGATGCCTCGGCCGATCACTCTCGACGGTGCAGAACTGGGAGAACGGAACCAGCGTGCCGAAACTGACCGACATCTTCGACTGGTTCAGCGTGCTAGGCATCAATCCTCTCCGGGCCTGTCTGGAATGCATACACCCATGCACCTACAAGGGCATCTCCCCGGAAGATGACATTAGAAAGATAGACACAGCCCTGCTCCATTACCTCAGCCACATCGCACCGGAACGCGAACGACGTGAACTCGCTTTCTGCATCTTCGGCCCCACCGGTTCCTCATGGTCTGCACAACTCGATGAACTGACAGCAAGGAACCACCTTCCCATCAGCTACCGGATCAACATTTCCCAAACCACCGTTACCGACTTCATTCTTGCCAGATCCTCCGGATCACTGCGCGCAAAAGAATGCATCATGCCGGACATTGAAAATGTCTCCCGTGCCATCGACCTTTGCCTCGCATCGGTCTTGGACGGAAAGGATGAATACCAGAACACTTAGGTTTCCGGGCAATAAAAAAACGGGCTGATCCCTGCAAAAAAAAGACCGCCCCATGACAGGCGGCCAACAAAAAAGAACAGCTTCGTTACGCGTTATAATGCTTCATCCCCAGAATTTTTTCAAGAGCTTCAGCTAAAACTCTTGAATAATTTATGGCTTCCTTATCAGCCGCAACGCTCAGCCTATACGGTATAGTGACATTCTTCCGAACCGCCCTGTTTTCTATCTGTTTCCTATACTCGGCAAAGTCAACATCGACCAGTGTAACTATCTGCCCATCTTCTCCAATGGGAGCTTCGCTTGGAGTTGGAACTTTTCCACCATTGTCTTCAATATCAACTCCCAATATCCCAATCGCATCTCGCGCCATTTCCATCGCCTCCGCAATTGAATCCCCCTGCGTGCTTGCGTGGAAGTCCGGAATATCAACGATATATCCGTCATCCTCCCACGTGATTAAAATTGGATATGCCAGTTTCTCAGCCACGTTCTCTCCTTTCTTCGCAGACAATCAATAAAAGAGTCGGGGCTATTTCAGCCCCTTCTCCTTCACTGCTCTTCTGACAAGACCTTCCTTGATCTCGGAATGTCTTGGAACGGCATACCTATCGGTTCCCTTTACGAAAATGTCATGATTTCCGCCGGATCTCAGGAAACGCCAACCGTTCTTTTCCAGAAGTCTTACGAATGCTGTTCTCTTCATATGTCGCCTTTCACTGAAAAGAACCATTGATTGCTACATCTATTATTATACGCATTTTATGCGCATTGTCAATAAGTAAAAAAATAGTGGCAGGGACGCGTCCATCCCCACCACTTTGCAGGCCTACCCGCCATCCTGCCGTGCCGCTACCTTGGTCGTGACCGATCAATAGTCACTTGAAGATCAGCATTACCGCCTACTCCCTCAGCACTCCCCGTGGGCCGCGACCCCACGCCATTTTTCGCTCAATATAAGTGCGGGCTAAACCGGCACAGTTCCATTTTACCACACTTCCGGCAGAACCGGACCTGACTCCCGCCGGACTCTGACAAACGCCAATCATGCCCCGAAGGACTCATTCCACATGCCGTCTGCAGAATCTTATGCCAGATCTTCCGCCTTCCGGTTATCCTTTTGTGCTCTCCCATTGTTCTACCTCTTAAGATATGCAAGGCTCATCCACAGCCCCGTGCCGGTCCATCTGCCGAAATTGTTGGATTCCTGGTCAATCGAAATGACTGCGCCCTTCGGCAGTCTGATCGGTGTCTGATCGTTGCCAAGCGTTGCCACTGCGAATCTCTCCCCCGGACCCTTCCTGACGTTCAGATAGGATCCGGCGCTTACGTTTACGATTGCCGCATATTGCGCCACTGTCTTCACCTCCGTTGTCTGTGATGCGCCCCCTTTTCCCAGATTGATAACCACATGGTGTGCTTCGCTCAGAATGATGTCTCCCGGAAGAAGATACGCATCTGATGTCCGGTACGCGCTCTCTGTCAGGCACTCAAACCCGGCGCTGATCAGAGCCTTTTTCATTCCGTAGGTGGTAAGGCTCGGCGACACTTGCTGGAGCTTTGTCAGCCCAAGCTGATGCCCTGCCGCAATCACGGCAGCTGCAGTCGATGCAGAGCAATCCGATTCACATGCGGTCGTAATCCTTTCGGGATGCCAGCCGACTTCCTTCAGCCGGTTGTAATAGGTCATCCTTTCGTTCTGGTCATAGCCTACCCTGTCGTTTTTTGCCGCATACGTGGCGATTTCGGACAGTTTCTCCCCCACCTTGGTATTCGGATGCCTCAGCACGCAATCCCACCCGTATGAGGGCACGTAGAAGGTTCTGATGTAGTATTCCGTTCCCGTCTGATCTCCTGCAGCTCCGCCTCTGTATCTGCCGTTCTCATCATGGCCGCAAGAACTAACCATCTTCCAATTCCTCCTCGACCTTCTTCAGGTTTTCCCTGTATCTCCGCTCTAACCCAAGCCAGAAGCCGGCGCTCGGGCCGAACATCGACTCCAGCCATTTCGCCGTCCTCTCCGTGATCTCTGCCTTCGCTTCCTCCGTATCACCGTCGAGCAACTGGTTGAGTTCCTCTTCCGTCAGTTCCATTACTTCACTCAGGTCGGATACGCTGATCCCGCGGGATTCCATGAGCTCTCGGATGGTCTCTCCCGGTGGGATGGCAATGACCGTCTTCCCTCTCTTGATCATTTCTTTATCCTCAATCGGAAGACACGCTCAGCGCGTCCTCCTGCTTCATCGAATACACCGCCGCCTCGATCAATGTCGATAATTGGTCATCCGTCATGCTGATGTGGAGGGCGTTCAGCGCCTCTCTGGCGACCGTCATGGCGAAGGCCTTACGTTCCTCTCCGGACTTCTCCCAAAGCGTCTGCTGTGCCGCCAGAACGGCCTTGCCGACCTCGTTCTTGGCCAGCTGCTGCTTTACCGCTCTCATCAGCACCGGAACCACATACACTGCCAGAATGCCGCACACAAGCTGCACTGCCATCTCCACCAATCTGAATGTTGTCTCGTTCATTATCCGTTTCCTCCTTCACTGATTTCTTCCGTCTCCGGTTCATTCGGATCTGCATCGATGTCCAGTTCCCATTCATCCGGGCCGGTCTCACTTGCTGATTCTTCTGCCTTGCTTTGCCGCTTGTGCTTTCCCTCGTAGATCCTCCAGAGGATTGCGGCCTCTGCCGTCACAAACGAAAAGAACCCGGCAACCAGCGCACTCGGCTCCGATCCGACAACCACGAACACTTCAAATGTTCTGACAATAAAAAGAACCGTGCCAATCCCCAGAAGGATCAGCACGGCATCCGTAAATCTTATTCTGTTTTTCATTCAACAACAAAGAACAGGCAGTCCCCGTCCTCCATCTTCTCCTGCAGCGTCTGGATGGTCATCGTCTTGCAGTCCAGATACTGCTCGTCTCTGAAATTCACGCACACGATGTGCTTTCCGTTCTGGATATTCTCCATGACGGAACTTGTCTCTATAGGTTGAATCATCCTACCTCCTATTGTTCGTTAAATGATGGTTATGCGAAGGGTTA
>CAVAUJ010000069.1:0-12503 GCA_963591995.1 Succinivibrio sp.
GCGCAGCCTCACCTCCCCGCACAGTCCGATGCGGTTGTGCGGCTCCCAATCCTCCGGCCGGCGCCTGGGCGGAATCCGGCGCTCCAGCGTCGTCGCTGTCTCGATGACCAGTCGATTGCTGCCGCGTCGCAGCAAGTCTCCGATCTCATACCGGAAGGGCGGCACGATCCGGATTCCGCAATCCGTGCCATTGACAAAAAGCTGCACGGCCTCGCCCGCATCCGAAATCTCCAGAAGCACCTTCTCACGAGGGAAATCCCCTGTTTTCTCCGCTTCCGCCTCTCCCAGCTCCAGCGTCCGCTCATAGCGCAGGAAGCCGCCGAAATCCGGCAGCTCTTTCTCGGCCGCATCCGGCAGCGTCACCCTTTTGTCCCCTTCGAATGCCGGATATGCCGCGCTCTCACAGATGGATCTCGTCCAGCCGGTATTAAGCGTCATGGTAGCGCCGGCAAGGCTTCCCCGCCTCTCACCGCCGTTCCCGGCGTCCAGGAGAAGGAGCCAGCTCTTCCCCGGCTCGATCCGCACACGAATCCTTGTCGCCTCCCCCTCCCTTCGATATTCCACCGGCTCCAGCCGATTGCTCCACGCATCATACCTGCAGCAGCTTTCATGTCCTTCCTGCAGCCGCACGCAGCCCTCGTACACCTCGGTCCCCTCGTTTACCAGATATAAAAGCTCCGGATCTGCGTGATAGCGGTAGCTGCGCAGCATCCGCTCCGCAGGCTCCGCGGACAGCTCCGGAATTCCCTGCCCGCGCAGTCTCTCCTCCAGCGAAGCCAGCGGCAGGACCTCTGCCGCCTCCCGCACACGGGCAAGCAGCAGATTCTCCGCTTCCGCATCCATCCGGCTGCAGATTCCCTTTGGATACGCATGCAGGAAAACACACAGGAAGTCCTGCTGCCCCAGCCTTACCACGGCCTCCGCCGTCTCTTTCGTAATATAATCCGTCTCCGGAATCACCAGGCACCGGTAGTGCTGCCGGTTCACCTGCAGGCCGTTTTCCAGGCACACGGCATATGCAGCGTCCGCGAACACATCCGAGGGGATGATGTCAAATCCGATCTGTGCCTCCGTCAATACCCTTGCCGGCTCCTGCACGTACATGCAGGTCATCCCGTTCCACTCCGCCTCTGCGTGGTACAAAATGGCTGCTTCGCTCTCGTGATATCCGTCACTGATCAGCGTGCACACACGGTTCATGTATTGCATCAGCACGCCGAAATGCCGATATTGCGGATTGTGGCCGTGTGCATAGAAATGCGGCGGGCAGTCCGGATCCGGAAACGCCTTGGCGGAAAAGGCATGCGGAACATAATGATTCACGCCCCGCACCATGAAATGATCTGCAAGGTACGCCTCCAGCCGCACGCCTTCCGCCCAGCCGTAATTGCCGAAGATCTCGCACATGGAGCGTCCGTTTTTGCGCGGATCAATGGCTGCCGCACTCGAAGCCAGACGACCGAGCGTGAAATGATAGAAGGCGCCGTCCCTTGACGTTCCGAGGTGTGAGACCAGTGCAAGATCCTCTCCCTGCGGCAGCACCTGCCCGCCGATGTCGTCGATTCCCGCCATGTGCTGGCCCGCCAGGCCCCGATAATAGTGTCCCAGCGAGGAGCCGCACCGCGCGTGCTGGTTGTTGTCCTCGATCAGATGTCCGATGTATTGCACGCCATGGGCCGCACACCAGTCTCCGATCTGCCTGGAAAAGGCGCGCTCCACACACCTTGTCACCCGGTCCATGAACGCATACCGCACCCCGGCCGTCATTTTCTCATCGAAGGACCTCTCCCATAAGAGCGGAAGAAAACGGCAATAATCCTCTCCCCAGAGCTGCTCGAGCGAACGCTCCAGCTCCGCACTCCACGGCTGATCGCTCATCTCATAGATCTTCCGGTTCATCTCGTAGAGATGACCGTTCCCGATTTCCGGCTCGTCCGAGAAAAAGCCCGCGATCACGCCGCCGAAATCCTTTCCGTAATGCGCATAGTGCGGCTCGTACACCGCCTCGATCAGGGTATGACAGGATTCCTCATCCAGCATATTCATATAATCCCGGTGCGGCCCCCGATTGCGCGTCAGCACCAGGGAGTAAATCCTCCATTCGCCCTCTGCCGCAGCAAAGCGGACCTTTCCGTCCGCTTCCTCCAGCAGGATCAGGTCCTTCCCGCTGCTGCCCCCCTTGCGCACGGCAACAGCCCCCAGCCAGGTGTCATCCGGAAAGCTTTCAAACGACAGGTGAAAATAATCCTCGATCCACGACGGTTCGAAGGGCTCCGATCTGCCGTATTCCTCCCGGCTCCATTCGCCCCGCTCCCCCGCGGCCAGCTCGCCCAGCACCCTGCAGGTCAGAAACCACCGTCTCTTTGCCGCCGGCTTCTCCCGGACAGCCCCGTTACAGTAGCCGGTCGGAAAGTGACTGTCATCCAGAATCCACACCTTCATGCCAAGGCTCCTGGCTTCCTCCAGAATGATGTCCATATCATGCCACCACCCCTCACCGGCAAAATCCGGATGCGGCCGGCTCTCGATGCAAACGGCTCTTAAGTTGGCGTCATAAATGGCCCTCATGTACTCCCGCAGCACGGCCTCCGATTCTCCGTGCTGCCAGAAGAAGGGGAAAATATAGCTTCCCGTCTCTCCCTGCAGCAGTCTTTCCAGCTTTTCGCTTCTTTGCGTCATACTCTGTGTCATCTCCCCCTCCGTGTTCCGCGCCGGACGTCCGGGACAGAACCGTTTCTGCTCCCGGCATCCTTACGAACGATGTTCAAAAGGTCTTCTCGCCCTTCTGCCGGCGGTATGCGCTCGGCTTACAGCCGGTTTCCCGCTCGAACAGCTGATTAAAGTGATTCACATCACTGTAGCCGACCAGCCGGCAAACCTCACAGATGTGCAGCTCCGTCTCCTCCAGAAGCTTTTTCGCACGGTCGATCCGGTATCCGGTCAGATAATTCTGGTACGTCACGCCGGCCTTTTTCTTGAACAGCTGACTGAAATAATAGGGATTGAGGTAAAATTTCTCCGCCAGCTCCTGCAGCGTAAGGTTCCGGTTGTAATTCTGCCGGATGTACTCCTTCGCCTCCTGAATGATGTCCCCCTTCGGGGATACCTTTTCCTGCAGCATCAGCTCGTTCGCACTCCCCACCATGTTCAGAATCCAGTTCTCCAGCTGCTCCATGGTTTTGAACTTCTCAATGCTCTTGAGGGTGAAGAGATTCCGTCCGAAGTATTCGTTCATCTGCAGCTGCGCTGTCGGAATGTTGCGCAGCCCCTCCAGCACGATGTTCAGACACAGCTTCTGCAATTCGCGAAGGGAAAGGCGATTCTCCTCCTGTACCCGCCTTAAGATCCCGCGCACGGCAACCCGAAAGCCCTCCTGATCGAACCGGTCGATTCTCTCCCTCAGATTCTCGATCTCCTTCCGGGTCAGCAGTTCTGCCCGGTTTTCCATGCCGCAGAGCTCCTCGAACAGAATCACCGTTCCGCTCCCCCGCAGAATCCGATAGTTTACGGCGATGAGGGCCTCCTCATAGGCCTTCGGCAAATCCTCGTAGCTGCCGTAGGTGCTCCCCATGCCGATTCCGAACCTCTCTCGCCGTATTTTCCCCTTCAAAAGGCTCTCCCAGGCGAAGGCGCGCTTCTCCTCTCTCTCCAGATGCTCCGCGCAGATCACCGCCGCCAGCTGCGTATCCGAGATCCGAAGTGCATAGACGAGCCCTTTTTCCTGCCGGAGCTCTCCCTCCTTCGGATCGAACATCTCCTTGTTCTCTCCTTCAAGGACAAGGCAGGTATACCGGCTGCACGTATCCAGAATTCCCAGCTGCTTCAGATACTCTCCGATCTTCGGCCGGCTTCCGGCATTCCCCGCCAGATATTCCCGAAAGGCATATTCCCGCATGTCCTCATGCATCCTGTCCATGGAATCCCTCGAAATCCGCTTTTCCTCGATTTCACGGCAAAGACCGTTCAGCACACAGCTAAGCTCCTTCTCATCCACCGGCTTGGTGATGAAATCCTTCACCCCCAGCTCCATGGCCCGCTTTGCATATCCGAACTCCGCATAACCGCTGAGCACAACGAACTCCGCCGTGCACCCTTCCCGCCGGAGTGCTCCGATCATTTCCAGTCCGTCCATCACCGGCATTTTGATGTCCGTGAGGATAATATCCGGCTGCTCCTCCCTTGCTCTCCGGCAGCCTTCCCGTCCGTCGAAGGCCAGGAGAATCGGCTCACATTCCGGATTGGACTTCCCGATCAGATAGGCAATTCCTCTTGCCTTCTCCTTTTCATCCTCTACCACCAGCACCTTGTATGCCATTGTCTCTCCCCTGCTGCTGTTCCCTTTTGCACATCAACCGGCCGCTTCCTTCGCTGCCGCCTCACGGCCTCCGGCTGCTATTGCGCGTACGGCACGCGAATTTCCACCACCGTTCCCGCGGCATCGCCGGAGAGAATCCGAAGGCTGCCCTCCTCGCCGTAGCGCAGCCGCAGCCGTTCTGCGATGTTGCGCAGCCCGATGCTGTGCGCCCCCTCCTGCTCCTGTGCTGCATCCGTTTGCTTCGCTATGCTTTCCCGGACAGCCGCCAGCCTCTCCGGCGTCATCCCGGGGCCGTCATCCCGGATGGTAAATACCATCTGCCTTCCCTCCGACAGCCTTCCTTCTATGCGAATGCGGATCGGCACGTTGCTCTCCCTGCTCGCGTATTTAAAGCTGTTCTCGATCACCGGCTGAAACAGAATGGAAGGAATTCTCGCTCCCTGCAGCCGCGGATCGATCTCCTCCTCCATCGTGATCACCTGGTCAAAGCGGATGTTCTGGAGACGGACATACGCGCGGATATTCTCCAGCTCATCCTCCACGGTATAATTTTTCCGGTCTCCCTCCAATGCAGAGCGGAAAAGCCTCGCCAGGAGCTTGACCATGTCTGCCACCTCATCATCTCCGTTCAGGATTGCCTTGATCCGTATGGACTCCAATGTGTTAAAGAGGAAATGCGGATTGATCTGTGCGCGGAGTGCGAGAAACTGCGCGTTTTTCTGCCGGACACCGGCCTGATATACCTCCTCCAGCAGCTCCTCCATCTGTCCTACCATGTGATTGTAGCTTTCCACCAGGCTGCCGATTTCATCCTTCCCCGCCTGCTCCTCAATCCGCTCGTAATGTCCGCACTCCAGACGCTTCATGCTGCTCTGCAGCTTGCGGATCAGGTAGGTTATCCGTCTCGTGAACAGAACGGAGGCGGCAACGATGACCGCAATGAGAACCGCCGCCAGCACGGCCGTCACCCGCCGGATGAAGCCGACGCGCAGGTACATGCTGCTCCTTGGAATGACCGTATTGACCTGTATTCCCAGCTGCTGTGTCTCTCCCCGGATTACCACATAGTCCGCCGGATTCTTCTCATAGAACAGCAGCTCCTCTTCGTCAATCTCGCTGTAGTGAATCCGTCCGCTCGAGAGATCCGAATCGTAGATCAGGCCGCCCGTCTCATCCGAAATATTGATCTTGATGTTGTATTGATTGCGTTCCAGAAGGAAGAGACTGCTCAGCTGAATCATGCTCGAGGGGGACAGATCGATGAGGATCATTCCCGCATACCGCCCGTCGGAGCCGTAGACCCTGCGGCCGAAGGTGACCAGAATCTGATCCTGATTCTTGTCGTAATACGGGCAGTCATGGAGGGCCGTCAGAAAAAGGACCCCCTCCTTCTCCTGCTCCCGGATGAGCCAGTCCTGTTCCAGCAGCTCCTCATAGTGCAAAGATCTTCCATAGCGGTCATACTGGTAATACTCGCCCTTTTCGTTCATGATGATGACCGATTGCATTCCGCTCTCCATCGTCATCATCTTCAGCACCGTCTCCCGGTAGAATTGCTGATTTTCAATACGCTTTGAAATGGGCAGCTCCGTGTCCAGATGGTTCATCAGATCGTGGTTCACCAAAAGCGACCGGGTCAATGCGTCATAATCGTCGATCACGCCGTCCATATCCGATGTAATCTGGGAGCTGAACATGGCGGCGGTCTCTTCCATGGCTTCCTCCAGGCTCACCACCGAAATCCGGTACAGAACCGAGCTCATGACCAGGAGCGGAACAATGCTCACCAGCGAGAATACCAGAATCAGCTTCATCGTTATGTTCAGGTTATCCCAGAATTTTCTCATCGCACCGCTGTCCCCCTGCCGCTTCTTCCCGCCGCTGCCACGGAATACCCAAGAGGGTCCCGGGGGACTCTGCCCCCGGGACCCCGCCCTCGGTACAACCGTCTGTGTATTCCCTACTGTTCCTTGGCGGCGTACCACTCTCTTACCTTTTCGGTCACTTCCGTTCCGCCGGATGCATACCACTTCTCCACAAACTCATCGAACTTGTCGATGGAATATTCTCCGGTGATGATCTTGGTGGCATATTCAATGTACAGCGTCCGGTTTCCGATATCAGGATAATCGGAATAGATGGAATCCGGCAAGCCGTCGCCCGCATAATCTCTTACATACTTCTGATTCTCCTGAATGTTCTCGATGGACTGCTCCACGGCCCACGCTCTGTCATCGGTCAGCTGGGAAGAGAGCATCTCAATTGCAAACTCGCTGGTTGCAATGTCATCGTACGGGTGGAGGATCAGCACCTGCTGCGTCGACGGATCGTCGGCAAGGCGGACCGTTTTTCCATCCGTCGTCTGGCTGTGCATTCCCTCTACCCCATTGTAGAACGTCGTCCACAGCTCCTCATTGCCGTAGGCATCCAGAACCTTCATGATGTTGTCGATTTTCGCCTCGTCATCCGTATTGGCCACCACAAAGGCACCGCCGCTCATCTGCCGCATGGTGTAATACCCTTCATAGCCGGGCGCCGAAATCACGGGGAGCGTTACAATCTCTGCCTTTACACCGGTTCCCTCGTAAATGTTCTCCGCATAACGGTAGCTCTCCTGCGGGAGATGCTCCCAGATTCCTACCACGCCGGAATTGATCTTTCCGTCCCAGGCTGCCTTGTCGTTGAGCAAGGTCTCCGGATCCAGCAGTCCCTCTGCGTACAGACCGGACATCCATTCCAGGCAGTCCCGCATGTTCTGTGTGACGGCAGAATAGGTAATCTCGCCGTCATAGATATCCCACTGCGGATATCCCTCCCACATGGCAATGCCGTACTGTCCGAAGAGCTGTCCCATCCATCTGGCCTCCGCGCGGCCGCCTGTCGGGATCTCATCCGCAATGCCGTTGCCGTTGGGATCGTCGTTCTTAAAGGCGCGCAGCACTTCGACGAACTCCTCCTGCGTCGTCGGAATGTCCAGTCCCAGATTGTCCAGCCAGTCCTTGCGGATCATGGCGCCGTTTCTGCCGTAGCTGATGACTCCCGGGATCACGTAAATACGGTTCTGTCCCGTGGGATCGTTGGCCTTTACCGCCTCCCAGACCGATTCCGGAATCAGGTTCCACAGGTGCGGTGCCTTCTCCGGCAGAAGGTCCGTCAGATCCAGCAGGGCGCCGCTCTTGATCAGCTCCGTTTCATTTCCGTTGTAGGGTAAGAAAATGTCCGGCATATCGCCTGCTGCGATGCGCAGGTTCAGCTGCTCCAGGTAGGTCTGACCGCCGTTCCATTCCACGTAGGGCTGAACAATCCCGACCCCGATGATGTCCTTGTACAGATTGTACAGCTCGCTTCCCGCTTCCACCGGAAGATATCCGGTATTGGTATTCCAGATTTCGATGTCCTCATCGGACGAAGCCGCCGCGGCCTCCTCCGTTCCCGCCGCCGTCTCCGTATCTGCGGATGTCCCGTCCTTTGCCCCCGACGAGGACCCGCAGCCTGCCAGTACGGTCGCGGTCATCGCGCCCGCCATGACTGCCGCCAGCAGTCTCTTTGCATAACGCCTCTTCATAAATCCCTTCCCTCCTTGCAATTTCTGTGTTCCGCGCTCATCCCGGTGCTGCGTTCCAAACCCGCGATGCGGCGGACCTTGCGGTACATTCCCTACTCTAGCAAAACCGTTTTGGAGCGGCATCGGTGTTTTTTTAGCTGCCGCTATGGGCTTTTTAGGCTCTTCCTTCTCACCCCTTCACCGAGCCCAGCATGGCACCCTTGGCAAAATACTTCTGAATCCACGGATAGGCCACCAGAATCGGCAGGATGGCAAAGACAACCGCCGCCGCGCTCAATGTCGCCGAGGTATAATTCGCTGTCTGTGCCATTGTGACCGCCTGCAGCTCTCCGCTTCCGTCCACAATGGTGCGAATCCGCATCTGCAGCGGGAACAGGTCCATATTCTGCAGGAACATCATCGGATGCTCGTACTGGTTCCACATGGTCACACCGTAGAACAGCCCCACCGTTGCCAGCACCGCCTTCGAAGCCGGCAGCACAATCTGGAACAGAATGCGGAATTTCCCGCAGCCATCGATCATGGCCGCCTCCTCCAGCTCCTTCGGAAACTGCCGGAAGAAGGTACGGACGATGATCAGGTTGTATGCCGTCAGTATATGCGGGAAGATCAGGACCCAATAGCTGTTGTACAGTCCGTAGGACCGCAGCGTCAGGAAATACGGGACCTTCGGCGCGGAGAATACCATGGTGAATACGACAAAGAGCATGAGATATCGGGACGGTCCGAACTCCGCCTTGGACAACGGATAGGCCATCAGGGTATTGATCAGCAAGGCAACGGCCACGCCGATCACCGTAGAGGACAGCGAGATCAGAAACGGCTTCCACACATTTCCCTTTGTCAGGATATATTTCCAGGAGTCCAGCGTGAAGCCCACCGGCAGCAGATTGATCTGGTTCATCTGCGATGCCGTCTTGGAGCTCAGCGAAATGGCGATCTCCGACAGCAGCGGCACGGCCGTAATCACCGCGAATAGCAGCAGAATCAGCGTTATGACTGCGCCGAAGACCTTATCCTGTGCCGATTCGCGCACATGCGTTCCTTCTCTGAAGCCTCTCATCACCACAAACCTCCGTCCTCGGAAACCTTATTCGCGATCTTGTTAAAGGTAATCACCATGATCAGACCCACCACCGACTGGAACAGACCGACCGCCGTCGCAAAGCTGTACTGGGCCTGCTGAATTCCCACGCGGAACACATACGTGTCAAAGATGTCCGCCACCGAATAGGTCATGGGCGTGTACAGGTTATACACCTGGTCAAAGCCAAGGGTGAGAAAGCTCCCGATGTTCAGCAGCAGCAGCGTCAGCACCGTCGGAACCAGCAGCGGGAAGGTGATGAAGCGCATCTTCTGAAAGCGGGAGGCTCCGTCGATGGAAGCGGATTCATACAGACTCGGATCGATGCCGCTGATGGCCGCGAGGTATACAACGGTTCCCCAGCCCGATTCCTTCCAGATCGTCGAGAGGACGTAGATCGGCCGGAACCAGCTCTCCTTCTGCATCACCAGGAGCGTGTCCAGTCCGAAAAAGCTCCGGACATTGTTGAACAGTCCGCCTACGCCGCAGATATCGAACACGAGACCGCCAACCACAACCCACGAAAGGAAGTACGGAATGCAGATGATGGTCTGGATCCCCTTTTTGACGTGCAGGTTGCGCAGCTCATTCAGCATCAAGGACAGAATCACCGGGATCGGAAACGTCAGCACCGTCCGCAGGATTCCCAGAACAACGGTATTTCGAAGAATTTTGTAGAAGTCCGGATATGAGAAAAGCTTTTTGAAATTACTCAGCCCGCACCACGGACTCTCCCAGATTCCCGTGTAAGCCGAATAATTCTTGAAGGCAATGACACTCCCCAGCATGGGAATGTATTTGAACATGACAAGATAAATGACCCCCGGGAGCAGCATTGCATAATACGGCCAATACCGCCGAAAATGACCTGCAAGCCCCCTTTGCCTGCGCGCGGTTTGTCCCGCGCCTCTTCCTGCAGCTGCTGTGCGCATACTCTTCCCTCCGTTTTCCAGCAATGGCCTGCCCGGCGGGAAACGCCGGGCCCCTTCGGAACCGTTATCACTGTAGCATTCCGTAATCGGCGGCAGAATATGCGGTTTTAAGGTCATTCTATGGGATTCTGCATCCCTTTTCGGAGCAGCGCCGGCGCGCCGTCCTCATAACGGAAGGTCTCTGTGGCAAAAGCTCTTTGCGCCGGACACATAGTCTGCAACGATCTGACCGTGTCCGTAGAGCCGGTACCGGTAGGTGACCAGGCCCTCGAGTCCCACCGGGCCTCTGGCATGAAGCTTGCCGGTGCTGATGCCGACCTCCGCGCCGAAGCCGTAGCGGAAGCCGTCCGCAAACCGTGTGGAGCAATTGCGGTACACGCCGGCGCTGTCCACTCTTTGCAGAAAATATTCCGCCGCGGCATCGTCCATGGTAAGGATGGCGTCCGTGTGATGCGAGCCGTAGCGGTTGATGTGCTCCACCGCTTCCTCCACGCCGCTCACCAGCTTGACGGAGAGAACAAGATCCCCGTATTCGGTGGCAAACGCATCCTCCTCCATGACATCCTCTGCCGCAATCAAGCCGCAGGGCTCTCCTGCCGACGCTTCCTGCCGCTTCCCGAGCAGCTCCGCCGCCTCCCGGGTACCGCGAAGGCGAACACCGGCAGCCGCCAATGCGTCCGCTGCCTTCGGAAGAAACTCTTCGGCGATCTCCCGGTGCACCAGCAGCGTCTCCACGGCATTGCAGGCTGCGGGATATTGCGTTTTCGCATCCACGATGACAGGAATCGCCTGCTCCCTGTCTGCCGCCTTGTCCGCGTAAATATGGCAGATGCCGCTGGAATGTCCCATGACAGGGATTCTGGTGTGCTCCATGATGTAGCGTACAAAGCGGTTGGAGCCGCGCGGAATCAGCAGATCCACCTCTTCGTCGCAGGCGAGCAGCTCGTCGATCTCGCTGTGCCCCTCCGCCTGGAAGAGGCACCCTTCCGGCAGACCGGCCTCTGCAGCGGCTTCCCTGATCAGCCCGAACAGCACCCGGTTGGTCCCCGCTGTCTCCTTGCCGCCCTTTAGGATGGCGCAATTGCCGCTCTTGATGCACAGAGACGCCACCTGTACCATGGCATCCGGACGGGCCTCGAAGATCACGCCGATCACACCGATCGGCACGCTGATGCGGTAGAGGTCCAGCCCGTCATCCAGCTGCCTCGCCAGGAGCCGCCGCCCCACGGGATCCGGAAGACCCGCCAGCTGCTGCAGCCCCGCAATGCTCTCCCGCAGCTTGTTCTCATCGTACCGCAGGCGCTTCTGCACGGCAGAAGCCACGCCCTCCCTGACCGCCGTCTCCATATCCTCACGGTTTGCGGCAAAGATCTCCTCGCGATGCGACTCCAGAGCCCGCGCAATGTTCGCAAGTGCCGCATTCCGCTTCTCAACCGGTGCTGCCGCAAGCTCCGGTGCACAATGCTTCATCTGTCTTGCCGCTTCCCTTATGTGATTCATTTCCATCCCCCTTTGGATCGCCAACAACGCGCTACTCGTTTCCCGTAAGCTTCACATAGATCGGTTCATGGTGTACCGCCGGCAGAAATTTGTCAAAGACATCCGCTGTCTTTATTTTCAGGCTCGAGGTGTTGACGCAGGGATGGCAGCCGAGATATTCACCATTTTTTACATCTTCGTCCACCAGCAGCTGCACCTGATTCTCATGGTCGTTCATCAGCCCCATAATGCTGACCGAGCCGGGCAGAATATCCAGATATTCCTCCATCTTCTCCGGCGATGCAAAGGAGAGCCGCGCCGACTGGATCTGCGCAGAGAGCTCCTTCGTCTTGAAGGGCTTGTCCCCCGGCATCATCAGCAGATAGAATTTCGTCTTCTGCCGATTGCACAGGAACAGATTCTTGCACACCAGACAGTCCAATACGGCATCGATGTCATGGCAGGCCTCCATGGTGTCCGCGTGCCCATGATCGGTCCTATTGTAGGAAATTCCGAGAGAATCCAGCAGATCATACACACGAATTTCCTTTTCCTCCCGACCGGCCAGCTTCTCCGGCTCCGGACGGCCGTTATACAATGTCAGCTGCTGCATTTTACGCTATCCTTTCTATAAATAAGGAGCGGAATCTCTGAATGAAATTCCTGATTCCGGCTCGGGTTTAAACCTTCCGTCTCCGATTCCAAGCTTCCGGCTCGGATGCAAAACACAAACGGACCACACCGGACGTCTCTGTCCGACATGGTCCATTCATTATACATAATTCATACGGTGGTTTCCGCACTCATTTCTTTCCGAAATGAAACAATCCACGTTTCTGCGGCTCCTGCGTCGAAACCGACAGCAGGCGGTAGCCCAAAGGATCAATGGCGCTGTGCAGCTCATGCCGGAGCATCGGCAGCGGCAGCGCATCCTTCAGAAGGAAAACCGCTTCCCCCTTTCCCGCAGAAGCTGACACCTTCTGTGCATCCGGGAACTGTTTGCGAATGGCATCCGCGACATGGGACTCACACATGCCGCACATCATGCCGTCAATACCTACATTAACCTGTATCATATCGCCCTTTCCGGCTGCGGGCAAGCCGCAGACCATCATCGCACCGCCATCC
>CAVAUJ010000070.1:0-6014 GCA_963591995.1 Succinivibrio sp.
GTTCGCAGAAGTGGCGGAATTGGTAGACGCGCAGGCTTCAGGTGCCTGTGGCAGCAATGTCGTGAGGGTTCAAGTCCCTTCTTCTGCATGATCCGATGAAGGTGCGGTCGGTGAGGAAGCTTCTTCACAGACGCGGTACAGCCATCCGGAACGCGCGGTCATAGCTCAGCTGGGAGAGCGCGTCCTTGACGTGGACGAGGTCGCAGGTTCGAGCCCTGCTGGCCGTAGAGAGTCCCCTCGCATGTTACATGCGAGGGGATTTTTTGTAGTCGCATTCGAAAAACCCCGATGCGGGCGGGCAGAGGTCCTTCGGACCCTGCCCACCGGCCGGTTTCAATCATGAATCCGTCCGAGGGAGGCCGATTCATGTTGAAAATCGGCCGCTCGCGGACGGATAAAAAAGGAAATCGGAGATCTCCGCAGAATAAATAAAGTATCAGGTAACGTTTGAAAATGCGGGGGAGACGATGATGACACAGCGGATCCGGGAGCAGTTGGAGGAGCGGGAGCAGGAAATACTGGCTCCCTGGGCGGCACATTCTGCTGCCTCCAGAGGACGGCGCAGGGAAGAGCCGCAGGATGACCTTCGGCCGGTTTACCAAAGGGACCGCGACCGCATCCTGCATTCGAAATCGTTCCGCCGGCTCAAGGACAAGACACAGGTGTTCATTACGCCGGACGGGGATCATTACCGCACGCGCATGACGCACACATTGGAGGTTTCTCAGAATGCGAGGACCATCGCAAAGGCGCTGCGCCTGAATGAGGATCTGACGGAGGCCATTGCGCTGGGGCATGATCTGGGTCATACGCCCTTCGGACACGCCGGTGAGCGCGTCCTGAACAGGCTCTGCCCGGAGGGATTCGACCATGCCCTGCAGTCGGTCCGGCTCGCGGAATATCTCGAGAAGGACGGACAGGGATTGAATCTGACGGAAGAGGTGCTGGACGGCTTTGCCAATCATCAGACGGCAGGGAATCCTGCGACACTGGAGGGAAGGATCGTCCGGTACTCGGATAAGATCGCTTATTTTCACCATGACATGGACGATGCCATCCGGGGCGGCATCCTGACGGATGAGGATGTGCCGGAGGAGATCGCAGCGGTTCTGGGGCACACCATGGAGGAGCGGCTGGACACCTATGTGCACGACATCATCTCGCACTCGATGGGCAGGCCCGTGGTTGAGATGTCGGCACCGGTGGAGGAGGCCTTCGGCAGGTTCCGCAACTTCATGTTCGAGAGAGTTTACACCAACCCGAAGGCCAAGGGCGAGGAGTCCAAGGCGATGGGCATCGTAGAGCAGCTCTACGCATATTATTACCGGCATTTTGAGCTGCTGCCGGCTTACCTTCAAAGGAGAATGGAGGAATTCGGCGATACGAGGGAGCGGGTGGTATGTGATTACATTTCCTCCATGACGGATCGCTTTGCCATCGCCCGCTACGAGGACATCTACGTACCGAAGTGCTGGCAGTAGACAGGCAGCGGCGGGGAGACAAAGAGACGGCGGAAACGGCAGTGCATGACGAAAGCGGCAGTGCATAGCGGAGAAGAGCAGCGCCCGACGGAAACAGCAATGCACAGCGTAGAACGGCAGAAAAGACGGAAATGCAGGGAGGACGATGTATTATCCTGAGGAGATCGTAGCGCAGGTGATCGCGGCGAATGACATCGTAGACATCATCGGCAGCTACGTGCATTTGAAAAAAAGCGGCGCGAGCTATATGGGCCTGTGTCCCTTTCATAACGAGAAAACACCGTCGTTCTCGGTCCACCCGGGCAAGCAGGTTTTTCATTGCTTTGGCTGCGGTGAGGGCGGCAATGTGGTGACGTTCCTGATGAAGTATGAGAACGATTCCTTTCAGGAGGCCTTAAAGGTGCTGGCAGACCGCGCCGGCATCAAGCTTCCCGAGGAGAATTCTTCTGCAAAGGCCAGAGCGGAGAATGAGCAGCGTGCGCAGCTGCTGGCCATCAACAAGGAGGCGGCCACCTATTACTACCGGCTGCTGCGGACACATAAGGGGCAGAGGGGGCTGGAGTATCTGACGCAGCGGCAGCTGTCGCCGCAGACCATGCAGAATTTCGGCTTGGGATATGCGGACGGCACAGGCTCGGATATGGTGGCGCATCTGCGCGCCAAGGGCTTCTCGGATGAAAACATCCTGTTGTCCGGCATCGGGGCCTACGATGAGAAGAGGGGACTCCACGACAAGTTCTGGAACCGCGTTATGTTCCCGATTATGGATGTCACCAACCGGGTCATCGGCTTCGGCGGGCGTGTGATGGGCGAGGGCAAGCCCAAATATCTGAATTCCCCGGAGACACCGGTATTCGATAAGTCGAGGAACCTGTACGGGCTGAACATTGCCAAAAAGACCAAATGCGGATATTTCATTCTCTGCGAGGGATACATGGATGTCATTGCCATGCACCAGGCAGGATTTTCGCAGGCGGTGGCTTCCCTTGGAACCTCCTTCACGGAAGGGCAGGCGGCTGTGCTGAAGCGCTATGTAAAGCAGGTGCTTCTTGCTTACGATTCCGACGGCGCCGGTGTGAAGGCGGCCCTCCGGAACATCGGCATTCTGAGAAATGCCGGACTGACCGCAAAGGTGGTGAATCTGGAGCCGTTTAAGGATCCCGATGAATTCATGAAGAATCTGGGACCGGAGGAATTCCAAAAGCGCCTGGATGGGGCAGAGAATGCCTTTTTCTATCAGATCCGGCATTTGGAGAAGGAATACCGGATGGATGATCCCGCCGCAAGAAGCGAGTTTTATCATGAGCTTGCCAGGAGGCTGTGCGGATTCTCGGATGAGATCGAACGGGATTCCTACATCCGCGCCGCGGCAGAGCGATATTATGTGGACGAGGCGATGCTGCGAAGAGAGGTGGCGGCCTACGGGAGAGTTCTGACGAGCGGGGAGGAGCCGGTGATAAAAAAGGAGCGGTCGGAGAGCCGTATGCCGGCTGCGGACCGCGCAAGGCTTCGGAATGAACGGCTGCTCCTGACGTGGATCTCGGACGATCCGGGGCTGTACGCGCAGCTGCGGGGCTATATCTCTGCGGAGGATTTCAGCGAAGGAGTGCCGCGAAAAGCGGCGGCCGGATATTTTGCCCTATTGGAGAAGGAGACCGGCGATGAGCTGGCGGTGGCCTCCGGAAACGGCGGTACGCCGGGGATTTCACCGGGCGCGGTGGTGGCTTTGTTCGAGGACGAGGAGGAGCAGCGGCAGGCGGCGGCCATGTTCGAGACGAGGCTGCACGGGATCACGGCACAGGAGCTGGAGAAGGCGCTGCGGGATGTTTTGTGCAGCATCAAGCGCGCTGCAATACAGGATCTTTCCGGGAATCTTACGGGGCCGGAGTCGCTCCGGCAATTGATGAAGTGCAAAAAGGAGCTGGCAGGGCTGCAGGCACTGCCGCTGACCCTGAACATAAACGAAGAGGAGTAGGGAGGCTGATATGACCAAGAAAAAAGCAGAGAATGCGGCTGTCGATGCCGTAAAGGCGGCACCGGAGCAGGAAAAGAAGAATGTGAAGGATACGGCGAGAAAAGGCGCCCGGAAGGATGACAGCGGGGCGCAGGAGGAGGAGAACCGGCAGCTCTGGGAGCGCCTCGGCAAGCTGGTGGAGCTCGCCAGAACCAAGGAGGACGTGTTGGACTATCAGGAGGTCCTGCAGGCCTTTGCCGACATGGAGCTGGAGGATGAGAAGCTGGATAAGATCACGGCCTACCTGGAGGAAAAGGACATTGAGGTTGTGACGACGGCGGAGACACCCGAAGAGATTCCGGTACTGGATGCGGACGATGTCGATGTGGATGACGATGTTCCCAATGAGGAGCTGGAGCTCATCGAGCAGGAAGAAGCGGATGATCTGGACAACATCGGACTTGATGCGGTGAACATCGAGGATCCGGTGCGGATGTATCTGAAGGAGATCGGCAAGGTCGCTCTTCTGACGGCAACGGAAGAGGTGGAAATCGCCAAGACGATGGAAAATGGCGATATTGCCCAGGAAATGCTGAATACGCTCTTTAAGGACGTGGCGGACGATGACACGCAGCGCGTCACGACCGAGGAAGAGGTGATGAGCTTCCTCCGGGATGAGGGACAGCGGGCCGAGATCGAGGAAAAGCGGCCGATCCTCTGCGGCAAGACCAAAGAGGGACTGAAGGATGTGGTATACCGCGGAGAAGAGGCCCGCAAGAAGCTTGCGGAGGCCAACCTGCGTCTGGTGGTTTCCATCGCCAAGCGCTACGTGGGACGCGGCATGCTGTTCCTGGATCTGATTCAGGAAGGAAATCTGGGTCTGATCAAGGCAGTGGAGAAGTTCGATTTCCGCAAGGGCTTTAAATTTTCGACCTATGCGACCTGGTGGATCCGTCAGGCCATAACGCGGGCCATTGCGGACCAGGCCCGGACGATCCGCATTCCGGTGCACATGGTGGAGACAATCAACAAGCTGGTGCGCATTTCCAGACAGCTGCTGCAGGAGCTGGGGAGAGAGCCTACGCCGGAGGAGATTGCGGCGCGCATGAATATTCCGGTGGAAAGGGTGCGGGAAATCATTAAGATTTCACAGGAGCCCGTTTCGCTGGAGACGCCGATCGGTGAGGAGGAGGATTCCCACCTCGGAGATTTCATCCAGGATGACAATGTGCCCGTACCGGCGGAGGCCGCGGCCTATACGCTGTTGAAGGAGCAGCTGCAGGATGTGCTGGGGACCCTGACCGAGCGCGAGCAGAAGGTGCTGCGTCTGCGCTTTGGATTGGACGACGGAAGAGCCAGAACCCTGGAGGAGGTCGGACGCGAATTCAACGTAACGAGGGAGCGAATCCGGCAGATTGAGGCGAAGGCCCTGCGCAAGCTGCGTCATCCGTCCCGTTCCCGGAAGCTGCGGGATTATCTGGATTGATGAACAGCCCGAATGCGGAACAGATCGATTGCGGAACGGACTGAATGCGGAACGGGCCGGTTGTTGAACGGATCGTCTGCTGAATGAATCGGCGGATGACAGGGGGAGCGATAGAAAGGGAGCGATGATTAAAATTTCGCGGCGACTGCAGCACATATGTGACATGGTACCTGCCGGGGTGCGGATTTGCGATGTCGGCTGCGACCATGCCTATGCAGACATCCGTCTGCTCCAGGAGCAAAAGGCGGTGCATGCTCTTGCCATGGATGTGGCGGAGGGTCCGCTGGCGACGGCAAGGGCCAATCTGGAACTGACGGAGCTGCTGGAGCAGGAGGGGGATGCGGACCGGACCGGGCGCTGCGAGTTGCGCAGATCCGACGGGCTTGCCGCCTATGAACCCGGTGAGGCGGACGTTCTGATCTGCGCCGGCATGGGCGGAATTCTCATGCGGTGTCTGCTGGAGGCGGAGCCGGAAAAGGCGCTGTCCTTTCGCGAAATGATTCTCTCGCCCCACCGTGAGGTCAATCTGGTGCGGGAATGGCTGTTCGCCAATGGCTGCCGGATTGCGGAGGAGCGTTTTTTTCAGGACGAGGGCCAATATTATACGGTTATGCGCGTCCTCTGTCCGGGGCAAACGTCGCAGGAGTCTGCAGGGCAGCGGCACCCGGACTGGCGGGGGCTGGAGGAGAGAATCGGAGATCTGCCGGAGGAGGTCCTTGCAAGGGCCATGGTGGACCGCGGGCAGCTGATCCGGATTCTGGGGGATGCCGCCTTTGCCGGGCTGGCCGAGGAGAACTGGGGACCCTGTATTCTGGCGGATTACCTGTCGTTTGCAGACGGGGGTAAAGACGGGAGCGAAGAAGAGAGGGGTGCCGGCACCTCGGTTGCAGGAGAAGATTCGGCGGGCTCATCCTCTGCGGAATGCTTTGACCGGTTCGTGCGGGAAAGGCTTCGCGGGAGACTAAGGCTGCTGGAGAAACTCGGCGGTTCGGAGGCAGGCGACAACACACAGGAGCGCCTGCGCGAGGTGCGCGGCGAGATCGGCATTCTGCAGACACTGCTGGCGGCGCACCGGCTGTGCGGATACCTGCAG
>CAVAUJ010000070.1:6071-12381 GCA_963591995.1 Succinivibrio sp.
CGCACAGAAGCTGCGACAGAAAGGAGAGGCAATGCTCTTATCGGAAATTATGGCACAGCTGGAAAATTTCTGCCCGGCCTCCTTTGCCATGAGCTGGGACAACCCGGGACTGCAGGCGGGACGCTCGCAGAAGGAGGTCGGCACGGTGTATCTGGCGGTGGACGCAACGAGCGCCGTGATCGAGGATGCCATCCGGCAGCATGCGGATCTGATCCTGACGCATCATCCGCTCCTGTTCACGGGACTGCAGCATGTGACGGACCAGGATTTCATCGGAAAGCGAATCGTGCGGCTGCTGTCCGAGGACGTGGCGCTGTATGCCATGCATACGAATTTTGACGTCATGGGGATGGCGGCAGAGGCGGCGGAGCGTCTGCATCTGGTTCATCCGGACGTATTGGAGGTCACCTATGAGGATGCGATTTCCCATGAAGGGCTGGGACGCATCGGAGAGCTGCCGGAGCACATGACGCTGCTGGAGTGCGGACAATACGTAAAGGAGGTCTTCGGGATTCCGCAGGTGCGGATCTACGGCGATCCGCAGACCCCGATTGTGATGACGGCCATTCTGCCGGGCTCGGGGAAGGATGCCATCGATCTGGCCCTGCAGAAGGGGGCGGATGTCATGATCACCGGCGACATCACGCATCACGTTGGACTGGATGCCGTGGAGAAGGGGATTGCGGTGATCGACGCGGGGCATTACGGAATCGAGAAGATGTTCGTTCCCTACATGCAGGATTTTCTGAAAAGAGAGCTGCCGCAGCTCCGGGTGATCACAGCGCCCGTGCAGGAGCCGTTCCTTCTTGTATGAGCGACCGGTGAAGGAACCGTCGGCATCGGAAATTCATTCCCCTTTCCGGAGGAACGCTTTCCGGAGAATGCAGAACGCGGCAGGGGCGCGGGACGGCAGGAGGTGGATATGCCTACTATTTTCGTGGATGGACAGCAGAGGCAGTACGAGGAGGGGACGACCTTTGAGCAGATCGTGGAGGAGTTCCAGCCGCAGTATGAGAACGGCATTGCCCTGGTGTATTTCAATCGCAAGCTACGGGAGCTGAGCAGGGAGCCGGAGGGGGACGGCGCGGTCTCTTTGATCACGACGAAGGACAATGCGGGATATCTTACCTACATGCGGACGGCGACGTTGATGCTGGTGAAGGCGGTTTCGGATGTGACGGGAACGCCGGGGCAGACGGACGGACTGCAGGTTCGGACGGAGTTCGCACTGGGAGATGCCTATTTTTGCACGCTTCACGGAGAGGTGAGCGCGCAGATGGAAGCACTCGGCTTTGTGCCGTGTGAGGATGGCTCGATTCGGGTGACCGAGAAGGCTGCCGCGTGCATTCAGAGTCGCATGGAGGAGCTGAGGGACCGCCGGGAGCCCATCACCAAGAAGACCTATCCGATCGATGACGCCGTAGCGCTGTTTGAACGGCAGGGAATGCAGGACAAGGTGAAGCTGTTCCGCTTCCGCCGCAGCTCTACGGTGAATGTGTATTCACTCGGCGGCTATCAGGATTATTTTTACGGCTACATGCTGCCGTCTGCCGGGTATGTGCAGACCTTTGAGGTGCTGCCCTACCGGGAGGGATTCCTGCTGAACATTCCGAGCCGCTCGAAGCCGGGGGAGCTGACACCCTTTAAGGAGAGACGCAATCTCTACGAGCAGCTGATGCTCTCGACGAAGTGGGGACAGCTCGTGGAGGTGTCGACGGTCGGTGAGCTGAACGACCAGATCTGCCGCGGGAACATCTCCGACATGGTGCTGGTGCAGGAGGCGCTGCAGGAACGCCGCATCGGGGAGATCGCGCGAACCATTGCAAAGCGGGAAACCGCGAAGGTGATCCTGGTGGCGGGTCCTTCCTCCTCGGGGAAGACCACCTTTGCGCATCGTCTGGCCATCCAGCTGCGGACCTTTGGCCTGCGGCCGCAGATTATGTCGATGGACAACTGGTTTGTAAATCGTGAGCAGACGCCCGTCGACGAGAACGGTGATTTTGATTACGAGTGTCTGGAGGCGCTGGATCTGGCATTGTTCAATGACAACATGGTGGCGCTCCTCAAGGGGGAGGAGGTGGTGCTCCCGACCTTTGATTTTAAGTCCGGGAGACGCCGTCTCTGCGATGCTCCGGTTCGGATGGGCCGGGAGGATATCCTGATCATTGAGGGCATTCATGGCCTGAATCCGAAAACGAGCGCCGACATTCCGGATGAGAACAAGTTCAAAATTTACACCTCTGCGATGACGTCCATGAACATTGACAGCCACAACCGGATTCCCTCCTCGGACACGCGCCTCCTGCGCCGGCTGGTGCGGGATGTCAGATTCCGCAGGATCGGTGCGGAGGAGACGATCGCGCTCTGGAAGAAGGTCCGGGCGGGGGAGGCAAAATACATCTTCCCGTATCAGGACAACGTGGATGCGGTTTTCAACTCTGTCCTGATCTACGAGCAGGCGGTGCTGAAGCAGTTCGCGGAACCGCTGCTTTTCTCCATTCCGCAGGAATCGGCAGAATACTATGAGGCCAAGCGCCTGCTCAAGTTCCTGGATTATTTCGTGGGGGTGGATACGGCCTCTCTGCCGGCCAACTCCATTTGCCGGGAATTCATCGGCGGCAGCTGCTTCTCGCTGTGAGAGGCGGAGAGCAGCCGCACGTTATAAAGATTTCATTGGAAATAATACGGAAGGTGTGCTAAGTTTAGTAGCTGTGAGCAGGGCAGACGATCGCGGCCTCGCTGCATGCGAGGGTGAGGAAAGTCCGGGCTTCAAAGGGCAGGATACCGGTTAACGGCCGGCGGAGGCAACTCCCGGGAAAGTGCAACAGAGATATACCGCCGTCCTTTTCGGAGGACGGTAAGGGTGAAAAGGCAGTGTAAGAGACTACCGTCCGTGCAGTAATGTGCGGAGCCATGTAAACCCTATCCGAAGCAAGACCGAAACGGAAACGATGGATTGGCCCGATCCGTTTCCGGGTGCGTCGCTTGAGGCTGTCGGCAACGGCAGTCCTAGAAAGATGATCGTCCAACGACAGAACCCGGCTTATCGCCCTGCTCCTATTGTTGAAAATATGGTACCTGTTTCCGGTACATTAAACGATGTACCACTCCGCCTCCGGGATGCGATGCATTCCGGAGCTGCGGTTTTTTTACGGTTCTGGCCGCATGAATCTTTACAATCATAAAATAGGAAATAAGAGGCTGTTTACCATCGTGGTTCTGGCGGCGCTCCTTGGCATGTTCCTCATCCGCGCAATCCTTTTGCAAAACGGCACCATCGAGCGCATGTACACGCTGGAACCGGATGCCTTGCATACTGCGCTTGCTCAATATGAGGTAATCATTCAATCGGAGCAGTCCGGGAATACCGTGACAGGCGGCGGGACGATTCTGGACGGCAGGAAGAATTCGACGAAGGATGCGCAATATACCCTGACCATCGCCACAGCCCTGCATGTGGTGGGCGATGCACAGACGGTGTGTGTCATCATGCCGGACGGCACAAAGGTTGAGGGAACGGTGACCGCTGCAAATGCAGAGCAAACGGGCGAAGGTGAGGATCTTGCCTTTGTGCAATGCCTTTGGGAGGAGGAGATCGACGGCTATTATTCCAGAGATCTTCTGGAGCGCCTGAAGGAAGAGGATCCTGTCTATGCGCTGAAGCAAAGCGGCGGGGAAAAGAACCTGGTCAGCGGGGTGATCCGGTCGGTCGGCAGTTGTGTGGACGGCATAGGGGAGGACCTTATTCTGGCGGACATCGGCGGGACGGAAGGAATGTCCGGAAGCGGATTGTACGGGAAATCGGGCAATTACCTCGGAATGATCGTGCAGGGGACGGAGGACGGAACGGTTGCCTGCATTCCGGCGGATGTTGTTGAGAGTGCGATGAATCGTTGAGGCGGCTTTTCATTGGAGTGCTGCGCTGAATATCTGCAGCAGAAAGGATAGAGGAATATGACAAAGGTAGATATTATTTCCGGCTTTTTGGGAGCCGGCAAGACCACGTTGATCCGGAAGCTCATCGGCGATGCACTGGCGGGGACCAAGGTGGTCCTTATTGAGAATGAATTCGGTGAGATCGGCATTGACGGCGGCTTTCTGAAGGAAGCCGGCATTGAGATCCGTGAGATGAATTCCGGCTGCATCTGCTGCTCTCTGGTCGGAGATTTCAATACATCCCTGCAGCAGGTCATGACGACCTATGCGCCGGAGAGAATCCTGATCGAGCCCTCGGGCGTCGGAAAGCTGGACGATGTGATGCGCGCCATCGAGAAGACGGCGGCGGAGATTCCGGAGCTGCAGCTGAACAGCGCGGTGACGGTGGTGGATGCCACCAAGGCCAGGGTATATTTCAAGAACTTCGGCGAGTTCTTTGTGAACCAGATTGAGAATGCGGGAACGATTCTCCTCACACGCACGGACAAGGCTTCGCAGGAGAAGATCGATGAAGCGACCGCGCTGATTCGCGAGCACAACGCCAAAGCGACCATCATCACGACACCGCTGAAGGATCTGGACGGCAAGACCGTTCTGGAGGCCATTGAGGGCAAATCCGATCTGCAGAGCGAGATTCTTGCGGAGGTGATGGCTTCGGAGGAGGAGCATCACCACCATCATCACCATCATGATGAGCATGCGGAGAAATACACCGATGAGGAGGGCAATACGGTCTATCGCGCCCGCCACCACGATCATGATGAGGAAGAGGAACACGAGGGCCACTGCTGCCATCATCACGATCATGACGAGGAAGAGGAGCACGAGGGCCACTGCTGCCACCACCACGATCATGACGAGGAAGAGAAGCACGAGGGCCACTGCTGCCATCATCACGATCATGACGAGGAAGAGCACGAGGGTCATTGCTGCCATCACCACGACCATGATGAGGAAGAGCACGAGGGTCATTGCTGCCATCACCACGACCATGATGAGGAAGAGCACGAAGGCCATTGCTGCCACCATCACCATGACCATGATGCGGATGAGGTCTTTGAGAGCTGGGGAATGGAGACGCCGCACAGCTATACTGCGGAGGGGCTTGCTGCCATTCTGCATGCGCTGGAGGATTGGGAGCAATACGGCTTTGTCCTTCGGTCCAAGGGAATGCTGCCTGCGGCAGACGGAACCTGGCTGCATTTTGATTACGTGCCCGGCGAGCCGCAGATTCGTGCAGGAGCGCCGGATATTACCGGTAAGATCTGTGTCATCGGATCCGGACTGCAGCAGGAGCGGCTGGAAAAGCTGTTCAAGCAGCGCGGCTGATGGCGATGAGTGAGAATGCGACAGGAGACAGCGGCAGGATACTGCTGGGAGCAGAAGATATGGAAAAGATACCGGTATATGTTATCAATGGCTTTCTGGATGCAGGAAAATCCAGTTTTTTTGCCTATACATTGGGGCAGCCCTATTTTCAGTCCAAGGACAGAACGCTGCTGATCCTGTGTGAGGAGGGAGAGCTGGAATACAGCAAGGAGCTTCTTACGCAGAGCAGGACGGATCTGGTTACCGTGGATGATATAAAGGATTTCACCCCGGCCCGGCTGATGACATGGAATGCACAGTATCACCCGGGGCGTGTTCTCATTGAGTGGAACGGCATGTGGGATTTCCGGCAGTTCCGACTGCCGCACGCCTTCAAGCTGGAGCAGCAGATTTCCTGCATCGACGCCTCCACCTTCAGTGTGTATTTCTCCAATCTTGCCATGCGCTCGCTCCTTTTCGAAGAGCTGCGCAATTCCGAGCTCATCATGTTCAACCGCTGCGACGGAATTGATCCCGAGGAGCTGGTGAAGTTCAAGCGCAATGTCAAGGCTGTCTGCGAGAATGCAGAGCTGATTTTTGAGGATGCAAAGGGCGAGATTGACATGACCACGGAAGAGGATCTTCCGTACGATGTAAACCAGCCGGTTATCGAGCTCGAGGGTCTCAATTACGGCATCTGGTATCTGGATGCCATGGAACACATGGATCGCTATGAGGGAAAGACCATCCGTTACCGTGCGATTGTGGCAAGACCGGAGAATTTCCCCAAGGGCTATTTTGTCCCGGGGCGCATGGCGATGACCTGCTGTGCCGAGGATATGCAGTTCCTCGGATACGCCTGCCGATACGAGAAAGAGGCGGAGCTGAAGGAGAAGAACTGGGTACAGATCACGGCGACGGTTCGCTGTGAGTATTTTGCGGAATATGAGGGAGAGGGCATCGTGCTCCATGCAACGGAGGTTTCACCCTGCCCGGAGCCGAAGGACGCATTGATCAATTTCGCGGGATAGCGGAAGGGATCGTGCCGACAGATCCGAAAAGAAAA
>CAVAUJ010000071.1:0-12268 GCA_963591995.1 Succinivibrio sp.
CGGATCCTGCTCCTTTATGCCTGGATCGGCGAGCTCCTGATGGGGCTGCGGTATATGATATGACGCGGAGAGCGGATAGAACACAGATTGAGAACAGATAGAAACGGATAGAAAACGGATGAAGAAGATCAGTATTGTGGTTCCATGCTATAACGAGGAGAATACCATCCGGGAACTGTATCGGACGGTGTCGGAGCTGTTCGCGCCGGGCGGTGCGCTGGAGCGCTATGCGTACGAGCTCATCCTGGCGGATGACGATTCGAAGGATCGAACGAGATCGATCATTCGGGAGCTCTGTGCGGAGGATCCGAGGGTGCGGGCGGTTTTCAATCTGGCCAATTTCGGCTTCTCCCGGAACGTGTTCTCTGCCCTGCAGGAGGCGGAGGGAGATGCGGTCTTCCTGGTGTTCGGCGATCTGCAGGATCCGCCGGAGCTGCTGCCGCAGTTCGTTGCCAAATGGGAGGCCGGGGCGAAGGTCGTCATCGGGCAGAAGGAGAAGAGCGATGAGAGCGCCATCATGAACTTCCTGCGGGCGGCCTATTACCGCATCATTCAGCAGCTGTCGGATCGGCCGCAGATCAATGAGTTCAACGGCTTCGGACTGTATGATCAGAAATTCATAGAGATCATCCGCCAGATTGATGATGTGCAGCCCTATCTGAAGACGGTGGTTGCGGAATACGCACCGAACTGTGAGGTGGTGCGGTATCATCACCGAAGGTCTGAGAGGAAGTCCAATTACAATTTCTACCGGAACTACGATTTCGCCATGCAGGGCCTCACCTCCTCGACGAAAAAGCTGATGCGGGTATCCACGTTCCTGGGCCTTGGCCTGTCCGTCATCGGTGTCATCTATGCGCTGTCGGTGCTGATCCGGAAGCTGATCTTCTGGGACAAGTTCCCGGCCGGGACGGCATCGATCATGGTGGGCGTCTTCCTGTTCGGCGCGATGGAGCTGTTCTTCATCGGGATCCTCGGGGAATATGTTCTCAGCGTCAACACGAGGACGATGCATAAGCCGAGGGTCGTGGTGGATGAGAGGATCAATTTTCCGGAGAAGGAAACGGATAGAAATAACGAATCTGACTGATTGACTCAGAGCATAAACGATGAACTCGCTATTTTGTCCGCCAAACAGAATGCCCCAATACATCTACATCAGCAGATATGTAATGGTCCTGCATTTCTGCCGGTAAAGATTCAAACTCCTCTTCAGTGCCGATGACAACATGCTCAGAGGCGAAGAGCTCCGCAGGGTCTTTGCTATAGTAATCTGCACTGGCAATTGCTTTTTCATTTGTGTAATAGCTGTAATATTGGTGGTTGAAGTCGTAAGAACGCATTCGTTCGGAGAGTTCCGGATAGTTAAGAACGATGCATACATCTACATTTTGTTGCTCAAGCATTTCGGCAACATAGTAAAGCTGGCCTTCATTCCAACGGGTGCCGCTACTGCCATTGTCGTTGTCTCCAGAACAGTACTCAGGCACTCGAAAGGTAGCATTGTAAATGGAAAGTGTCAGGATAGAACCAAAGGCCACAATATAAAATAAGCGTGAGATGACTGTGTTGTAGGCAGACAGGAAGTCTTCCAAAATCATTACGGAGCATACCATCAAAGGAATTACGCCAATCAGATGATACCTTTCGGAATCGACAGTTAGTGAAACAACAGCAAAATTCCACAAGGAAATGCTGACCAGGATGAGTTTTGCCTTGCATCTGCAAAACCGGGTAAAAACGGCTTTATTTTCAATGAGATTACGCAGTTGGGAGAGTTCACGTACAGCAGCAAGTCCGAATAATATCAAAATAACGATGAGCCAATTCAGGCATATTGCTATACCTTGAAGGGATTTGATATTCACACCACTGTAGCTCGGATGCAATAATGCCAGAACGGAGTCGAAACATGACAGGATTGTATTTGTGTAGTCATGGTCATAGTTTCCCAAAACAATGGAAGAACTGGAGGGATTAATATCTAATTTTTGACATAACAGGACACCCACCACAGTGATCAAAAGAGAAGAACAGCCAAGAATAAGAGTTTTGGATAATTGTATCTTCTTTGTGTATTGGGGATATGTTGACAGATCAATGAAGAGAGTAGCACACAGAGCGGGAAGTATGCCGCAGATGAATACGTATACTCCGCTTGAGATGCTACTGATCAGCAAAAGATTGCAATATAGAAAATACAGAATGTTGGAAATGATGCGTCTGCCATCATTGCGCAACAGAAGAGTGACGAACAGAATGGGGAGCAATGCCTTGTATACATACTGTCCACCGCAGTAGAACATCATATTCGTATATTGTAGCATACCGAAGTCATAGGAAAGAAATAAAAATCCATAACAAAGCAATCGTGACCGCAGGGACAAGTTAGCGGCACATAATAATCTGCTGATGACAAAAAGCCATAAGAGTATATCGAAAATGTTTGCCAGAGCATAAGCGCGATACACATCACCCGTCAATATACAAAAGAAAACGGCGGGCAGTGCGGCACAATCCTGTTCTCCCGTTGTAAGGTAGTTCCAATTCGGGAGAAAGAGGGTGCGATTTGCTGCCATTTCATAAACGTGACGCAACAATTTAGAAAAATCTTGATCCACGCCATCATGGATGTGGAATATGTTTAACCAAATCAGAAACAGAACTTCAAACACCACCACTGCAACGAATAAGAGATTGAAAAACCTGTCGGTTTTGTTGTGAGCCATTTATCTACCACCATTTCGTAATATCAAGAAAATATCAACTGGACAAATGCTTGTATTTGATCCACAAGCAACACTGATGCTATACTACACCAGAAAATGTCAGGAAGAAAAGATGGGCGGAGAAATTGCGGATGAGTCGAATTACCAAAATATATCGAGAGTTTTTATTGCTGGCACTGATGGTTTCGGCATTGTTAATGAGTTACATTGCACTGAAGGAGAATGATTCTTGTTTTTGGGAGACTTCCAGTGATGCGGGATATTTACCGGAATATCAGATTGATGATGAATACATAATCTTGGCTGAAGGCATGGAGCAGGTTACACTGTATCCGCAGACATATGAATTAACAGTTGACGCTAAAACAGAATCTGACGCGGTCTCTTTTCAAGTGTTGGACCGATGGTCACATACTTTGTTGGCTGAGCACGTCTATACCCCGGGAGAGGAGTATCACACAGTACGTTTCACAACGGATCAAATATATCAGGATGTCGTTGTGCGTTCAATTTATAGAGGACCGTTGTCGGAATATGACCATTCGGTGAATAAAGCAGAGACCGTTGATGCGACAGATCTTGATGGAGTAATAAGAATATATGGTTATACCATGCGTTCAGACGGAGCAGTCGGCTGTGATGCTAAATGGGAAATCATCCTACTCGCAGCTTTTCTTAGCATGCTGTTTTTGGGGATACACAGAGCGACACACAAGGGAAAAAACTCATGTCTGTTTTTACTGGCACTGTCCGCCGGTGCCAGTCTTCCCTTTTTAAGCAATTATCTTCCTGAAGGCCATGATATCTCTTTCCATATGGCGAGAATTTGCAGTATTGGACTTGCAATCCAGAATCACCAAATTCCGCAACGCCTAAACTATACACTTGGTGGAAATGAAATTATCCCCATCATGTATCCTGAAATTCTTCTTACAGGAGCCGGGTACATGGTAGCTTCTGGAGCAACTGTTTTTCTGGCTTATAAGGTGGTATGCATTTTTATCACCTTTCTTACGGCATTTCTGGCTTATTATGCAGTTCGATCTGAAATGTCAGAGAAGACGGCATTATTATTTGCATCGGTATATCTGTTGAATCCGTATCGAATGAATGAGTTATTTGTTCGCGCAGCCATCGGAGAAGCCCTGGGGATGGCTTTTTTGCCGTTGGTTGTTGTTGGAATGTGGAAATTTCTTCACGAGAGGGAAAAGCATGGAATAAAATTGCTCTTTATTGGGTATACAGGATTGATATGCAGTCACATCGTGCTGACAGTAATATCAGCTTTTTTTTGCGCGATATTCTTGGTAGCAGAGTTTCTTATTCATCCTTTAGAGCTTGTACGAAAGTGGAAAAGGCTTGGAAAGATAATCTTTTTGGGAGGAATGCTATTAGCGGTGAATTGTTGGTTCCTGCTTCCATTTCTTTATTTTTATAGATGGAATTTTGCTATTTCATCAGGTGAGCATCCAGAGTGGATTCAGAGCACGGCACCATATATATGGCAGATTTTCATGGGAGAAAGCGGCTATGGCTATAACAATATGAGTCAATCGGCAAATGGGGAGATGCCGCTGACAATTGGCCCTGCAATGTTGTTGGGGATGGTTGTGTTTCTCTTCATGTGTACGAAAGGACATTTCCAAGGTAAACAGGTTTTTTTGACCAGTAAGGGGTTCAGCTGTGGGAAATGGTGTTTATTTCTTGGCATGATAGCGATATACCTAAGCTCGCCGTATTTCCCTTGGACATATATGAATGAAAATGTGTCTGTATGGGCGAAGACCATGGGGAACATACAGTATTCTTGGAGAATGCTGACCTTTGCATCACTTTTATTGAGTTTGTTGCTTGTGATTGTTGCACGAGGGTTATTCCAAAACAATTCTGCATTAAATCGAATGCTTGCAGGTGGAATGATCTTGCTGGTTGTGTTATCGGGTTTAGATGCCGCCACAGGATATTATGAAAATCCGGATTATATGTATAATCGATTTGATAATGAACTGGCGACATCCTTTGATTATATTACGGCAGAAGCTGCGAAAAACTATTCAGAAATCAAAACATGGATTGAATCCGGCGAGGGTCCTGAGAACACGGAGGAAGAGAGCAGTCTTCAGATCGTCGATTACCGCCGCGATGGCGTGAACTACTGGTTCTCTTATGAGAAAGAGGAAGGCGAGACGGTAGAGGTTACGATGCCGGTGTTCTGGTACGGGCTGCACAAGGCCTATTTGACGGACGGCACGGGATCTGCTGCGGCAGGAAATTCGGAGGAGATCGCAGCCTCAATGAATGAGGACAATCAGTTCACGGTGGTCACCCTGCCGGCTGGGAGTACGGGAGGAGAGGTTGTGCTGCAGTATGAGGAGCCACTGCTGTTCCGTATCGGGAATTGGATCAGTATCGTGAGTGTTGCAGGCCTGGTGCTGGCTGCAGTCAGACGTAAGGTGGCTTTTCCGAGAAAAAGAAAAGTGCGGAAGATACAATAGAACGCTGAGGTCGCATGATCTTTGTATGGTAGCGTTATCAGTACGACAAGCTGGTGAGGTTGATGAGATGTCGATAAAGGGCAGACAAAGATATCAGAAATGCGTAGCGGCAGGGCTGACCCTTTTAGTGTTAGTCATGAGTTATATTGCACTGAAGGAGTATGATACTGCTTTTTTGGCAATTTCGAGCGATGCGGGGTATATAAAAGAACAGCAGATTGTGGACGGTGGATGCACTGTTTTGGCGATAGGCATGGAACAGGTTATCCTGTATCCGCAAACATATGAATTGACGATCGATGCCCGAACCGAGTCAGATGCGTTTTCTTTTCAGGTGTTGGACCGTTGGACACACACTTTGCTGGCAGAGCATGCATATACTCCGGGAGAGGAGTATCATACGGTACGTTTCACGACAGATCAAACACACAGAGATGTAATTGTCCGTTCTATTTATAACGGAGTGAAGTCCGATCTTGATGATTCCTCAGCGACAGTTGAAACGACCTGGACAGGAGAGAAAGAGGATGTTTTAAAAATATACGGCTATACCATGAAATCCGACGGAAAAGTCGGCTGTGACGCGAAGTGGGATTTTTGTTTTCTGGTACTTTTTCTTGCATTGGTGTTCTTTGGAGGATATCGGGCACTTCATAAAGGAGAGTTTGCAGTTCTTTTCCTGTCGATCTTATCTTTTGGCGCCAGCCTCCCTTTTTTTGGCGAATACCTGCCGCTGGGGCATGACATTCGTTTCCATGTATCGAGAATTCTCAGTCTTGCCTTTGCCATTCAGGAGGGTCAGATTCCACAGCGACTGACCTATACGCTTGGAGGAAGTGAAATCGTCCCAATCATGTACCCGGAAATCCTGCTCATTGGAGCCGGATCCATGGTGGCAGCAGGGGCTACGGTTTTTCTGGCGTATAAGGTTACCTGTATCTTCATCACGTTTCTCACCGCTTTTCTGGCTTATTATGCGGCGCGGTCAGAGACGAATGAGAAGACAGCACTTCTTTTTGCTGCGGTATACGTGCTGAATCCGTATCGAATGAATGAACTGTTCCTTCGCGCGGCAATCGGAGAGGCCTTGGGAGTGGCCTTTCTGCCGCTCGTTGTAGTGGGAATGTGGCAGTTCTTTCATGAGAAAGAAGAACAGGGAACAAAATTATTGTTTCTGGGTTATACCGGTCTGTTGAGCAGTCACATTGTGTTGACGGTAATTTCGGCCTTCTTTTGCCTTGTGTACGTTGCCGCAGAGTTCATTGCCCATCCCTGGAGAATCCGGCAGAGACTGTGGGGATTCCGAAAGCTGCTCATCCTGGGGGGGATACTGGCAGCGGTGAACGCATGGTTTTTGGTGCCTTTTTTAAGCTTTCTTGGATGGGAGAGTGCGATATCAGCTTCAACAACACCGGATTGGATTCAGGGTACTTCGCCATATTTGTGGCAGGTTTTCATGGGTGGCAGTTTATACGGCGATAATAAAATTGATTATTCGGCGAAGGACGAAATGTCGGTAACCATCGGTCCGGCCTTACTGCTGGCAATGGTTGTCTTTGTATTTGCATACCTGAAAGACAAGGGAAGGGATACACAGAACAATGCCGCTCCTACATTGGAAGAAAGCGAATATAGCTGCGGGAAATGGTGTCTTTTGTTCGGTCTAATCGCCTTGTATCTAAGCTCTCCGTATTTTCCGTGGACGTATTTAAATGAAAATGTAACTCTATGGGCAAAGACTATGGGGAGCATACAATATTCCTGGAGAATATTAACATATGCCTCTTTATTCCTCAGTGTTCTGTTGGTGATTGTGGTATGCGCATTGTTCCGTACGAGGACACTCGTGAAGTCCATGATTGCCGGCGGAATGTTGCTGTTGGTTCTTTTGTCAGGGTTAGATGTTGCTACGAACTACTACTCCAACCCGGATTATATGTGTGATCGATATGATAACGAATTAACCACATCGTATGATTATGTTATTGCAGAGGTAGCAAGAAATCATGGGAATGAAATAAAGGCGTGGATCGAATCAGGCGATGGACCTAGGAGCACGGAGGAAGAGGGCAGTCTTCGGATCGTCAATTACCGCCGCGATGGCGTGAACTACTGGTTCTCCTACGAGAAAGAGGAGGGCGAGGAGGTGCAGGTTATGATGCCGGTGTTCTGGTACGGACTGCACAAGGCCTATTGGATGGACACTACAGGATCTGCTGTGGCAGGGAACTCGGAAGAGATCACAACCTCGATGAATGAGGACAATCAGTTTACGGTGGTCACCCTGCCGGCTGGGAGCACGGAGGGAGAGGTTGTGCTGCAGTATGAGGAACCCTTGCTGTTCCGTATCGGGAATTGGATCAGTGTCGTGAGTGTAGCAGGTCTGGTGCTGGTTGCAGTCAGACGTAAGGTTGCCTTGCCAAGGAAAAGGGAGGCGCAAGTATAGAGTTATGAATGAGATAACCTATTTTCCGGAAGGACAATGGACAAAAGAGGTAAAGCGCGCATCATACAGGAATGTGTGACGAAAGTTATATTGATACTTAGTCTGGCGGCTTTGGCAGTGTGCGCGTTGATTGGCATGTCTCTTCACAGCTGTGTTGACACGGAAAACTTATCAGAGCTTACGCCGGAATACGCTCACAACGGGATGCTGCAAATTATTGTGGCGTTCTGCCTGCTTGCGGCAACAGGTGTCTTTATCCTGAATTATTCAGGTTTAATTATCACCTCTACCTATACAGATACGCAAATTCTGGAAGACAGGACAGCTGTCGCTATTCAGCAAGGTCTGCTCTGATAATCAAAAACGCTCCACAGTGTGGAGCGAATTGAAAGGACACTGTTATGGGCGAAATTGTTAAACGAGAAGACTTGCCAATTGAACAGCAGTCGGAAGAGGCATATCTCTCCATCCGGGGCTATGTCATTGATGCACAGAAACAGGTGTATTCTGCTGTCAATGCTGCAATGGTGACGACATACTGGAACATTGGCAAATCGATATATGAAGTTTGCGGAGAGAGCGACCGTGCTGCTTATGGGAAGCAGGTCTTAAAATATATCTCCGAGCGTTTGACAGCGGAATTTGGAAAAGGCTTTAGCATTCAGGGACTTCGTAATATGCGGCAGTTTTACCTTGCGTTTCCAAAACGCTCCACGCTGAGGAGCGAATTAAGCTGGTCTCACTATCGTCTGCTTATGCGAGTTGAAGATGAAGATGCCAGGGCTTTTTATGCTGATGAAGCTGTAAAGTCTGGCTGGAGTGTCCGTCAGCTTCAACGGCAGATAAATACCATGTTCTACCACAGGATACTTGAGAGCAAGGATAAAGAGAGTGTGGCAGCGGAAATTCAGACCACGGTTCCTAAGCCGGAATACGAAAAGATCATCAAAGATCCGTATGTGCTGGAATTTCTTGACCTTCCACAGAATGAGCATTTTTATGAGTCGGAGCTGGAACAGGCATTGATTGACCATTTGCAGAAGTTCCTTCTGGAGCTCGGGCGTGGCTTCTCGTTCGTTGCCGGACAGAAGCACATCCTTCGAAAGTGCCGTAAATACGGGCTTTCACGGCACTTCTCGCCCTACGATGCACAGAAGCCTTCGTATCAAAGACGTTAGGGGAATAGAACAATGGCAAGGACAGTGGCGGATTGATGGTATTGTTGCCGGAGTATTTCCTTGGCGGGGTGTTGTTCTATCTTATATGGGAGGCAAAACCAAGATACGTTCTCCCGTATTTTGTTTGCCTGATCCCATATGCAGTTTATGGGGGAACGTGTGTAGTGGGGGCTGTGCTTAATTGTTGTCTGGGAGAAAGGAACCGTGGTTATGCCGGCAGCAGAGAAAAAGCTTCTGAGTAAGGTTCAGAATCATCTACAATATGTGTTTGCCGCCGTCTGTTTCCTTGCCGGTGTGGGCATCCGAATATCGCTGGGGAACGTGACCAGCGCGGATTATGTCTGGTTTCTGGAGCCGTGGTATGAGCAGATCAAAGAATCCGGGATTACGGAACAGGTTGGGAATTATAACCTGCTGTATCAGTTGCTGATTTTTGCTTTTACCCGGGCAGGAGCTGCGCCAATGCCGGCCTATAAGCTTTTTTCTGCGGTATTTGACTTCCTGCTGGCGCTTACCGCGGGGCACATCGTGCGAAATGTTGCGGATGCAGAGAAAGAGTGGAAGGGCATTCTGGCTTTTGCCGCGGTATGGCTCTCTCCGATGGTATTCACGAATTCTGCGGCATGGGCACAGTGTGATGCCGTCTATACGTTTTGGGCGGTGCTGGCACTTTATTGTGCACAGCGGGAAAGGTATCCGGCTTCTTTTATCCTGTTGGGGATTTCCTTTGCATTCAAGCTGCAGGCCGTGTTCTTTCTTCCGATCTTTGTTTTCCTCTATTTTGTGCGGAAGAAGTTTTCGATTGCCTGCTTTGCATTGGTGCCCGCAGCGATGATCGGGGCTTCCCTGCCTGCCATGGTGATGGGGAGGCGGAATCTGTCAGAGGTTTTCCGTATATATATGCAGCAGACGGATGCGTACCAGAGGATGGCCAACAATTACCCCAGTGTGTGGCTGCTGCTGTGTGATGCCGGCAGTGCGGAGCAATATCAATATTTCAAGCCGATCGCGATTATGATGACGATCCTTGTCCTGGGATTACTGGTCATCCGGTTTATCCGGAAGGGGTACCGCCTGAAGGACAGAAATTTATATTATATCGCCCTTCTTATGACGTACACCTGTGTGTTATTCTTGCCTTCGATGCATGAACGATACAGCTTTCCGTATGAGATTCTGGCAGTGATTGTTGCGGTCTTGCTGCCGAGAACCCTTCCGCTGAGCATAGGTTTACTGTGCATCAGCATGAGAACCTATGGGAGTTTTCTGTTCGCTGTTCCGATTAACATGACGTATCTTGTTTATGCAAATCTTGTGATTTACGGACTGTACGCGGCGATCCTTTTCAGGGAGCTTGATGCAGAGAAAAGGGATGAGAAATGAATGAGGATTGTAGATGGAGCGAATGAGAAAAGCCCTGCAGGATTTCCGGTGGCGGGAGAGGACGGTTCGGCTGGGGGGAGATTACCCGGATAAGCGGTTCTACGTGATCCGCAGGCATGCGGACCATGCCGGCCTTTTCTCCTTCGCGGCGACGAATCTGGGCTCGGTGGTGCAGGCGGTGGAACGGGGATATATTCCTGTCATCGATATGCAGAATGCGCCGAATCCTATGCTGGCACCGGAGGAGGTGAGGAGGGTCAATGCCTGGGACCGCTTCTTCCTGCCGCCCTGCGGCTATTCCCTTTCGGACATCGCCCATGCGCGGCATGTGACGCTGGGCGTCGTTACGCCGCCGGAGAATGAATTCTACCCGGATTACAATATGATCTTAAACCCGGCAGAGCTGGCGATGTGGCGGCAGGCGGCGGAAAGGTATCTGCATCTTCGCCCGCAGGTCGAGGAGAGAATCGATGCGTTCTGCCGGACAGAATTCGGCTTTGCAGAGGGAGCGAGTGCGGATCCGGAGAAGAGCTCGCGGCGGGTTCTCGGCGTTCTGTGCCGGGGGACGGATTACGTGCAGGCAAGGCCGCACAATCACCCCATGCAGCCGCGAACGGAGGCGGTCATTGCAAAGTGCCGGGAGGTTCTGCGGGAGCGGGCGTGCGAGTGCATCTATCTGTGCACAGAGGATGAAGCGATCTGGGAAGAGATGCAGGCGGCCTTTCCGGGGAAAATTGTCAGCTTCCAGCGGCAGCATTTCCGACTGCAGGGGGAGGAGAACATCAACGATGCGGCGGGTCGGGTGCTTTCCCCCTATGAGCACAACCTGGAATATCTGACGGCGATCGGGATACTGGCAAGGTGTCAATGTCTGGTGGCCGGGGCGGCCGGCGGCACCTACGGAGCCATGCTCCTGACAAGGGGCTATGAGTATTCGTACATCTTCCGGATCGGCCGCTATGAGACGCAGGAGCCGTCGCCGGGAACCTGGGAGTATGAGAATGCAGCCAGATAGAGCAGAGACGAGTAAGGAAGCGAAATGGATGTTTTAAGAAAACTGAATTACATATTCAGCCGCAGACAGAAGTGGCAGACGCTGGGCCTTCTGGCGCTCATCATCTTGGGAACCGTGTTCGAGCTCCTCGGGGTTTCGACCGTGCAGCCGCTCATCAATGCCATCATGGACCGTGACTCTCTGGCGGAGCGGGGAGGGATCTATACCTTTCTCTACGAGGCCCTCCATCTGCAGAGCCCGACACAGCTGATTCTGGTGCTGATGGGCCTGTTGATTGCGGTCTATGTGATCAAGAATCTCTACCTGATCTTCATGTACCGGCAGCAATACCGCTACATCTATTCCAACATGCGGACGCTGTCCACCCGGATGATGCGCTCGTATCTGTCCAGGCCGTATTCGTACTTCATCGAGAAGAGCTCCGCGGAGCTGCTGCGGAACATCAACCAGGATACGGCGGATTTCTTCGGTGTGATTCAGGCGGCGGTGCAGCTGACGACGGAGGGCCTTGTGGTCTGTGCGCTGATTCTGTATCTGTTCATCAAGGATAAGACGATCACGGTTGCGGTCGGCCTGCTGCTGGGACTCCTGATCCTGGTCTTCCAGAAAATTTACAAGAAGCGCCTTCTGGTCAAGGGGGAGCAGAACCGGCGGTACGAGGCCGAAGTGAACAAGTGGATCCAGCAGGCCTTTGGCGGTATCAAGGAGGTAAAGGTCATGAACCGGGAGGATTTCTTCTTCCGGGAATATGACAGGGCCTATGCAGGGCGCGTGCATTCGGAGTATTCCTACCACACCATGATCGCGATTCCAAAGCCCATCATCGAGGCCTGCGCGATGGGGGCCATGCTGGGCGCAGCCTTCATCAAGATTGCCACCGGTGTGAATCTGGCCTATTTCATCCCGACGCTCTCCCTCTTCGTGGTGGCTGCCTATCGCCTGCTGCCGTCCTTCAACCGCATCACGGAATATATGGGGACCATTGCCTATCAGATGCCGGCGGTGACGGCAATCTACGGGCA
>CAVAUJ010000072.1:0-11631 GCA_963591995.1 Succinivibrio sp.
CACCGCTAGGTCCGAACACGGAGCCGCGAGGCGTCCCCTGATCGGACAACTCCGCACCCTCTCGGTTGGCGGCGAGGGAACTATTACAAAGCAGCGGCTGCTTTATGATTTCTTTATTTTCTATCCGTTGACATTGCTCTGGGGCGGTGATAGATTATGTTCAATGATTGTTAGCACTCAACCGAACAGAGTGCTAACAACGAGCCGAACGGAGGCGGCCGGAGGAAGGAGAAGATGGAACTGCAGGAACGTAAAATGAAGATATTGCAGGCCATTATCCGCAATTATCTGGAGACGGGCGAGCCTGTCGGCAGCCGGACGATATCCAGATACACGGACCTGAATCTGAGCTCGGCGACCATCCGGAATGAGATGTCGGATCTGGAGGAGATGGGGCTGATCATGCAGCCGCACACGTCGGCGGGACGCATTCCCACCGACCGGGGCTACCGCATTTATGTGGATGACATGCTGCAGGGCGAGCGGAGAAAGCTCAGCGATATGCAGAACGTCCTTTTGGAGAAACAGGATCAGCTGGAGAATCTCCTGCAGGATGTGGCGAAGCTGGTGTCCTCCACCACGCAGTACGCGTCCATGATTTCGGCACCGGCGATCCGGCGGAACAAGATCAAATTCATTCAGCTTTCACAGGTGGATGCCGGCACCATTCTGGCCGTCATCGTAGTGGAAGGGAACCTTGTCCGCAACGCCATGATCCGGGTGGAGGAGGCGCTGGACCAGAAGACACTGTTCCGGCTGAATATGATTCTGAACAATGCGCTGTGCGGGGTTCCGGTGGAGGAAGTCAACCTGGGCATGATTGCACAGCTCAAGGAGCAGGCCGGCAGCCACGATGAGATCGTCGAAAAGGTGATCGATGCGGCGGCACAGGCCGTGCAGCCGGAGCAGAATCCGCGGATTTACACCAGCGGGGCCACCAACATCCTGCGTTATCCGGAGCTTGCGGGAGATGCAGAGCAGATGGGCGAGCTCATCAGCAATTTTGAGGAGAAAAAGGCCCTCGGCAGCATCGTGCAGGAGACGCTTTCCGAGCACAACGAGACCGGCATTCAGGTTTACATCGGAAACGAGATGCCGATGGGAGGCTTGCAGAACTGCAGCGTGGTGACAGCGACGTATGAGCTGGGCGAAGGAATGAAGGGAACGGTCGGTGTGATCGGTCCCAAGCGCATGGACTACGACAAGGTTGTCGGCGTGTTGAAGGATATCATGAAACAGCTGGATGCTCTGTACGAGCGGTGACGCAGACGGGCGAAGGCGCAGGAGGTAAGGATGGCAGACGAGGAATATAAGAAGACAGATACCTGCAGCGGTCAGGATTCCTCTCCGAAGGCGGATGAGGAAATGGAGCCGCAGACGGACGATTTGAAGGAAGAGAGCACAGCCGGCGCAGAGGAGAGCGGATGCGATTGCTGCGGCGACGGTGCAAAGGAGGATTCCTGCGGAGCGTGCGACGGGACGCAGGAGGCAGAGGCGACGGACGACGATCCGGAGCAGGCCCAGAAGAAGGGCTTTTTCTCCAGAAACAAAAAGGCGGACAAGGAGAAGACGGAGCTGAAGGAAAAGGTGGATGCCCTGGAGGATCGGGTACGCCGCCAGATGGCCGAGTTCGACAACTACCGCAAGCGGACGGAGAAGGAAAAGGATCAGATGTTCTCCATGGGAGAAAAGAATGTGATCGAAAAGATTCTCCCCATCGTGGACAATTTTGAACGCGGCCTTGATACCGTAGAGGAGGCCGACAAGGGCGATGCCTTTGTCACCGGCATGGAAAAGATCTATACACAGCTGGTAAAACAGCTGGAGGCCTTCGGTGTTACGCCCATCGAGGCGGTCGGCAGGGAGTTCAATCCGGAGCTGCACAATGCCGTCATGCAGGTGGAAACAACGGAGTATGAAAGCGGAACGGTCGCACAGGAGCTCCAGAAGGGCTACATGTATCGCGACCAGGTGCTGCGGCACAGCATGGTCGGTGTCGCACAGTAGACCGCAGCAGATACAGCTATTTATCCGAAAACGGAGCGATCATAATACAGAATCACAGCAATGGTGCCGCAGGGCACGGAAATGGAGCGTAGATATGAGTAAGATTATCGGTATTGACTTAGGAACCACCAACAGCTGCGTGGCCGTGATGGAGGGCGGACAGCCCACCGTAATCGCCAACAAGGAAGGCGCCAGAACCACTCCTTCCGTCGTGGCATTCACCAAGAACGGCGATCGTCTGGTCGGCGAGCCGGCCAAGCGTCAGGCAGTAACCAATGCGGAGAACACGGTTGCTTCCATCAAGAGAGATATGGGTACGGACAACGGCCGCACGCTCAACGGCAAGAAGTACAGCCCGCAGCAGATTTCGGCCATGATCCTGCAGAAGCTCAAGGACGATGCGGAGAGCTATCTGGGCGAAAAGGTGACGGAGGCGGTCATCACGGTGCCTGCATATTTCAATGATGCACAGCGCCAGGCCACCAAGGATGCCGGCAAGATCGCGGGCCTTGAGGTAAAGAGAATCATTAACGAGCCCACGGCAGCGGCTCTGGCCTATGGTCTGGACAATGAAAAGGAACAGAAGATCATGGTCTACGATCTCGGCGGCGGTACCTTTGATGTATCCATCATCGAGATCGGCGACGGTGTCATCGAGGTATTGTCCACGAACGGCGACACGCACCTCGGCGGCGACGACTTTGATAACTGCATCATCCGCTGGATGGTCAGCGAGTTCAAGTCCAGAGAGGGCGTGGATCTCTCCGGCGACAAGATGGCCATGCAGAGACTGAAGGAGGCCGCAGAGAAGGCCAAGAAGGAGCTCTCCTCGGCAACCACGACCAACATCAACCTGCCCTTCATCACGGCAACGGCCGAGGGCCCGAAGCATTTTGACATGGATCTGTCCAGAGCAAAATTCGAGGATCTGATCCGTGATCTGGTAGAGAGAACCGCCATTCCGGTACAGAATGCCATGAAGGATGCCGGCCTGACCAACGCAGACCTCGGAAAGGTTCTGCTGGTGGGCGGCTCTACGAGAATCCCCTGCGTGCAGGATAAGGTTCAGCAGCTGACCGGCCATGAGCCGTCGAAGAGCCTGAACCCGGATGAGTGTGTTGCCATCGGTGCAGCCATTCAGGGCGGCAAGCTCAGCGGCGATGCGGCTGCCGGGGATATCCTGCTGCTGGATGTCACTCCGCTGACGCTGTCCATCGAGACCATGGGCGGCATTGCAACGCCTCTGATCGAGCGCAACACGACGATCCCGACCAAGAAGAGCCAGGTGTTCTCGACGGCCGCAGACAATCAGACGGCGGTGGACATCAACGTTCTGCAGGGCGAGCGTAAATTCGCAAAGGACAACAAGTCCCTCGGACAGTTCCGTCTGGACGGCATTCCGCCTGCAATGAGAGGTGTTCCGCAGATCGAGGTGACCTTCGATATCGATGCCAACGGCATTGTTACCGTAGCGGCCAAGGATCTGGGCACCGGCAAGGAGCAGCACATCACCATCACCGGCGGTTCGAGCATGTCGGATGAGGAAATCGAGAGAGCTGTGAAGGATGCCAAGGAGTACGAGGCACAGGATAAGAAGCGCAAGGAAGCCATTGATGCCAGAAACGATGCGGATTCCGCTGTTTTCCAGATCGAGAAGGCACTGAAGGAGGTCGGCGACAAGGTAGAGGCCGGCAACAAGGCAACGGTCGAGGCGGATCTGGCAGAGCTCAAGGGCGTTCTGGAGAGAACAAAGGATCAGGCTGACATCAGCGATGCCGATGTGGATGCATTGAAGTCCGGCAAGGAGAAGCTGATGAACGATTCCCAGCAGCTCTTCAACGCGATGTATCAGAACATGCAGCAGAATCAGGCAGGACAGCAGGCCGGAGCAGGCGCAGGTCAGGAGCAGACCGGCAGCACGGCGGCAGGCGATGACGTGGTGGACGGAGATTACCGCGAGGTATAACGCCGAAGCGGCACACCTGGAGGTGCTGAAAACTGTTGTAACCCGGGGCGGGAAACTGTCCCGGGTTGTGTCATGTAAACACAGTTCCGGCAGTTTGTATGGGAGCAACGCATATGGCAGAACAGAAGAGAGATTATTATGAGGTTCTGGGCGTCAGCAAAGGCGCGACAGAAGAGGAAATCAAGAAGGCCTACCGGCAGCTGGCCAAGAAATACCATCCGGACGTCAATCCGGGGGAGGAGGCCGCGGCAAAGTTCAAGGAGGCCTCGGAGGCTTATGCCGTTTTGAGCGATGCCGAGAAGCGCAGGCAGTATGACCAGTTCGGGCATTCCGCCTTTGACGGAACCGGCGGCTTCGGCGGCGGTGGATTCGATTTTAACGGCGCAGACTTCGGCGACATGTTCGGAGATATTTTCGGGGACCTGTTCGGAGGCGGAAGAGCCAGAGGCAATTCAGGCGGACCGATGAAGGGAGCCAGCATCCGCACGAGCGTGAGGATCAGCTTCATGGAGTCGGTATTCGGGACGACCAAGACGCTGACCCTGAATCTGAAGGACCCCTGCCCCACCTGCGGCGGGACCGGTGCCAAGCCGGGAACGAGCCCGAAGATGTGCCCGAAGTGCGGCGGCAAGGGACAGGTGGTTTATTCGCAGCAGTCGTTCTTCGGCACCGTCCGCAACGTGCAGACCTGCCCGGATTGCGGCGGCAGCGGAAAGGTCATCGAGGATAAGTGCACCACCTGCGGCGGCAGCGGTTATACCACCAGCCGCAAGCAGATTCAGGTTACGATTCCGGCGGGCATCCGCAGCGGCATGAGCGTGCGCATTTCGGAAAAGGGTGAGCCCGGCCTTAACGGAGGACCGCGGGGCGATCTGATGGTGGAGGTGCTGGTGGACGAGGATCCCAACTTCTACCGTCAGGATTACGACCTGTATTCCAATGTGACCATTTCGTACGCCGTGGCGGCCCTCGGCGGCTCCGTGGTGGTGAATACCGTGGACGGCAAGGTGCTGTACGATGTAAAGGAAGGAACCCAGACCGGCACCCGGGTGCGGCTCAAGGGAAAGGGCGTGCCCAGCCTGCAGAACAAGAACGTGCGCGGCGATCAGTACATTACCCTGATCGTGGAGACACCCTCGAAGCTTTCCAAGGAAGCCAGAGAGCTGCTGGAGCAGTTCGATCAGCTGACGGGAGACAGCCTTCATGCGGCGGAGCGTGCCGGTGAGAGCGGGGACAAGCCGAAGGAAACCGTAAAGGGAAAACGTAAGAAATTCTGGCAGTAAGAAATTCCGGCAATAAGAGATTCCGGCAGTAAGAAATTCCGACAGTAGGAGAGACGAAAAAATGAAGTGGATGCGCTTTCGGGTACGGACAACGGCGGCAGCAGAGGATATTCTGGTGAGTGCCATGCAGGACATCGGCCTCTGCGGGGCCCAGATCGAGGACCATGTTCCGCTGACGGCTGCGGAGAAGGAGCAGATGTTCGTGGACATTATGCCGGAGGGCCCGGAGGATGACGGCAGCGCGGTGGTGAGCTTTTACGTCGAGGAAACAGAGGACGGACGGCTCCTTGCGGACGGGGAAGAGAAGACGCCGGAGGAAATCCGTCAGGCGATGGAGGAGATCATCCGGCAGCTGCGGACCTATTCGGACGTCATCGGAGACGGAACCGTGACCATCGAGGAAACGGAGGATGTGGACTGGGTCAACAACTGGAAGCAGTTCTTCCACCAGTTCCGCATCGATGACATTCTGGTCATTCCCTCCTGGGAGGAGCCGCCTGCCGGGGAGGAGCCCGCAGGACTGGTCTTCCACATTGATCCCGGCACGGCCTTCGGAACGGGAGCACATGAAACGACACAGCTGTGCATCCGGGAGATTCGCAAATATCTGACGCCCGGCTGCAGGCTGCTGGATGTTGGGACAGGAAGCGGAATTCTCTCGATTCTGTCCCTGATGCTGGGAGCGGGGACTGCAGTGGGAACGGATCTGGATCCGTGCACGCTGCCGGCCATCGCGGACAATCTGAAGGCCAACGGGGTTGCGGAGGATCGCTTCCGTGTGATTCTGGGCAATCTGGTGAACGACGCGAAGGTGCGGGAGGAGGTAGGATACGGCTGCTATGATATCGTTGCAGCCAATATTCTGCCGGACGTCCTCGTTCCGCTGATGCCGGCCGCTGCAGCGGCATTGGCCCCCGGCGGCATCTGTGTGACCAGCGGAATCATTGAAGGAAAGGAAGACCTCGTGGCGGAGGCGATGAAGGCGGCCGGCCTGACCGTGCAAGACATCACGGCGCAGGGAGAGTGGCGGTGCGTCACAGGACGAAAGGCGGCAGAGTAAATGCTCCATATATTTGCCTCTCCGGAGGATGTGCAGGGGGATCTCCTGCGCATTACCGGCCCGGAGGTCAATCATATTCACAATGTCATGCGGCTGAAGCCCGGCGAGGAGATCAGCGTCAGCATGGGAGAAGACGGCAGAGAGTATCGTTATGGAATTGAGTCCTTTGAGGACGAGGCGGTTCTGTGCCGCCTTCGCTTTGTCAAGGAGAGGGAGGTGGAGCTCCCGGTTCGCGTGCTCCTCTTTCAGGGCCTTCCCAAGGCAGACAAAATGGAATGGATCGTGCAAAAGGCCGTGGAACTGGGGGTTGCGGAGGTGATCCCTGTGCGGATGGAGCGATGCGTGGTAAAATTGGATGCTGCGAAGGCACAGAAGAAATGCGCGCGCTGGCAGGGAATTGCAGAGGCGGCCGCTTCGCAGTCCAAACGGGGAATCGTTCCCACGGTACATGAGCCGATGACGATGAAGGAAGCGGTCCGATATGCGGAAGAGGAGACCTCGGTTCGCCTCATTCCCTATGAGCTGCAGGAAAACGACGGCTCCACCAGAGCTTATCTGGAGAGCATCCGGCCGGGGCAGGCCGTGAGCATCTTCATCGGCCCGGAGGGAGGCTTTACACCGGAGGAGGTGGAGATGGCAAGGGAGGCCGGAATCCGGCCGATCTCTCTTGGAAACCGCATCCTGCGGACGGAGACGGCAGGGCTCGCCGTGCTGGCGTGGCTGATTTATATACTGGAGATCGGCTGATCCGCTCCGGTTCCTGCGCTCCCGGCCACCGGTCGGTTTCCGTCACGAAGCGGTCCGCAGGCGACCGGTTCCTGCTGAATGGACAGGTACGGAACGGATACATAACGAGAGAGAAAATGAGTGAGATAAGAGAAATCTATCTGGACAATTCGGCGACCACCAGGGTTTTCCCGGAGGTGGCGGAGAAGATGCAGCGCATCTATCTGGAGGAATACGGCAACCCCTCCAGCATGCATCACAAGGGCGTAGAGGCGGAGATGGAGCTGCGGGGGGCGCGGGAGCTTCTGGCGGAGGTTCTCAAATGCACGCCGCAGAACCTGTATTTCACATCCTGCGGAACCGAATCCGACAACCTCGCCCTGATCGGTGCGGCAAGAGCCAACCGGCGCAGGGGACAGCACCTCATTACGACGCAGATCGAGCACCCGGCCATTCTGGAGACGATGAAATATCTGGAGTCCGAGGGCTATGAGGTCACCTATCTTCCGGTCGACCGGAACGGAAGAGTGACGCCGGAGCAGGTCAGGGAGGCCGTGCGGAAGGACACGCTGCTGGTGTCCGTCATGCATACCAACAATGAGATCGGTGCGCTGGAGCCGATTGCGGAGATCGGAAGGGCCATCAAGGAGAAGAATCCGCAGACGCTGTTCCACGTGGATGCCGTGCAGGGCTTTTGCAAGGCGCAGATTCATCCGAAAAAGCTCGGGGTCGACCTTCTCTCGGCGAGCGGCCATAAGATTCATGCCCCCAAGGGAATCGGGCTGCTCTATGTGGGAGACGGGGTGAAGCTGACCAACATCATGTACGGCGGCGGCCAGCAAAGAGGAATGCGCAGCGGAACGGAGAACGTGGCCGGCATCGCCGGCATGGCGCTGGCGGCACAGCTGCTGTGCAGGGAGCTGGACGCAGAGCTGGACACCCTTTACGCCATGAAGGAGCATTTTCTGGAGAAGGTAACAAAGATCGAAGGGGTCCGTGTCAACGGAATGGAGGGGCTGTCCCTGCGCGAAACCGCACCGCACGTCATCAGCCTCTCCTTTGACGGCATCCGGGCAGAGGTGCTGCTCCATGCGCTGGAGGAAAAGGGAATCTACGTGTCGGCGGGAAGCGCGTGCGCGTCCAATCATCCGCACGTTTCCGACACGCTGACTGCCATCGGTCTGCCGAAGGAGTATCTCGACGCTACGCTCCGGTTCAGCCTTTCGGTGATGAACACGATGGAGGATATGGACGCGGCGGCCGCTGCGCTGGCGGAGCTCCTGCCGTTCCTGCGCCGTTATACGAGAAGATGATGCAGGATGCACGAGAGGTTTGTAAGAGATGAAGTATCATGCTTTTTTGATTAAATATGCCGAGATCGGGATTAAGGGCAAGAACCGCGGGATTTTCGAGGGACAGCTGATCAACCAGATCCGCATTGCGCTGAAGCGCTGCGAGGGAAAATTCACGGTTGACCGCACCAGCGGGCGCATCTTCGTCAACTGCCCGGAGGAATACGATTACGATGAGGTGACGGAGAGCCTCGGACGTGTCTTCGGCATCGTGGGCATCTGCCCTACCGTTATCATGCCGGTGGTGCCGGTGGACCAGCTGCGGAAGGCAGCAGGAGATTTCTTCGGTGAAGAGTACGAGAACCGTGCAGTGACCTTCAAGGTCCACACAAGGCGCCTCGCGAAGAGCTATCCCCTGGATTCGATGGAGATGAATGCGGAGATCGGGGAGGAGATTCTGACCAGATTCCCCGAGGCACGCGTGGATGTGCACGAGCCGGAGGTCCTGCTGCATGTGGAGATCCGTGAGCGGATCTATCTCTATTCCCATGTTCTGCCGGGGCCCGGCGGCCTGCCGGTGGGCTGCAGCGGGAAGGGCATGCTGCTGCTCTCCGGAGGAATCGATTCCCCGGTGGCCGGATGGATGTGCGCAAAGCGCGGCCTCAAGCTGGACGCCGTCTATTTCAATGCGCCTCCCTACACCAGCGAGCGCGCCCTGCAGAAGGTGGTGGATCTGGCTGCGGCCGTGTCCCGTTACACCGGGCCGATTTACCTTCACAACATCAATTTTACCGAGATTCAGCTCTATATTTATGAGAAATGCCCGCACGATGAGCTGACGATCATCATGCGCCGCTACATGATGCGGATCGCAGAGCAGATTGCGAAGCGGACCGAGTGTGAGGCCCTGATCACCGGCGAGAGCATCGGTCAGGTCGCCTCGCAGACGACGAGGAGCCTCGGCGTCACCAATGCCGTATGCACGCTGCCGGTGTTCCGCCCGCTGATCGCCTTCGACAAGGAGGACATCATCACCATTTCGAAGAAGATCGGGACCTATGACACCTCCATCCTGCCCTATGAGGACTGCTGCACCATCTTCGTGGCCAAGCACCCGGTGACCAAGCCGCTCGCGGGTGTCATCGAGCAGCACGAGCATCATCTGGACGAGCAGATCGATGAGATGGTGCAAAGGGCGCTGGACACGGACGAAATCCTGGTCGTCAGCGAGAACGGCGTGCGCAGGCTCAAGGAAAGAGAGGCACCGCTCCTGCCGGGAATGTAGGAGAAGGCCGCTGCGCGAAACCGTGCACCGGAAACAGCAAAAAGGCGGAAACCCCCGAAGGGATTCCCGCCTTTGGCAATCAACGAATACAAATGAATGGACGCAAATCAGTGAACGCAGGCGAATGAGAAAACGAACTCACTCGATGACATAAGGGGCCAGTGCATCGAGGATCTCCTGCACGTTCTCCTCTGCGTGAATGTTGAGATCGATGGGCTTGGAAAGATCCAGAGAGAAAATGCCCATGATGGACTTCGCATCAATGACGTAACGACCGGATACGAGATCAAAATCGGAATCAAACCTGGTGATGTCGTTGACAAAGGACTTCACCTTGTCGATGGAATTCAGAGAAATCTTGATTGTCTTCATAAAAGAGACCCCCTTTACTGCTGAACAGTTATTCTGGTAAATAATAGTAATTATCCCGCCCGCAAAAGTCAATCCGGCTGTTCGGAATGGTCACAGAGCTTGGTGGAAATGATACTGTACAGACGCCCGCCGGCGACGGGTCCTGGCGGAGTTGTCCGCTCAGGGGCCACTCTCGTTCCGTGCGCGTACCTAGCGGTGCTAAGCTCGCAAAATACGCTCGCAAGCACCGAGGCCGCGCAAGGCCCCTGATCCGGACATTCTCCGCCACCCTGTCGCCTGGTTGACGTCTGTACAGTAACGATTGAGAGATATAAAGAGGTAACGATGAAGAAAGCAGCCGTTCATAATCTGGGCTGTAAGGTAAACAGCTACGAGCTGGATGTGATGGTGCAGCAGCTGAAAGAGCTGGGCTATGAAATGGTGCCCTTCGAGGAACGGGCGGATCTGTATCTCGTGAACACCTGCAGCGTCACGAATATTGCGGACAGGAAGAGCCGGCAGATGCTCCATCGGGCGCGGAAGAACAATCCGGAGGCTCTGGTCATTGCCGCAGGCTGCTATGTGGAAACGGACCGGCAGAGGCTCGAAGAGGACCCGCTGGTGGATCTGTGCATCGGGAACAACCGGAAGGGGAGCCTGCGGGAGATCCTTCTGGACTATCGGGAAGGGGAGCTTGCAAAGGAGAAAACCAGAGCGGATCTGACCAAATCGCCCTCCTTTGAAGCCATGCAGCTGAATGTACCGGGACGCACCCGCGCAGATATCAAGATTCAGGACGGGTGCAATCAATTCTGTTCCTATTGCATCATTCCCTACGCGCGGGGGAGAATCCGCTCGCGGGAGGAAGAGGACATTCTGGAGGAGATCCGGCATCTGGCGGCGGAGGGTGTGAAGGAGGTGGTTCTGACCGGCATTCACATCAGCTCCTACGGCAGGGAAAAGGGGAAGGAGCCGGACAGAGAGCTGCTCAGCCTCCTTACCAGAATACAGCTCCTTGCCGGCATCGAGAGAATCCGCCTGGGCTCACTGGAGCCGCGGATCATCACACCGTACTTTGCAGAGGGCATACGGAGACTTTCCAAGGTTTGCCCGCATTTCCACCTCTCATTGCAGAGCGGCTGCGATGAGACCCTGCGGCGGATGAACCGTCACTACACGGCGGCAGAATACAAAAGGGGCGTGGAAATTCTGCGGGAATGCTACGACCGGCCGGCGATTACGACCGATGTCATCGTCGGCTTCCCGGGGGAGACCGAGGAGGAGTTCGCGGCCAGCCGGCGGTTTCTGCAGGAAATCGGCTTTTATGAGATCCATGTATTCAAGTATTCCGTCCGGAAGGGAACCGCGGCCGAGCGATTCCCGAACCAGTGCCCGGATTCCGTGAAGGCCGCGCGCAGCGACGTTCTGCTGGAAATGACGCACCGCGATGCGGTCGCCTACCGGGAGAGCTTTGTGGGAGAGCAGGAGGAGGTTCTGCTGGAGGAGACGGTGAACGTTGACGGCAGAGACTGTTACGTCGGGCACACCATGCGCTATACGGAGGCTCTGGTCCCGGCTGCGGGCCACCGCTGCGGGGAGATCGTGACCGGCACCGTTTGCGCCGTCACGCCGGACGGTGCGAGACTGATGCTGTCATAGCA
>CAVAUJ010000073.1:0-10980 GCA_963591995.1 Succinivibrio sp.
CTCGCCAGCCAAGCGACAGGGTGGCGGAGAATGTCCGGATCAGGGGCCTTGCGAGGCCTCGGTGCTTGCGAGCGTATTCTGCGAGCTTAGCACCGCTAGGTCCGCGCACGGAACGAGAGTGACCCTGATCGGACAACTCCGCCAGGACCCGTCGCCAACCGGCGGGTGTACAGTAACCATATTCCCGGATCGTTTCCTGACCACAGATGATATACTAAGGCATCGGGACAGGCGTCTGTCCTCCGACAGACACCGTTTTTCCGCGAAACCAGTCAGGTCAGTTATGTAAGAATCGATGTAACAGAGTGAGGAGCCGACATCCATGAGCACACATTATTGCAATCCCATCAACGTCGAATACAAGTACCAGTTCATCCGTTCGAATCCTTCCGTGGTCGGTCCGGATGGTCCTCCTTTGCAGATTTCCCGCGAGGCGGCGGATCCTTCCCTGATCCTCTTCCGGGGGAAATACTATATTTTCGCATCGATGACCCTCTCGGTCTGGGTGTCCGATGATCTGGTGCATTGGACCGTGCATCCGCTGCCGGAGGAGCTCCCGCTGTACGATTACGCGCCGGATGTCACTGTAGTCGGCGACTACGTTTATTTTTGTGCGTCCCGCAGCGGCCGGATCTGCGACTTCTACCGCACCCGTGATATTCTGAACGGCCCCTATGAGAAAATCCCCGGAACCTTTGATTTCTGGGATCCCAACCTGTTCGTCGATGATGACGGCCGGTTCTATTTCTACTACGGCTGCACCAACATCTTTCCCATTTACGGCACCGAGCTTGATCCCGCCACCATGAAGCCCATCGGCGAACGGCATGAGCTGATCTTCGGGGATCCGTTCCGCCATGGCTATGAGCGATGCGGGGAGAATCACACCGCGCCGCCGCTTTCACAGGAGGAGCTGGCAAACGTCATTGACGAGCATCTTGCCGCCTCCGGCCGAAACCGCTCGATGCTCTCCGAGGCGGAGCTTACCGGTCTGCGCAGTGCCTTTTCCCGGATGCCGTACATTGAAGGTGCCTGGATGAACAAACACAACGGCCGGTACTATCTCCAATATGCCTTCCCCGGCACAGAGTTCAACATTTACGGCGACGGTGTGTATGAGGCAGATGCCCCCCTCGGCCCCTTTTATCCCGCCGCGAACAATCCCTACTCCTATGAGCCCGGCGGCTTTTTCCCCGGAGCCGGACACGGCTCCACGACCGAGGATGCGACCGGGAGCTTCTGGCACACGGCGAGCATGCGCATCAGCGTCAATCACATGTTCGAGCGGCGCTGCGGCCTCTGGCCCGCCGGCTTTGATGCGGACGGCGTCCTCTTCTGCAACCAGAATTACGGCGACTGGCCCATTTGCGTGGAAAAGGCAAGGCGCGATCCCTTTGCCGAGCCGGATTATATGCTGCTCTCCCGCGGCGCTGCGGCAACGGCCTCCTCGGAGGCGGAAGGTCATCCCGTTTCCTCCGCCTTTGACGAAAATGTCAAAACCTTCTGGAAGGCAGCCTCTGCGGCGCCCGGCGAATGGATCCTGACGGATCTCGGTGAGGTCATGGATGTCCGCGGTGTACAGATCAATTTTGCCGATGACCTGCCGCAGCTCCCTTCTCCCGGCCCGATCCCGAAGGATGCCGACCGCTTCATTGACCGGGAGCACCGTGTCACAAGATGGATCCTCGAGGGCTCTGCAGATGCAGAAACCTATGTCGTCATTGCCGATAAATCCAAGGCGGATACCAATCTTCCGAACGACTATCTCGACCTGGAGGAGAGCTGCCGGATCCGCTTTTTAAGGCTCACCGTTCTGGAGATTCCGTTTGGCGTTGCCCCCTGCATTTCCGGTCTTCGCGTCTTCGGCAAAAAGGACGGAGAGCCGCCGATGGCTCCTTCCTACCGGGCGGTCCGAAACGGGGATCTGGATATGACGGTGACCGTCACCTCTGCAGATCCTGCCGCAGACGGCTACAACATCTGCTGGGGCTATGCACCGGACAAGCTCTATCACAGCGCTCTTGTCTTTGACAGGCAGACACGGATCGGTGCTCTCTCGAAGGGGCAGACTGTTTATGTGCGCGTGGATGCCTTCGGCAAAACCGGCATCACGCATGGGGCGGAGCGGATCATGCTCCCGGGAAATACCGATTAAGGAAATGCTGATTTAATCAGCATTTCCTTTCGGAACCTCCTTAAGACAATCGGATTTCCCGTCGCAGATGGAAGGAATACAGGATCTTCTCGGAAACCGGCAGCTGCAGCATTTTCTCGAGAGCCTCCGCGTATTCCTCCAGCTGCACGCGGTAGCGCTCTGCCAGCTCCTGCTGCGTCTTCACATAGTCCGTCTTGTAATCCACGACCACAATGCGGCGATCCTTCCCCTCCCCTTCAACGAAAAAGGCATCCATGATTCCCTGCATCAGGATGGTCTCCTCCTGCGGAAAATCCGGATTCAGCCGGTTGGCCGGCAGTCCCAGAACAAAGGGCTGCTCCCTGCGAAGGAGTCCCTTTTCCTCTGCCTCTGCCATTCTGTGCGCAATTCCCGAGCGCAGGAAGGGAAGGAATACCTGCGGTGTCAGCACATCCGCATAGGAGGCCGGCATAGTCCCCTCCGCAATCAATGCCTGCACTCTCTCCCTGAACTGCTCCGCGGTCACGGCAGACGGCGTTCTCCATGCGCGGTAATCTATTTTCTCACACATCCGGTGAATGGCCGTTCCGCGCTCCGCTCCGCTCAGCCTTCCTGCCGCATCGACCGCCGCTCCCTCCTCTTCCATCTCCGCCGCAAAGCGGGGTCTTGGCAGAACCGGCTCCGCCGAGAACTGCCCCGCCGGGAACTGCTCCGCCGCCCCCTCTCCCGGTGCGACCAGCTCGCTTTCTCCCAGCATCGATGCGCGCTTGAGCTCTGTCACCGTTGTCTTGGTGAACAGGCCCTTTCCGGAGGCATACGGATAAACCCAGCGGAACCTGCGCTGCAGGCGCGCTGCAAGCTCCGGATCCGGAAGCTGCTCCGGGATCCTTGTCTCCTCCATCTGCTGCAGTCTGCCAAGGAGAATTCCCTGCTCCATCTGATTCTCCAGGCCGGAAAGCTGCAGGTCCGAGACGGAAACCGTCTGCAGTCGTATGGGCTCCGCCCCCTCTTCCCGCAATGCCTCCATACTCTCCAGAATGAGTGTCATGAAATCGCCGGAGCTCCGGATGACGGATACCGGAAGCTTCTCGGACGGCAGCTGCACGGCGGCCAGCTCCGTCTGCACCTTCTGCAGCGTCCTTGCGGCATCCCTTGTATAGCCCATGAGGATCAGCTTCTCCTTGGCCCTTGTCATGGCAACATAAAGAATCCGCAGCTCCTCGCCCAGGGCATCCCGTTCGATCTTATCGGCCACAACCTGCTGACGCAGGGTCGGCACCTGGCTGCGAAGCTCCGGGGCGACATAGCTGACGCCAAGGCCCATGTCGGCATCCTGCAGCAGGACACTCCTGGTATCCCTCCTGTAGGAATAGGCGGATCCCAGTCCGCAAACCAGACACACCGGATACTCCAGTCCCTTGCTCTTGTGAATGGTTGTGAGGCGCACCACATCTGCGTTCTCATCCAGCGTTCCCGCCTCCCCGTAATCCACTTCGAACGTATGCATCTGGTCAATGCTGCGAAGAAACCGGAAAAGACCTGCGTATTCTCCCTGCTCAAAATTCTCTGCCTTCACCAGAAGCGAATGCAGATTGGCATAGCGCTGCTCGCCCGCCGGCAGGGCACGGACGTAGCACCCGTACCCGGTATCCCGGATCAGCTCGCCCACCAGCTCGTGCACCGGTGTCATTGTCATTTTGCTGCGATAGGAATCCAGCTGCTCCAGAAATGCCGCGCAGCGCTCCCGCAAAGCGGCGGACACGGCCGGTGTTCCGTCTGCCGGTTTTTCCGCCTCTTTCGAATCCTCCGGTTCCTTTCTTCCTGCTGCCGCAAGGAGGCAGTCATAAAGGAGCTTGTCCTTCTCCCCACGGTAAATGCACCGCAGCTGTCCGATTTCATCCTCCGAAAAGCCTCCGAAAAATCCGCGCAATGCCCCGTACAGCGGGATGTCCTGCCGCGGGTTGTCAATGATCCGCAGCATCTGAAGGATGCACCGCACCTCCTGGGCGGCAAAATAACCGCCCCTGTACTCCAGATGGAGCGGAATGCCCTCCTTTTCAAAGATCTCCCGGAACGCATCCTGTCTGCCGGAGGCGGAGCGCACCAGAATCACAATGTCACGATAACGAAGCGGCCGCAGCTTGCCCGTCTCTTCGTCGGTGACCTGCAGCTGCGCCATGAGCTCGTGAATCCGCTGCGCCGCCGCCAGAGCCTCCTTGCGCGCCGAGGAGAGTGCGGCAATGGCATCCTCCTCGGAATCCTCACCGTCCTTTTGCGCAGCAGCTTCCTCTCCGGACTCTGCCGCCTTTCCGTCGACGAGAAGGAACTCTGTCCGATAGGGATCCTCCGGGCCCGTTTCCTTCCACGGCTCGGGATAATCGGCTCCCGTCTTTAGGGCGACCGTTTTGTCATAGTTCACGCCGCCGATTTCCCTTCGCATAACCTTCGTGCACACGGCGTTTGCAGCCTCGAGCACCTCACTTCGCGAGCGAAAGTTCCGGTCCAGATCAATGCGCTCCGTCTGCGGATCATCTGCCCGATAGGTATCAAACTTCTGCTGGAAAATTTCCGGTCTGGCATTCCGAAAGCGGTAGATGCTCTGTTTTACATCACCTACCATGAATCGGGCATACCGCCCCTCCCGCTTTGAGACAAAGCAAGGATTCTTCTCCCCGGCCAATGCGGACAGCAGCAGCTCCTGCACATCATTGCTGTCCTGATACTCATCAATCAGAATTTCATCGTAATACGCCCGAAGGCCCTCTGCGGTCTGCGTGAGGACGATCCGTCCATCCTCCCGGCGGCGCACGAGAAGCTCCAGCGCCAGATGCTCCAGATCCGTGAAGTCAATACAATTCCTGTCCTTTTTCTTCTGTGCCAGAAAACGGCGATAGCCAAGGACCAGATCCATCAGGGTGCACAGGGGGCCCTGTACCTCCTGCATTCTCGCGATCGTCCGCTCCGGATTCTCGCAGATCCTGCCGCTCCATTCCGCCATTCTCTCCTTGAGCTTTTTGCGAAGCCCTGCCACGGCCTCCTTCCGTGCAGGGTTAATGCCGTTCTCCTGCATTTTCCGGACTGCCGGCATTCTGCCGAAGGAAAATGCCGCCACCTGCTCCAGCTCTTCCCGAACGCCCTCTGCCGTTTGCTCCTCGCACAGCCTCCCCGTCAGCCTCTGCGCCATATCCTCCAGTCGATCGAACAAGGCATCCGCTTCCTCATCAAGAAGCTTCAGATAGGGGAAGGGGCCGTCCGGAAGCGCTGCGATTCTGCGCATGGCGCGGTGCATCGCCGCAAACTCCGGAAGTGCTGCCACCTGCTGCAGCAGCAGCTCCCGGTACCACGCGCTGCCTTCGAGCTCCTCCCGCGTCTTTGCCGCATAATCCTTTTTGCGTTCCGCAAGCCATACCTCCGGAAAGGCCTGCGAATCCGCCTGCGCGGAAAGCTTCCGGATCAGGCTCTCCAGCTCCCTGTCGCTTCGCTTCGGGCAAAAATACTCCACGCAGCGCACGAATTCCGGGGTCTTCTCCCGATAGCATTCCTCCAGATACTGTCCGATGGCATCCCCCTTGAGCAGCTCATTCTGCGTTTCATCCATCAGACGAAAGCCCGGATCCAGTCCGATCTCACTGAAATGGTTCCGCAGAAGGAAGCTGCAGAAGCTGTCGATCGTCGTGATCTGCGCATGGTGCAGGAGCGTTTCCTGCCTCTGCAGATGACGGTCTCCCGGGTGCTCCAAAAGGCGTGCCGAGATCGCTTTGCCGATTCTCTCCCGCATCTGTGCTGCCGCCGCCCGCGTGAAGGTCACCACCAGCAGCCGGTCAATGTCCATGGGATGATCGCCCTCGCTGATCATCCGGACAATGCGCTCCACCAGAACAGCGGTCTTGCCGCTGCCGGCTGCTGCGGAAACCAGAATATTGTGATTTCTGGCATTCAGTATTTTCTGCTGCTGTTCGGTAAATTTCATGGCCAAGGTACTGTCTCCTGCACTTGTTGCGATTGGTATCCGTCGTGCCGCCGCTGACGGCTCATATTTTGCGCCATTCGTATCCCGGGAGCCTGCGGTCAAACCCGCAGACGTCCTTATAGGGACAGTAGGTGCAGAACGTGGTGCGGGTATCCAGCTCTGCCGGATTGGCATCGGTCCTGCCTTTTAAGATATCCTCTGCCAGTCTGCAGATGGTTTCCTGCATCCCTTCGGTCAACGCCTGCCATTCCTCCGCGGTAAGTGTGCTGCTGCCGGATTCGGAAACGGCGCCGTCCTTATTGATGTGAACCGGTATCACCTGTGAGCTTTCGCCGGCTCCGAGCTTCCGGTCCAGATGCTGCAGAATCTCCTGCTCTCTCCCCACATATCCGGTGGGCCGCAGCCGCTCCCGCAGCATGGCCTGCCCGCTTTCCAGCGCGGCCGCGGGGCCGGAGCACTCTTTTTCCTCCAGGATTTTTTCCGACTTCTCGGGCGAAAGCATGGGCTGATCAAACCGGCTGTAGAGCATCGCCGCCGGAACCGCCGTAATCCCCGGCTCGTGCTTCTCCATGGCTCTTCGCATTACTTCCATGTAGAGCGGCAGCTGCAGCTCCAGCCCGGCCCGGATCCGGTTCAGATCCAGACTCCTGGAACCGGACTTGTAATCCAGAATCTTGATATAGACCCTCGCATCCTCCCGGGCCAGATCCACCCGGTCAATCCGTCCCTCCAAAAGGAGCGTTCCGTTCTCCAGCGGATATTGCAGCTCTCCCCTTCCGCCGAAGCCCTGCTCCAGTGCCGCAGGATAAAAATCCCCCTGCTGCAGCTGAAACTGCAGCGCATCAATTGTCTGCTGCAATGCCCGCTCCATGCGCTGCAGCTCATAGGCGCCGCGCTCGGTCGCATACATAACCTGTTCCCGATAGGAGCCCGCCTGCTCCTGCAGTGCTGCCCGCACCAGCTCCCTTCCGGTTTCCTTTGAAAAATCCATCCAGGAAATGCCCCGCTCCTGCAGGAGCTGTCCGAAACGCTGGATGCTCCCATGGAGAATCGTGCCGGAATCCTTTGCCTCAACGCGGTAGATCTCCCGCTCCTGCAGCTGCAGACCGTATCGAAGGAATTGCCGAAGGTAGCAGCCGGCCGCCGTCTCAAGCCGCGTCACGGAGCCCTTGATCCGTTTCTGATAGAGGAGCTGCGCCGTCTCCGGCGACAGAGGCCGCGGCGAATACCGGGCAAAGGCCGCCTTCCGCAGGCGGATCAGTGCATCCCGCCCCTGCCGCTCCTCGGACTGCAGGCAGGTGCCGTACAAGGTCAGCACCTCCTCTGCACCCTTTTGGTCCCTCCGGAATCTTCCGTCGGCGTACCGGCGAAGAGATTCCGAAAGAAAGCCTGCCGCATCCTTTGTCGACCACAGCTGTTCGGAAACCGGTCTCTCTTCCGGAATCTCCCGCCGCAGCCCCGGGAACAGCTGCTCCAGCAATCCGACCAGATAGGACGGCCGCAGACTGCCGCCGTTCGCGTCCATTTTTGCATACGACAAATAAAGCCGATCCGTCGGCTTGGTCAGATTCATGTAAAGATACAGTCGCTGGATGTACATCTGCTGGCGCGGTGTCGGCGCCAGCTCCCCGCCGGTTTCCTTCAGAAAATCCGATTCCTGCAGAAATTCCCGGTCAAAATCCGACAAAAGCCCTCCCTTGGACGCGCTTCCGGGGATGATTCCGTCGTTCACGCCAACAACGAACAGAACACGGATCTGGGAAAGCCTCGTCCGTTCGATGTCTCCCGCAAGGATCCGGTCCACCTGCTGCGGCAGGGTCCCCAGACGGATCTCCGCAAAGCCTGCCTCCAGCAGCTCCAGGAATTCCCCGGCCGTCAAGGGCTCTTCCCCCAAAAGCTCGTGGATTTCGTCCAGAAGATCAAGGACGGCCCGATAGATCTGCCGGTATTCCATGGCCGCAGCCGTATCTCCTGCCTCCTTCCGGGCATCCGCCATGGCCTCCATCTGCTCGCCCGCCCGGATTCCCGTCAGAAACCGGTACAGCGCCTTCGCGCGTTCCCCCGCCGTAGCTCGTCCCTTCCCCCGGAGCGGTCGGATGCCCTGAAGGAAGACCTGACGCATCTCCTCGAATTCCGCATCAAAGGCACTCTCCCACCGTTTCCGCGCGGCGATGCCATGCTGCAGACAGTAATTCTCCAGCCTGTCCACCTGCTCCGTCAAAAGCCCCGACAGACCGCTCCGCAGGTAACGGAAGACGGTTTCATAGGAATAATCTCCTCCGCCGATCTCCAGCGCGCTCCGAATGCTCTCCGTCAGCGGATTCTGCAGGATGGCGCGGCCGGCATCCAGATATACCGGTATCTCATAGCGGGCTGCCGCAATTGAAATCTCCTCTGCATAGGAGGAAAGATCTCCCGTCACGATGGCAAAATCCCGATATTGATAGCCTTCCTGCTCCATCAGTTCCCGGATCCGCAGGAAAACCTGCCGCACCTCTTCCGTCGGATTGCCGGCCAGAACGATATGCACCGGGGTGTCGCCCGGTTGACCGGCACCGGACACGGTTTCCGGCTGCTGCGCCGCATTCTTATAGGGCTGCACCGGATAACGGAACAGGCACCGCTCCAGATGCGCCAGTGCCGGATTGTGTGCAAAGCGCCCCTCAAAGTTCACGTACCAGGTATCCTCCCGCGGCACACCGGCCCGCGCCGCCATCTTCACCAGCGTGGCCGCCGTCTTCCGCGTGAGGTAGAACAGATCCTGCTCCTCAAAGGGTGCCCCGTCCAGCACCTCTTCGATCGGCGTCCCGCCGTCCGGCGCGTAATCCAATGCAAAGATCACCTCTTTTGCATTCTGCATCAACGCGAGCAGGACACGGTTCTGCACCGGCGTAAAGCCGGTAAAGCCGTCGAATACAAAGACGCTCTCCGCCACAAGCCTCGAGTGCGGCACAGCCTCCGCCAGAAGGTCCAGCGTCTCCTCTCCCGTGATGTAGCGGTCCTTTCGGTTCTCCAGAAAGGCTTCGTAGAGAAGGCAAAGATCCCGCAGCCGTGCCGCCAGACTCCCCTGTCCGCTCCTCTCCGCACATTCCGCAAGTCCCTGCACGTCCGCCGGGCGAAGGCCATATTGCATGAATTCCGAGAGAACGGACTTCACCTCTGCGATCATGCCCGGACGCTCCAGCCCGGTGCGCAGAACCGTCAGCTCCTTCGCACACCCGGACGCGATCCTGCGAAGCAGGAGTGTTTTGCCCATATCATCCAGGACACCCCTCCTGTCCGCTCCCAGCTCTTCGAAAATGCGATGGGAGAGCCGGCCGAAGGAGAGCACATCGGTGTTCAGGATTCCCCCACGGCTGCCGGCCTCCCGCACCAGATCCTTCTGGGTCTGCATGGTATACTGATCCGGTACCACCACCACATAATTCTGTGAGAAATCCAGACGGTCCAGTGCCTCCCCCGCCTTTTCCGTCATCCATGTGTACAACAGCCTGCTCTTCCCGGCGCCGGAGGCCCCCAGGCAGAATCGATAGCCCATATCTTCCCATCTCCTGTTGCTTCAGAGTAAATCCATCACCCGCAGACAAAATCCATCGCCCGCACCGTACGGTCACGTGCCTTCCGGGAATGTCTGTTCACGGCAGCTGCCGACAGAAAACAGAGCCGTCCCGCAAGTCTGCTCTCATGCAGATCTGCGGAACGGCTCCTCCTTCTGTCACTGTCGGCTCATAGACCGCCGGTACATCGTTTGCAAAATCGATGTACCGGTCAGACCGCAGCACTCCGGTACTTCGTTTGCAAAATAACCGGCCGGTTATTTAAAAATCGACGTACCTATTCGGCAGCTCCTGCGCGCGCTTCCATCTCATCCTCGTCATCGAAGAATTCCTCTATCTTCAATTCGTCTGCCGCCTTGGCAAGCTCCCTTGCCTGAGCCGCTGCCGCCTCTTCCGTCCGGGAGTTCTCCTCCGTTGCCGCTGCCTTTGCGCTTTTGAGCACCACGTAGGGAGACGCCTCCTCCGGCTCTGTGGCAGGGGCATCCTCTGCCGCCGGCTCCTCTGCCTCCTCCGGCTCCACGGCCTCTGCCTCCTCGTCCTTGCTCTGCAGAATGTCCATGATCCTGTCTGCCGAATTCATGACGGTTTTCCCCATTTCCTTTGCGGCGGCACCGATCTCATCCATGACCTCACCGCCCTTGGGGCCAACGGCCTCTCTTACCTTCTCCATCGCCTGACGGGAGCTGTGCTGAATCGTCGTGTAGGCACGGCCGGCCGCCTCTTCGAGTTCTGTATAGGAGGGAGCCGCCGCTCCATCCTCCGCTGCATCCGGCTCGAAAATGTCCTCTTCCTGCTCCAGACGATTCAGATATACATGGGCTCCGTATGCCGCCGCACCCAACAGGGCGGATCCGACGATCACCTTACCAAGCTTCTTCATATTGACAACCTCCTCCTGCCGCAGGCGGCACGAACCCCTGCATGGACACATCTGTTGTATTCCATCTGCGCTATCTGCACACATACAGTCAGTTTATACCAGGCTCCGGCAAAAGGAAAGCTGCGATCGCGGGAAAGCGCTACTTTCGCATCCTGCCTCGTTACAGTTCACTCGCCAGCCAAGCAACAGGGTGGCGGAGAATGTCCGGATCAGGGGCCTTGTGAGGCCTCGGTGCTTGCGAGCGTATTCTGCGAGCTTAGCACCGCTAGGTCCGAGCACGGAACGAGAGTGCCCCCTGATCGGACAACTCCGCCAGGACCCGTTGCTGGCTGGCGGGCGAAATGTAACCCTGCCTCCTGTGCTGCCTATGCGCCTCTTTCCCGCTTTCCGGCCGCCGGGATGTTCACCACGCAGATTCCGACGCACACCAGCACCAGGG
>CAVAUJ010000074.1:0-10703 GCA_963591995.1 Succinivibrio sp.
CACTCTCGTTCCGTGCTCGGACCTAGCGGTGCTAAGCTCGCAAAATACGCTCGCAAGCACCGAGGCCTCACAAGGCCCCTGATTCGGACATTCTCCGCCACCCTGTCGCTTGGTCGGCACTGTACCGTAATAACGAAAGTACAGGACACCGAGCAGAGATGTGAAAAGCGGGGATTGCGTGAGAAGGGACAGAATATGCGACAACCGTGAAAATGCAAGGCTGTGCAGATGTGCCGAAATTGGAGAGATGCCGCGGAAACGCCTTGAAAAGCCCCAGGTCCTTTGATACGATGCCCACATCTCCCGAGGGGACACCCGAAAAGGGAGAGAAAGGTATTCATCCAGTCGTTTGCCGGCGTTCTGCCGGCCTGCCCGGGATCCTCATACATCCGGGTATGTGAACTCCATTTGCAGTTATCTGATGAAAGGCCCAAGGGGCCGGGTCTCTGATGCGGTCCTGCCGGCGGGAGGGGTATGCCCCGAAAAGGCCTACCCGAACAAAGCAGTTAATTTTTACCGTTCGTATTGCTGGATGAATTCCGCAATGAAGGTGGCGGCGTTTCACAAAAGGAAACGCAGGCCCAGGGTCGGACACTCCGGGGGGAGATCTTTATCCTTTCTGAATGCCATATCATCATCCTATCTTCTGCACTTCGGCAATTCTCTGCCGGGCAGAAAATTGCCGCAAACCATACATCCATCCTTCCGGATTTCATGACCCGAACCGTCTCCGGTCAGCCACATCGAGGCTTTCCGAATGCAAAGAGAACTTTTCAGAAGATCACCCGGAGAACCGCCGGTGAGAAAGGACAATATGCATCCAGCCACGCAGAAGTCGTCTTATACAGATCGGGAACGATGCACAGGAAACACAGAAACGGAGAATCTGCAGAAAGGGTTACCGCTTCGTCCGAGAATTCTGCTGTGCGACAGTGAGCCGTCTTATGGCGAGAGATTGATGGAATATCTGCAGAGCCATCTGCCGTTTCCGTTTGATATTGAATTGTATACCTCCAGAGAGAGCCTTCTCGGGAAGGAAAATTACGAAGGTGCCTCTTTGGTTATTGTTTCGGAGAGGGAATACCGAAAGGGAGGACTGGGAGGAGAGCTGCTGGTACTGAATGAAACGGAGCAGTACATCGAAGAGATCGCCAATGTCAGTAAATACCAGTCTATGGACGGTGTTCTGGAGGTGATCCGCCGGATGGTGCTGCAGGATGAGAAAACGGTGCCGGGGATGCTGCGGCACGGGAGACCGATGCGGGTGATCGGCTTCTACTCTCCGCTTACGCGATGTCTCCAGACGACAGCGGCCTTGACCGTCGGAGAGTTTCTGTCGCAGAGGCAGAAGACACTGTACATCAATCTGGAGGCTTATTCGGGAATGGAGAGGCTTCTGGGGCAGGCCTTTCACGGCTCGGCTGCGGACCTTCTGTATTACAACGAATGTGCGAGAGAGAAGCTCCCGGCGCAGCTGGGACTTCTGACCTATCGGCTGGGGGAGCTCGATTACATACCACCGATGAAATCCTTTCTGGAGCTTCGTTCTGCACCGGCACAGAAATGGATTTCCCTGTTCCGGTCGATGGAGCAGATGACGGAGTACGAGTTCGTTCTGCTGGATCTGTCGGAATCGGTGGACGGGTTGTTTGAAATGCTGCGGGCCTGTGAGCAGGTCATCACGATTGTCCGCGAGGATGCGGTCTCAGCGGCAAAGGTCGGTGATTATGAGAGACTGCTGCGGGAGATGGGCTGCGCCGACATTGCCGCGAAAACGAGAAAATGGCAGTTCCGAAGATTTGAGGAGCTCCCGGCAGCGATGGACAATCTGACACACGGAGAAATGGCGGAATGCGTACAGAAGCTGATGGAGGAGGCCGGATATGGTGCCGATGAGAACCGGCGTGGGAGAAGAGAGTGACGAGGAGAGCCGCCGGAAGCAAAGAAGCGACTATCTGGCAGCATGCAGAGAGAAAATTCACGACAGCGTGCTGGAGCAGATTGATTTTGCAAGAGAGATCAGCGACGAAAAGGTGCTGGAGCTGATCGATGCGCAAATCACCGGAACGGCGGCGGAACAATCGCTGTTCCTCGATGAGAGGACAAGACTGCGGCAGGATATTTTTCATTCCCTGCGCAAGCTGGATGTGCTGCAGGATCTGATGGAGGATCCGTCCGTTACGGAAATTATGATCAACGGCGCGGATCATATCTTCATTGAACGCGCAGGACGAATCCGGCAGGTGCCGATGCACTTTGCGTCAAAGGAGCGGCTCTTGGACGTTGTGACAAAGGTGGTGTCCGGGTGCAACCGCGTGGTCAATGAAGCGTCTCCCATTGCGGATGCCAGACTTCCAAACGGTGATCGCGTCAATGTAGTGCTGGCGCCGGCCGCCCTGAACGGACCGATCATGACAATTCGCAGGTTCCCGGAGCATCCGATTGAAATGGAGGATCTGGTCACCTTTGGTTCTGTCTCTGCGGAGCTTGCTGAATGGCTCGGACAGATGGTAAAGGCGGGCTGCAACATTTTCATCAGCGGCGGCACCGGCTCCGGCAAAACCACCTTTCTCAATGCGCTTTCCGCATACATTCCGGAGCAGGAACGCGTCATCACCATCGAGGACAACGCAGAGCTCCAGATCCGCCATATTCCGAATCTGGTACGCCTGGAGGCAAGGAATGCAAACGTGGAGGGGTGCCGGCCCATCAGCATTCGGGATCTGATCCGTACGTCTCTTCGCATGCGGCCGGACCGGATCATCGTAGGAGAGGTCCGCGGAGGAGAGGCACTGGATATGATTCAGGCAATGAACACGGGCCACGATGGGTCGATGTCCACCGGACACGCCAACAGTGCGAGGGACATGATGGCAAGACTGGAGGTGATGGTCCTGCAGGGTGCCGAGCTGCCCATTGCGGCAATTCGGGCGCAGCTGGCATCGGCCATCGACCTGATGGTTCATCTTGGGCGGCTGCGGGATAAGAGTCGGAAGGTGCTGGAGGTTTCGGAAATTCTCGGCATGCAGAACGGAGAGATCCGAATGCAGACGTTGTTCACCTTTCGTGAAAGAAGGGAGCGGAATGGAAGGGTGGAGGGCGAATGGATTGCTCAGAACGCGCTTACGAACACGGAAAAACTGGCTCTTGCAGGAATTCGATGTCCGGACCAATAAAAAGGCCTTCCTGTTCTTATTGGAAGGAATCGGAATTCTGCTGATCATTGCGGAGGTGTTCTATTCCTCGGCAGCGGCCTTTTTGTTTCTGCTGCCGCTTCTGGGACCGATCTACCGGAGACAGAAACGGGCAGAGGAGGAGCAGCAATGCAGGGAGCTGGTGCTGGAATTCAAGGAGTGCATGAACAGCGTGATGACGGCGCTGAAGGCGGGATATTCCTGTGAAAATGCCTTCCGGGAAGCGGGAAGGGAGATGGAATTCCTTTTCGGAAGCGGTAGCAGAATGTGCAAAGAGCTGCAGCTCATAGGGGGAGGACTGGACAGCAATGTGGCATTGGAGACCTTGCTGGAGGAATTCGCAATGCGGAGCGGTTCGGAGGAAATCCGTGATTTCGCGGAAGTCTTTACCATTGCCCGGAGGAGCGGCGGCAACATGACGGAGATCCTGCAAAGAACCATGACACAGATTCAGGAGAGGATCGATGTGGAAAGGGAGATCAGTATTCTGGTCAGCAGCAAACGGCTGGAGCAGCTGATTATGGATGTCGTTCCCTTTGGCATCATCGCCTACATAGGAATCAGTTCCCGCGGCTTTTTTGATGTGCTGTACCACAATCCGGCCGGCATTGCGGTGATGACGGCCTGTCTTGCGGTATATGTGGCGGCCTTCCGGCTCTCGGAGAGAATCATTGCGATCAGGGTTTGAGAAAGGGGAAGGGCCGCGGCACACGCGGACATTACAGGAAGTCGGAATGAGCGGAAGGTGAAAAGGAGAATCGGATGCGATGGCTCATTGTTTATCTTGCAATCGCGGGAATGCTGGGAATCCTGGCGGTGCTCTCGCGGAAGGAAAAGCTTTATACAGGGAGGAAGCTGAGCACAGCGGAGGCGGTATTGCGCAGGATGGCGGTATATCTCTACCGGAGGAGCCGGCAAAGAGGAGCCGGGAAAGGAAGACCGGCGGGGAGCAGATTCTCTGCGGGGGAGGTTCTGACGGAGAAGGTGCGCCGGGATCTTGCCATCCTGCATCCGTCGGTGAAGCCGGAAGGGGAGATGGCAAGGCATCGGATCCGGCAGCTGCAGACAATGCTCACCTTCGCACTGGCGGCAGATCTTCTGGGAATTGCAATCTGGATTTCGGAGAGAGGGCCGGGCAGCATCCGGCCGGACGGCTCCATCGAGCGACCGGGGTATGAGGAACCGGCATTGACGGTGACCGCGAGGGCAGAGGCGGATACGCAGAACGGACAAGAGGAGTACGGTGAATACCGCATTGTGGTAGGCAGCAGAAAATATACCGGGGAAGAGGCAGAGAAAATGGCAGAGCAGGCATTGGAGGAGCTGGAAGAGGAAATTGCGGGAGACAATCGGGGCCTTCACTATGTGACAGGAAATCTGCAGCTGCTGCAGGCACTTGGCGATTATCCCTTCCGGATTTCGTGGGAGAGCAGCAATTACGGCGTGATCGACGCAGACGGAACGGTTTATTCCGATCGTCTGGAGCAGGGAGAGCATCAGAGTGTGCAGCTGACGGCAACGCTCACCTACGAAGGGAATTCGTGGAGCAGACGCTACGAGGTGATGGTTTTTCCGAAGCTGCCGGATGGAGAAGAGGCCCTGCAGGAGAGGATTACGGAAGAGCTGGAGCAGGAGGAGGCGGACAGCGCGGAAAAGAGCTTTTTCTTTCTGCCGGCGGTAATCGACGGTACCGCTGTTCGATGGACGCAGGTACGGGAGGAATCGGGGCAATGGATTTTCCTTCTGATTCTCGTGGCAGGGGGTGCGGCAGCGTTTGAAATGGACCGGGAACTGCATCAGAAAGTGTTGCACAGGGACCGTGAGCTGACGCTGGACTACCCGTTGATTGTCAGTAAAATAACGCTTTTCCTGGGAGCCGGGATGAGTATAAGGAACATTTTCCTGCGTTTGGGGGAGGATTACCGGGCGAAGCGTCGAAAAGGGGGTGAGAAACGATATGTATATGAAGAAATTGTACTGGTCTGCCGGGAACTGGAGAATGGCATACCGGAGACATCCGCCTATGCCGAGTTTGGCAGAAGATGCCATACCAGACAGTATGCCAAGCTTGGCGCATTGCTGGCGGCAAACCAGATCAAAGGAAACGGCGCGCTTTTGAAGGCACTGCAGGAAGAGGCGGACCGTTCCTTTGAAGAGAGAAGAGGAATTGCCAGACAGATGGGAGAGGAGGCAGGGACGAAGCTGCTCCTTCCGATGCTGATGATGCTGGGAATCACTCTGGTGATCATCATGATTCCGGCGTATTTCAGCTTCTCCTTATAGCTGCGGCAGAAAGGGGGATTCTATGTATCCGATCTTTGTTTATTCCATGGGATGGAAAATAAGAGAAATGAGAAACCGATTGCGGCAGAAATGCAGAAAATCAACGTTCCTTGCCGACGAATCCGGAATGGGGACGGTGGAGCTCATTCTGATCATTGTCGTGCTGATCGGGCTGGTCATTATCTTTAAGAAGCAGCTGACATCCCTGGTGAACACGATATTCGAAGCGATCACCAGCAAGAGCAACGATGTCCTGGGGTAGGCGGCAAACAGCTGCCGGCTTTGCGGCAGCGTGAGTACCGGTACATCGATTTTTAAATAACCGGCCTTGCAAACGAGGTAACGGAAACCATAAAGGGGGTGCGGGAGACGAAAGCAACCGGAAAACTGCGAAACGGTACATACCGTGCGACATACAAAGGGAAGAAGGAGAACGGCTACCTGACGGTTTTCCTTGCTCTTGCGCTCCCCATCATCCTGTCGCTTGTTTTCACACTTTTGGACGGTGCCAGGCGAAATGCTGTGAGGATGCAGGCAGAATTCGCAGCGGATGTAGCAGTGAATTCTGTATTGGCGGAATTCAGCCGGGAGCTGTTCCTGCAATATGACCTGCTGATGATCGATACCGCCTACGGAAGCGGCGTAGGTGATATTGCGAATACAAAGGCCCATATGGAGGAATATCTGGAGAAGAATCTTTCCTCCGGCGGCATAAAGGGACCGGCGGGAGCAGATTTTACAAGGACATCGCTGCGGGAAACGGAGCTGACGGACATACGCTTTGCGCTGGATGACGGATGCGGTGTTGTGCGTGAACAGGTGAATGCCTACATGTCCGCAGAGCCGCTGGAGGCCCTGCTCTCCTCCGTGCTGGAGAATGTGAATTCCTACAACGGCTTTGGCTTTGACCTGTCGGAGTGGTCGCGGAGAAAAAGCGAGAATGAAAGTGAGCTGCGCAGCGCTCTGGAGGCAGCAAGGAATCAAAGGGAACAGCTTGCGGGAGAAAGCGGAGCAGATGCAGGCGAAGCGGTATCACAGGCCAGAGCCTATGCGACGGCAAACGGCGTGGATACGGAGGAGGCAATGGATCCGTGGAAAGAGATCAATGCGCTTTGCAGTACGCCGATCCTTACGCTGGTGCTGGGGGGTGCCTCTGTCAGTGGAGAGTCCGTCAATACCTCGGAGTACGTTTCACACCGCAGCCGGCAGCAGGGATCCGGTGCGGTGGCGCAGAACAGCCACCACTATGAACAGGCCGATGCGTTGTTCATGAACCAGTACATCAGTGAGAAGTGCGGAAATTACCGGAATTTGCTGGAAAAGGGAAGGCTTGGCTATCAGATGGAATATCTGCTGTTCGGACAGTCATCGGATCGGATGAATCTGGAAAAAACAGCACAGACGCTTCTGCTGATCCGATTGGCGGCGAATACGATTTTCCTCTTTTCCGATGCGGAGAAAAAGGCAGAGGCAAGGGTATGGGGAAATATTCTGGCACTGCTGTGCCTTCTGCCCGAGCTGGAGGAATTGTTCACAACCGCTATCCTTCTGGCCTGGAGCTATGTGGAGGCCGTTAACGATGTGAAAATTCTGTTCTCCGGCGGAAAGGTCCCCCTGATGAAAACCGGTGCCGTATGGAATACAAAGCTGCTGTCCATCTTCTGCCCGAAGCTGACAGGCGGAAACGACAGAGACGGACTCGATTATGAGGAATATCTGCGGATTCTGCTGTTTCTGGAAAACGGAGACGTACGCGATTATCGATTGATGGACATCATGGAAATGGATGTGCGAAAGGGAGAAAACGGCAGCTCCTTTCAGCTGGATCGTTGTCTTGACACCTTTACGCTGAAGGCGGTTGTGGAGAGCAGCTATGGATATTCCTACAGTGTCAGCAGGGAAGGAACGTATGAATAGAGCTTGCAGGGAACGGAAACCATGCTCTCGCCGGAAAGTTCTGTATACCATTCACCGTACATGCCGGGCGTTTGCCGACCGGAAGGGATTTACGGCAAAGATGCAAAAGAATCGGAAGCGGCATGACACACAAAAAAAGCCTCTCCGGAATGCAGAACCGGGGAGAGCATGGTTTCCGGGTCCTGCCTTGCCGGCCGGCATGACCGTGGAGGCATCGCTGGCATTGCCGATTTTCCTCTTCTTCATGGCGGAAATTCTGTACATCTTCGATATGATCCGCCTGCAGAGCAGTATGCTGGCGGCGCTTCATGAAACCGGAACGGCCGTCTCGGAGTATGCCTTCTATGCGAGATACGGACTGGAGCACTGGACGGAGGAGACAGAAGAAACAGACCGCTCTTTGGGCGGGCTTGGATCTTTTGTACTGTCGGAAACCTACGTGCGCAGCTCGGTCGCTTCTTATCTGGGGGAAGGATGGCTGTCCTCCACCTGCCTTTCGGGAGGAGCGGGCGGGATCTCTTATCTGCAGTCCTCGATCCTGGGAGAGGATGATCTGGTGGACATCGTGGCGGATTATCGAATCAAGCCATTCCTGCCGATGTTCGGCCTTGGGACCTTCCGGACCCAGGCAAGATTCTACGGACATGCCTGGGTGGGCTATGCCCCGAAGGAAGGAGGAAGCAGCGAGGAGAACGGAACCTCCGATGAGACAATGGTTTACGTGACGCCGTCAGGGGTGGTGTATCACAGGGATCAGAGCTGCACGTATCTGAATCCCTCCGTTCGCACGGTTTCTGCCGCGGAGCTGGCTGCGGTCCGCAGCCGTGACGGATCGAAATACTATCCCTGTGAGCGCTGCAGGCCGGAGGGAGGCAGTACAGCGGTCATCACCCGGGACGGCAATCGCTATCATTCTTCTGCGGACTGCAGTGCCATTCAAAGGGACATCACCGCAGTGCCGCTTTCTGAGGCGGAAAAGACGCGGCGCGCCTGTTCAAAATGCGGAGGCTCCTGAAAATGGACGTGAAAGATTTCTGGATGGACGAAAAGGTACGGGAGGCGCTGCCGATGGCGGCACTGCTCGTGTTCCTGTTTCCTTGCTGCATATGGGATATACGGCGGCGGGTAGTTCCGCTGCGGATGGTATTCATCGGGCTGGTGCTGACCGGAGGACTGCTCCTTCTGCGGCTGTTCCGAGGGGAAATGGATGTCCGGCAGGCAGGGATCTGTCTTCTGCCGGGACTTCTCCTTCTGGCAGTGTGCCTCCTGGCCGGAGGCGCCGTCGGGAGCGGGGACGGACTGGTGTGGCTGATCATCGGTGGGGTATTGCAGCCGTGGGACGGCATGGCAGCTCTTCTGCTGGCGATGCTGCTCATAGCGCTCTGGAGCGGCGTGCTGCTGCTGACCGGAAGGGCGGGACGAAAGACCAGGCTGCCCTTTGTGCCCTTTTCGCTTGCAGGGGGTGTTCTATGGATGGCAACGAAATCCTTCTGGTAGGACGAGGAAAGAAGCTCATCGATTTGGCAGGAAAAGGGGCGAAACGGTGCCGCTGCGGCCGGGAGAGAGCATACGCAGGGGCTTATATGACCGTAGAGGCCGCATTCATAATGCCGATGGTATTGTGCCTGTTCGTGATTGTGATTTACTGCTCGTTCTATCTGTATGATCGGTGCGTGTTTCAGCAGGATGCCTATATTCTGTGCCTTCGGGAGAGCATTCAAAAGGATGAGGGGGCACCGACGGTGGATGCTGCAAGGCTCAAATCCGGCGCGGCGAGACAATTCGGAACGAAATATTTTGCGGTAAGCCGGCTGGAGACAGCGGCATCTGCGGAAGGAAGGGACTGCGTTTTTGAAGGTACGGCACAGATTCTTCCCACCTCCTTCGGAAGCGATGCATTGATGCCGAAGAACATCTGGTCCGCCAATTTTCGGGCCAGGAAACGGAAAACGGATCCTGCCTGGAGCATTCGGAGCCTTCGAAGGAAATCCTATGTGCTGCAGAAGGGAACAGAGCTTTTGCGACGATGAAGGATTACGGCGCAGGGAAAGCCTGCACGTGTCGGCCGGCGGTGGAAGAGCGGCCCAAAAGGAGGAAGCAATGCAGGAAGAACGTTTTTATTCCGATGCGCTGGCAAGCTACATCATATTGCAATGTCCGGAAAAGGCCAGAGAAGATTATCAATATCGCATGTTGGCCGTCAATCGGATTGAAGGCCTCCTTCCCTGCAAGCACCGCAGCATTGATGGGGAAGAGTTTCTGTATTACAACATCACATCACGGCAGAGCATGGCGAGACGGTTCGATCACATGGAAATGGGAGGGGAACAGCTGAGAGAGCTTTTGTATTCTGTCGCCGGCATGATCCGGACGCTGTCCTCTTATCTGCTCGATCCGGACCGGCTGCTGCTGAATCCGGAGTATATTTTCTACGACTACGAAGAGGAGAAATATTGTTTCACATATTATCCGGAGGAGAACCGGCAGCAGGACTACGGAGCACTCTTTGCGTATCTGGCGGAGCGGGTGGCAGAGGGAGAGGAAACGGGACGAATTGTGATATACCGGCTCTGCGAGCTGGCGGCGAATGAGAATTTTCTGCTGAAGCCGGAGCTGCTGGACCATGAATATGCACAGGCAGGAGGACCGCAGGAAATGGACGTTAGGCGGGAGCCTGTGCCGGAGACAGCCTTCGGATATACCGGAAAAAGAGAGGAACAAGGCAAATGGAGAGCGGACGAGGACGCAGATGAAATGGATGAGCTGTTGGAGGAAGGCGAATCGGGAGGCGGCAGAGCTTCCCGCAGGGGGAGGAAGGGAAAGCACGGCAAGGCGCGGCGCAAAAAAGAATCGTACGAGAAACCGGAAGAAGAGCAGAAAGGGCAGAACAAAGGGAAGTTCACGACAGCTGTGGTTCTGTCTGTGCTGCTGGCCGGCGGAGGGATCGGTTTGTATGCTGCGACGACGGCGCTTACCCTTTTGCCGGAGCAGCTGTTCGCACTGCGTGCCGGGACGGTGTTCTGTCTGGTTATGGCCATTGTGACGGCGGCCTGGGGGATGATCGGAGCGTGGAAAAAGAATAAGAGGGAAATCGAGCGGGAGGAGAGAGCGCAGCAGGAGGAGAGAAGGAACGCGATGATGCGAACAACAGAGGCGTGAAAAGAACAGTTGTGCTATGATGACTGCAGTTACTCTGCGGTCTGTGTGCTGCAGCGGATGTGAACCGGCAGCAGTGCGGCAGGTACATCGCGGAACCGGCAGAATGCCGGAGAGCGCCGCATGCCGGCTTTGTGGGAGGACAGCATATAT
>CAVAUJ010000075.1:0-10646 GCA_963591995.1 Succinivibrio sp.
CTCCGGAGGAAAGGAATGCATGATGCTGTCCTTTGCCATCGTCTGCATCGTGGCAAATACATAATCCGCTTCCGTATCCTTTGAATTCCCGGACAACAGACCGAAGGTTCTCGTTCGGCCGAACACCTGCTGATAGCTCTTCATCGCCTGCTTGGCGATCTGCTCCCGATGGATCAGGAACAGAACCCTCTTCTGCTGCCCCTCCCGCATCGCAAAGGCCGAGGCGTAGGTCTTGCCGGTGCCCGTCGCACTGACCAGCAGCGCTCTTTTTTCACCGGCTGCACGCAGCTGCTCCAGGCTTGTGATAAAGGCCTGCTGCATGGAATTCGGCTTCAATGTGAAGGACGTGAGACTGACCACCCTGCCGCCCGCAATGGCCTCCCGGGCAATCGCGCGCTGCTTACTCGAAATGCGGAAGGCCGTCCGGTACGCTTCCATGAAGTCCTCGTATTGTCTGGTTCTGTCCGACGTCCAAAGCTGTTCGAACTCCTTCAGAACCGATTCCGCATACTCCCCGTCTCTGGTCGAGACCAGCCGGGTATTCCATTCCTTGTTCTGTGTCAACGCTTTCTGCGTCAGGTTGGAGCTGCCCACAATGATCCGGAACAGATTGTCATCCTCGGCATCCCGAAAGATATAGCCCTTGGTGTGAAACCCGTTGTCCTCTCCGGACATGTACATGCGGACCTCGAGATTCCGCAGGCTGTGCAGCTTTTCCAATGCCTCCGGTGCACTGAAATTCAGGTAGTCGGTGGTCAGGATTCTGCCCCGAACGCCCCGCTGCTCCAGTTCCCGCAGCGTCTCCAGAAGCGGAGTGATCCCGCTCATGGTAATAAAGGCTACGCTGATGCAGAACTCCCGGCAATGCTGCAGCTCCTTCTCCAGCGTGGACAGAACCTTTCGTCCCGCCTGATAATCATTCGATACCAGATCGGGCTTATATGCCAGACTCGTGCCGTTCTGCCGGCCGTTGATGAAGGCCGTGTAATAGCTGTCGCGAATGCGCCGGATTCTCTCCTCATGATCCATGATCGTTGTCCTCACCGGGAATTTGTCACCGTTTTCGATACCGTGATCATAGCACGCGGGCGAATCCTCCTGCAATTACGGCAGCCGGTACATCGTTTGGCTGGTTATTTAAAAATCGATGTACCGGTACGCCGCAACCTCCTTTGTCGCGACAACTGCAATGCCCGTTCCCGCCGCATCCTCCAGCAGGACCTCTCCGATGCGGACGGGGGCCGTCACCTTCACCGTCCGGAGCGCGTTCATGCACTCGAAAATCTTCTCCTTCGGAATCTCTCCTCTTGTTTTCACACTGACCACCGGCAGCGTTCCGTTTGCAACGCGGACCGTAGAGGTCACGATCCGGGCCGGCGCGGTCACCTCTTTTTCCGCATAGGCCGCCCCTCTTTGGCAGGTATTCCCCGTGATGCCAACCACCGCGCCGTTCTCCAGCTCCACCGCAATCTGACAGCCGAGGGGACAGCCGATGCAGGTCAGCATTCTCTTCTCTCTTTGACGCTCCATCTCACGCATCCTCCAGGGTCAGGGTGATGGCAGAGGCCCTTCCGAGTCTTTCCGCCTTTTCCCCCGTCAGCACAACGGTCTCCATCTCCCCCGGTGCCAGGACCGGCCGCCTTCTGCTGTAAATTCTCTCGTCGTCCGCATACAGCGAAAGCGCCTTGTTCCGGTACACATTCCCGACACGCATCCGGAGCGTGATGGCTTTCCCCACCCCGGACGGATGGATGATTTCCGGAACGCAATAGCGAATGCCGCCCTCGCACTGCACCGTGACACCCGCCGGCACGTCGGCCGCAGCTTCCCGGGATGCCGCAATGTACGCAGCCGCCGCTCTTCCGGCAAGCTCTGCCTCCTCCGACACATAATCCACGAGGTCATGGACATGCAGAACGTTTCCCGCCGCGAATATGCCGGGTATGCTCGTCTGCAGGGATTCATCCACAACGGGGCCGTTCGTCACGGTGCTCATCCTCGTTCCGGCGCCGCGCCCCAGCTCGTTCTCCGGCAGAAGTCCGCAGGAGAGGAGCAGCGTGTCGCACTCGTAATGCTCCTCCGTCCCCGGAACCGGCTTCCCGTTTTGCACCCTTGCAAGCGTGATCCCGCTGACCCGCTTCTCTCCCTCAATGTTCACCACCGTGCAGCTCAGCTTCAACGGAATCCCGAAATCCTCCAGACATTGCACGATGTTGCGCTTGAGTCCCCCGGAATAGGGCATCAGCTCGGCAACGCACAGGACCCTGGCCCCCTCCAGTGTCATGCGCCTTGCCATGATCAGACCGATATCCCCGGAGCCGAGGATGACCACCCTCCTTCCCGGCAGATACCCCTCCATATTGACCAGTCTCTGGGCCGTGCCTGCGGTGTAGATGCCGGCAGGACGCGTCCCCGGTATGTTCAGCGCGCCCCTCGGCCTTTCCCGGCAGCCCATGGCAAGGACGATCGCGCCGGCCCGGATCGTCAGCTGCCCGTCCTCGCGATTCACGGCCGTAATGATGCGGTCGGCGGTGATGTCCAGCACCATGGTATTCAGCCGGTACGGAATTCCCAGCGCTTCCACCTGATCGGCATAGCGGGCCGCATATTCCGGTCCCGTCAGCTCCTCCTTAAAGGTATGCAGGCCAAAGCCGTTGTGAATGCACTGGTTCAGGATTCCCCCCAGCTGCCGGTCCCTTTCCAGAATCAGGATATCCCGCACGCCGGCCTTCCACGCCGCCAGCGCCGCCGCCATCCCCGCAGGGCCGCCTCCGATGATTGCCAGCTCCACCGTTCTCATTCCTTGCTGCTCCCCACAATCCATTCCGATCCCGCTCCTGCCTTCGTCACGCGCTCCATGGGAATTCCCAGCTCCCTTGCCAGAAGCTCCATGACTCTCGGCCCGCAGAAGCCTCCCTGGCATCGTCCCATGCCGGCTCTTGTCCTTCGCTTGACGCCGTCCAGACTCCTTGCCCCCGGAACGCGGTGAATGGCATCGAGGATCTCTCCCTCCGTCACCTTCTCGCACCGGCAGATGATGTTGCCGTAGGCGGGCTCTTTTGCCAGCAGCTGCCGGTATTCCTCCTCCGAAAGCTCCTGCGGACGCACCACGCCCCTTCGCCGCGCCTTGAAATCTTCCTTTTTCTCCAGAGCCAGCAGCCCTGCTGCGAGCTCCGCCGCCGTCAGGCCGATGGCAGGGCTTGCCGACAGGCCGGGCGATTCGATACCGGCGCAGTCGATGAAGCCCGGCGCACTTTCCCGAAGGATGAAATCATGCCCCTTCTCATGCGCCCGAAGTCCCGCAAAGCTCGTGATCGTCTGCCGCCACGGAATCCCCGTTACCGCGAGCTCCGCCTTGGCCCGGATCTCTTCCAGCTCCCCGGCGGTCGTCGACACATCGTCCTTATCCCCGATGTCGTTCGCCGTCGGACCGATGAGGAGATTCCCGTGAACCGTCGGCGTCACCAGGACGCCCTTTCCGTATTTCCCGGGGAGCTGGAAAATCGTATGCCGGACATGCTCTCCCGCCGCGTGATCCAGGAGGAGATAGCTCCCTCTCCTCGGAACGATTTCCAGCCGCTCCCCGCTGACCTGGTTGTGCAGGACATCCGCGTATACGCCCGCCGCATTGATGACAACCCTCGCCTCCAACTCCTCTCCGCCGGTTGTCACGAGGCGCCAGCCGCCCTCTATCCTGCAGATCTTCTCCACCCTGGTATCAAAGCGGAACTCCACGCCGTTTGCGGCCGCATTCTCCGCCATCGCATACGTGAGGTCAAACGGGCAGACAATCGCTCCGGTCGGTGCATACAGCGCGGCAACGGCCCCGTCCGAGAGATTCGGCTCCAGCTCCCTCAGCTCCTCCCGCTCCACAATCCGCAGGCCCTCCACGCCGTTCTGCAAGCCCCGTTCATAAAGAGCCTGCAGTCCGGGCCGGTCTGCCTCCTCGAGACAGACGACGAGGCTCCCGCAGCGATCGTAGGCAAAGTCCAGCTCCTCTGCGAGCTGCTGCATCATCCGGCTCCCCCTGACGTTGAGCTCCGCCATAAGGCTCCCGGGCTCCGCATCAAAGCCGGCATGAACAATGGCGCTGTTGGCCTTCGAGGTCCCGCAGCACACATCCTCCTCCTTCTCCACCAGCAGAACATCCGCGCGGTACCTTCCGAGGAATCTGGCGATGCTGCAGCCGGATACGCCTCCTCCAATGATAATGATATCCCTCATGACACACCTGCCCTCAATGGCTCTCCGTCCGCCTGCCGCTCTCTGCGGCGCGGCAAGTCTTTTCCCTTCCATTTATTCTACCATTCAGCAGCTGCTCGATGTTGTCCGCGACCTCATCCAGCGAAATTGTTCTGTCCTCACGCACCTTATGGCGGATTTCATACATGGCAGGGCCGGTATACCCCGCCCTCTCAAGACTGCCCAGCAGCTGCTCCCAGTCGTTGATGCCGTGCCCCGGCACCTCATGCCTTTCATCCACGAAATCGTAGTCCGAAATGTGCAGGGAAACCGGACAATAGCCCTCGTCCAGCATCCGCCCGAGGAACACGGCATTGTCCTCCTCCAGGGAATGATTGGTATCAAAAAGAAACGCCGCTCCCGTTGCCCGCAGCAGCTCCAGCAGCTCCTCCGAGCGGTTTCCGAGGCACGTCCTCGGAAGGTTCTCGAGTGCCAGCTGCACGCCCTCCTCCTGTGCATATTCCCGCAGCGCCCTCAAATGCCTTTGCGCCGATGCCAGACGGGCGGCGCGCTCTTCTGCCGGAATCGGCTCAAAGCTCGAATGAATCACCGCCACCTTCGCGCCCAGCAGCGCTCCCGCGTGCACGAGCCTCCTGTCATCCTCCAGGGCCTGCTCCACATCGATGCCATCGATCGGCTTTCCTTCCGGATTCGACAAATCCCAGATCGCGGAAAACGGCAGATGAATGCTCCACACCCGCAGCCCTGCCTCCCGGATCCTCTCTGCGCACGAGCGGATTCCCTCCTCCGTGTGCAAGGCAAAGCGCTCAAAATAATCCCTGTGGCTGAACGAGAGCTCCACCGCGCGGAATCCATGCGCGTATACGCTCCGGAGAACCTCCGGTTCCAGCCCGTGTGCTGTCCCGTCTTCGTCTGTGAAAAAGCTCAGGGAAATTCCCTTTTCCCACGGATATCGATAACCCATTTTCTCATCCATCCTTGTTTTCTCCCCCGTCCTGCGCGAAGAAAAAGCTTCCGTTATTTGTTCACCGAATCCAGCTGTCCCTCGATGATGTACCTCTGGAGGAAGATGTACAGGATCATGACCGGCAGCAGCGCCACCGCACATTCCGCACAGGCCAGCGGTGTGTTCTGCACCGATCCCGCCGCAATGTAGAACGCCTTGCGGACAATCAGAATGATGGTGGACTTCTCCGTATTCGTCAGAAGGTACGACGGCATGGCGTAATTGTTCCACGTTCCCACGGCGATCATGATGATGCGTGTGACCGTGATCGCCTTCATCTGCGGGAATACAACATGCACGTAGGTGCGCAGGATCCCCGCGCCGTCAATGGCGGCCGCTTCGTCCAGCTCCCGCGGGATCGTTACGATGAAGGACGTATAAAAGAACATGGTCCCCGCCATTCCCATCGCTGCCGTCTGCAGGGACAGGGCCCATATCCTGTTCACCATACCGAATTTGACCATCAATGAATAGGTGCCCACGAGGAGCGAGAGGGTCGGAATCATCATGACGGACATGCTGAAGGTTCGCAATGCATCCGCGACCCTTCCCCCGGCTCTTGCCAGCCCGTAGGAGGCCAGTCCGCCGAGGATCACCTCCAGCGCCGCAACCTCGATCACATAGATCGCGGAATTCAGCATGGATTTCCACAGGCTGTCGTTGGCAAAGGCCTCGATGTAATTGGAAAAGGTGACCTGCGAGGGCCAGTACAGGCGCGGCGTGAGATCCGTCAGATAGCGGAGCGAGAGATTGATCAGAACATAAACCGGCAGCAGATACAGCAGGATCAGGAAGACGGAGATCACATAATCGAGGATTTTCCCGCCTCTTTTCTCCGTGTGCAGGACCTTTGCCGTCATTTGGACCTTATTGCTTCCCATCAGTACTCAACCTCCCTGCTCTTTAAAAAGTGATTGATCGGAACGGTCACAAGGAAAATCAGAACGAACAGCGCGATGCCGACAGCAGCGGAATAGCCTGCCTTTTCGTCATTAAAATACAGGAGGGACACGTAGTAGGAAAGCGACAGCGATTTGCGGTTCGGCCCGCCGTTGGTGAGCGTTACGATGATGTCGTACAGCTTCAGGCCGCCGATCAGGTTGGTGATCACCGCCGTCGTGATCGCGGGGATCAGAAGCGGGACTTCAATCTTGCGGAAGATCTGCCATTTTGTCGCCCCGTCCAGCAATGCGGACTCCCGGTACATGGCGGGAATGTTCTGCAGTCCCGCGAGATAAATCAGCATGCAGAAGCCCATCGCCTGCCAGCTGTTGATCAAGGTGATGATCGCCACGGCCCGTGGACCCGTCTTCATCCAGTAGATGTCCGCAATCCCGACGAGGTTCAGCAGGTTGTTCAAAACGCCGTTGTCGAGGCTGAAGATGTAGTATTGCAGGGCGCCCATGATCACACCCGGGATCATGATGGGCATGTACAGGATCAGCCGGACCAGATTTCTCCCTTTGAACTTGCGGTTGACGAAGATCGCTGCCGCCAGTCCCGCAATGTTCTGCAGAAAGGTGCTGCCGAATCCGTACACAAAGGTATTGACCGTAGAAATCCAGAAGGTTTCATCCGTCAGGATGTCCAGATAGTTGCGTCCCCCGATGAAGCGCATGCGCTGCGAATACCCGTTCCACTTGAACAAGGAGACCCGTACCGCATTCCCCAGCGGTACGAGCAGGAACACCCCAATCAGGAGGAACGCCGGTATGCTCAATGCCAGCAGCTTCATGCGCTTTGTTTTCTGCCTCATATCCTTCCCCTTTTGTCCGATCCGTTTTGCCCGATCCCTTTTTCCTGACCCGTTTTATCCGGTCTGTTTTGCCCGATCTGCCAAAAAAGTGGGCGCCGAACCATCCGCGCCCACTCTTTCAAACGGCCTTCCAAAGCCTGCCTGCGCTGCAGAGTACCACGCCCCGGCAGCTATTCCGCCTGCGCTGCATCGTACAGATCTTCGTAATTCTCCTTCAGGTATGCGATGATCGAATCCTTGCTCTCTTCGGACTGATCCTCGTAGAAATTGCCTGCTGCCACCGCGAATACCGACCACATGCCCGACGGCATATACTTGCGGTCCCAGAGATTGTCATAAAAGACATCCGGATAATGGCTTTCCATTTCTTCCATCATCTGCATTCCGTAGGACTTGGTCGTCTCGCAGGGAAGCGTTGCAACCTCGCCGGCTGCCGCATTGATCGGATCGGCGTTCTCGGCAATGTAATTCAGCAGAGCCTTGGCCGCATCCATGTGCTTCGTCCCGTTCCAGATGCCGAAGGAAGCGCCCTCACCGATGCCGACGAATCTCGCGCCGCCCTCCTGGCTCGCGCAGATCGGAATCATGGCCATCGTCACATCGGAATTGAGTGCCGTAACCGCGGCCTGATAGGAGGTTCCGATGCCGACAACAAAGGCACAGTCGTTCTTCGCCGCGCGCTCAATGGCATCCGCCTGCTTGATCGTTCCGGCATCCTCATACAGATAGCCGTTGTCGAACCAGGTCTGAAGATAATCCAGAATCGTCCGGTAATCCTCCCAGTCCCAGGTTCCGCTGAGCATCGCCTCATTGTCATCGTACATTGCACCTTCGTAGCTCAGCCAGGAGCCGTCGCAGTTCGCCAGCGCTCCCGCCGATGTGAAGTAGTTGGCAATCGGCGTATACCCTGCTGCCTTTATTTTATCGCATGCTGCGTTAAAATCATCCCACGTTTCAATGGCCCACGGATCCACACCGGCCGCCTCACAGACGTCCACGTTCACCGCGGTTCCGAGACAGGAGCCGGTCGTCATCAGCGTATAGATCTTGCCGTCGGTATCCTGAATCACGCCGAGGGCCGCCTTGGAAAGATCTCCGGCCCATGCCTCGCCGGAAAGATCGGTCAGGTACTCCTTGTAGCGGATCAAGGACCAGCCGTGGGTCTCAAAAACATCCGGAAGATCGTTCGAGGCCATTCTCGTTTTCATGGTGCTCTCGTAATCGTCTCCGTATTCGTCCAGGGTAATCTTCACCCCGGTCTCCTCCTCAAAGCCGCTCAGCACTTCCTTGTACGCGGCCAGAATATCGCCGGAGAGGTAGGTCGCAACCTCCAGCTTTTCCCCGGAAAGATCCACTGCCCCCGTATCTGCAGCTTCCGTTTCCTCTGCAGCTGCTGTGTCCGCGGATTCCGCTGCTCCGGCAGAGGACGTATCCGAAGCCGCCGATTCGCCCGATGAGCCGCAGCCCGCCAGCAGTCCCGCCAGAACGGACATGCTCATGATGGTGCACAATACCTTCTTTTTCATGTAACCCTCCTTCTATATCGGCAGCTGTTCCGAATGTGTCCTCTCTGCTGTCCTACCTCGATGAATGTGTCCCTCTGCTGTCCTTCCACGATGAATGTGGACACATTCGGGGCCTCTGCCAAACAACGATCCTTGCTCAGATGGAGAAAGAGCAATTATCAAATGCTGCCTGTATTCCCTTCGGTTCCTCCGCCGCGCAGATCTTCTCGTGGGTATAATCCCGCCAGTGCGCAAAATGACTGACGACGAAAACCGTGTCCTCGTCCGCGCTGCCCGTCTTCTTCAATCGGTCGATCACCCGGTCCACCGCGGCAAATCCCATATGTCCCTTTTCCCAGTCGCGGTCCAGCGCCGTGCAGTCGAGGCTGACCAGATCGAAATGCCTTTCCCCGAGCAGGCTCCAGTATTCCTCCGGAAAAAAGCCGGTATCGTGTGCATAGAGAATGCTCTTCCCGTCTCTGGTAATGCTGTAATTCAGGGAACGCTCCGGATAATTGTGATCCGCCGGCAGCGCGAGCACCTCATAGCCATCCGGTGTGACAAAGCTCTGTCCCGGATAAACCGTTCGAAACTCCACATAATCGTCGATTCCATGAAAGGAGACCGCCGCCTGCATGTAGACGGCCCTCGCGGTGTCATTCCCGTATACCACGAGCTTTCCCTCGGCATGCTCCGCATACTCCGGCATCCGCATGCAGATGTCCGGTGCCCACAGATGATCGTGGTGGCTGTGCGTAATGAGAAGCGTTCGGATGGCCGAGAGCCTCAGCCCGTACAAAAGCGCGTGGCAGTTGGTATCCGGCGGAAAATCGATCAGCAGGGTCTCGTCAATCTGTGCCTGGCTTCTGGTTCGTATGTTCTTCCCGCCCAGTCTGCGGGCAAGACGGCAGGCCTCACATTCGCAGTAAAGTGCCGGCCATCCCTCGGAAGCGGATGTCCCGTAATATCTGATTTGCATGTGCTTTCCCAATCCCGGCTGCGCCGCTTCGCAGGAGCGAAGCCTTCCGCGGCTTTACAAAACGACTGCCTCAAACTTTACATTCTGTTGACAATCGTCTTGCGTTTCCCCGTCCTTTTGCCGCCATGATTTTGTATGTTTTTACATAAATTTTGCTTTTTTGTCTTTTTCATTGTTCCTTTTGATTATCAAATATACTATCTTCCGCGACCATATCCATACGGTTTTGTGGTTTCCTGTTTTATATTTTGTTGCTTTTCATCCCCGGCTGCTCTATGCTGATGGACATAGATACCGGGGAACCAGGCCGCCGGGGAACCAAGCCGCCGATAAACGGATACGGGCCGTTTATCCCGCAGGACAGGAGGGGCGCATGAACCGGAAAAAGGTGATCTGTTATTTTGACCGTTCGGTCAATGTGCAGGAGACGCTGCGCATCACGGACTGCGGCTACCACGAAACCGAGCACGGCCATTATTCCAGTCAGAAGATCATTGACCATTACGTTCTGCACTGCATCGTCGCCGGCAAGGGCAAATACCAGATTTACGGCAGCACCTATGAGCTGGAAAGCGGCGACTGCTTCCTGATCCCGCCGCACACGCCGATTCTCTATCAGTCCGACGTTCGCAATCCCTGGGTCTACTACTGGATCGGATTTGACGGTGCCAATCTGGCGCACCTCATCGAGGCATGGGGGATGTCGCTCTCCTCTCCCGTCCTTCACGGGCAGCAAATGGCACAGATCGAGGCGATCCTCAAGCCCATCGCCCTGGGCGGCGAGCTGACAACGGCCGGGGCCTATCAGGCAATCGGCCATTTCTATCTGCTCCACGCGCAGCTCATCCGCGGCAACCGGCGCCATGCCCCGCTCACCAGCAAGGAGGCCCATGTTCTCAAGGTGCGCAACCGGCTGCGGGACACCTATTATCAGGACGTCACCGTCCAGCTGCTGGCGGACGAGATCGGGCTGGACCGCACCTATCTCTCCCGCATTTTCAAGGAAGTGACCGGCGTCTCCATCAAGGAGTACATCGAGAACCTGCGCATGAACCGCGCGGAATATCTTCTGTCCGGCTCCGAAATGTCCCTGTCGGAGATCGCCTATTTCTGCGGGTATTCCTCCGAGACGTATTTTTCCATTGCATTCAAAAAACGGAACGGCCAGTCGCCGTCCCGTTACCGAAAATGCCATTC
>CAVAUJ010000076.1:0-10456 GCA_963591995.1 Succinivibrio sp.
CACCGCTAGGTCCGAACACGGAGCCGCGAGGCGTCCCCTGATCGGACAACTCCGCCAGGACCCGTCGCCGTCTGGTGGTGAACCGTACCGGCTACTGCTCATCTCCGAGCTTCAGCACATTCATGAAGGCTTCCTTGGGAATTTCCACATTTCCCACCATCTGCATGCGCTTCTTTCCTTCCTTCTGTTTCTCCAGCAGCTTCTTCTTGCGGGTGATATCGCCGCCGTAGCACTTCGCCAGGACATCCTTGCGGTAAGCGCGGACCGTCTCTCTTGCGATGATTCTCCCGCCCACGGCCGCCTGGATCGGGACCTCGAACATCTGGCGCGGAATCTCATCCTTGAGCTTCTCGCACATTTTACGCCCGCGCTCATAGGCCCCGTCCTCATGCACGATAAAGGAGAGCGCATCCACCGGTTCCTTGTTGACCAGAATATCCAGCTTCACCAGCTTTGACGGGACATACCCCTTCAATTCATAATCAAAAGAAGCGTAGCCCCTCGAGCGGGATTTCAGCGCATCAAAGAAATCATAAATAATTTCGTTCAGAGGCAGCTCGTATTTGAGCACCGCACGCGTTGTCTCAATATAGTCCGTCGCAAGGTATACCCCTCTTCTCTCCTGGCACAGCTGCATGATGGCCCCCAGGTATTCCGTTGTCACCATGATCTGTGCGGATACAATCGGCTCCTCCATGTGCTCGATCTCGGAAGGATCCGGAAGGTTCGCGGGGTTGGTCAGCTCGATCATGGTTCCGTCCGTCCGGTACACCCGGTATACGACGCCCGGTGCCGTGGAGATGATGTCCAGGTCGTATTCTCTCTCCAGACGTTCCAGAACAACCTCCATGTGCAGCAGCCCGAGAAAGCCGCAGCGGAATCCGAAGCCGAGGGCCAGCGAGGACTCCGGCTCATAGGAAAGGCTTGCATCCGAGAGCTGGAACTTTTCCAATGCGTCCTTCAGATCCGGATATTTGGACGTGTCCTGCGGATAAAGTCCCGCAAAAACCATGGATTGTGCCTTTTTGTATCCGGGCAGAGCCTCCGCGCAGGGGCGCTCCGTCTGCGTCACCGTGTCTCCGACCCTTGCATCCCGGATGTTCTTGATGGACGCCGTAAAATAACCCACCATACCGGCGGACAATTCCTCGCAGGGAATGAAGCGTCCCGGGCCGAAATATCCGACCTCGACCACCTCTTCCGATGCGCCGGACGCCATAAAACGCACCTTGGTTCCCTTTCGGATCACGCCGTCCCGTACCCGAACGAAAACAATAACGCCGCGGTAGGAGTCATACAGAGAATCGAAAATCAGCGCCTTCAGCGGTGCCGATGCATCTCCCTTCGGCGCCGGAATCTTTTCCACCACGCTCTCCAGAACCGCTTTTACGTTCAGCCCGCTCTTCGCCGAAATCTCCGGCGCATCCATCGCCTCGATGCCGATGACATCCTCAATCTCCTGTTTTACCTCCTCCGGTCTTGCACTGGGCAGATCCACCTTGTTGATGACCGGAAAGACATCCAGATCATGCTCCAGTGCAAGATACACGTTCGCCATGGTCTGCGCCTGAATGCCCTGCGTGGCGTCCACCACCAGAATGGCACCGTCACAGGCCGCCAGGGATCTGGACACCTCATAGTTGAAGTCCACGTGCCCCGGTGTGTCGATGAGGTTGAAAATATATTCTTCTCCGTCGTCCGCATGGTAAATCAGACGCACCGCCTGCGACTTGATGGTGATGCCCCGTTCCCGCTCCACATCGATGTTGTCCAGCACCTGCTCCTTCATCTCGCGCTCGGTCAGAACACCGGTCATTTCAATCATGCGGTCTGCCAAAGTGGACTTGCCGTGATCGATATGGGCCACAATGCAAAAATTCCGTATCTTCTCCTGCTGTGTACTCATGTCCTGCTATCCTCCTTCCCGGCCGCGCAATACAGCTGTCCGCATTCCCCTTCGGTGAGCCTGCGGTATTCCCCCGGGGCCAGCTTCTCATCCAATGAGAGCGGCCCGAAGCGCACGCGCCTTAAATAACCGACTTCCTTTCCGTCTCCGAGTGCTGCCACCATCTTTTTGATCTGGTGAAACTTTCCCTCCCGGATGGTGACATAGGCCTCCCTCGAACTGCCGAAGGGAGCCGGCACCAGTTCCGCAGGAAGAGCGGTCAATGTCTCATCATAAGAAATGCCGGCAGCAAACCGCTGTACATCCTCTCCCGTAAAGCCGATGCCGGCATCCGTATTCTCCGAAAGCCTCACCAGATACGTCTTATCCACGTGAAATTTCGGGGCAAGCAGCCGGTGCGCCGCCTCCCCGTCGTTGGTGATGAGCAGCAGTCCCTCCGTGTCCTTGTCAAGTCTCCCCACAGGAAACAGATCGGTGCGCTTTTTCTCCTCCATCAGATCCAGAACCGTTCGCTGCCGTTTGTCCTCGCAGGCGCACAGAACCCCTGCCGGCTTGTTCATCATATACCATACGACCGGCTCGTACCGCCAGAGTCTCCCCCCGTAAAAAACCTCCGGATACGATGCGGTCTCCGGAACAAGAAAGCCGGGGTCACGAACCAGCACATCGCCGATCCTGGCCCCGTCCTTTCGTATTCCCTTCTTAATCTCGCTCCGGGTTCCGGCCCCCATATCCGCCAGATATTTGTCTATCCTCATGAACCCTGCGTCACACTCCCTTTGCGGTACAATGCCTGTCCAGCCACTCCTGCGGGATCTTGTTCTCAAACCGGTCCTTGGAGGTCTCGGACGGCACCTCCGTCGGATATTTCCCGTCAAAGCAGGCGGAGCAGAAGCGTCCCTCCGCATCGTTCCCCGCCGCCAGCTTCAATGCATTCTCTACCGACAGATATCCGAGAGAATCCGCGCCGATGAACTCCGCAATCTCATCCACCGTATGGTGACATGCGATCAGGTTCTCTCTGGAATCGATGTCCGTCCCGTAATAGCACGGATTGAGGAAGGGAGGCGCCGAGACGCGGAAATGTACCTCCGTGGCTCCGGCCTCACGGACCAGGCGAACGATCCTCGCCGATGTCGTGCCGCGCACAATGGAGTCATCGATGAGCACCACACGTTTTCCGCGGATCGTCTCCGCAATCGGATTGAGCTTGATCTTCACCAGATCTTCTCTCGCTGCCTGCCCCGGCGAAATGAAGGTGCGGCCGATGTATTTGTTCTTGAGCATGCCGATGCCGTAGGGGATGCCGGACTGCTTGGCATATCCAAGGGCTGCATCCAGACCGGAATCCGGCACACCGATGACCACATCCGCCTGCACCGGATGCTCCAGTGCAAGAAAAGCACCTGCGCGGACTCTGGCCTCATGAACCGAGGCTCCGTCGATCACCGAATCCGGACGTGCAAAATAAATATATTCGAAGACGCAGACCGAAGGCTTCGCCTCGCCCACATGATCCTCGATGGAACGCAGGCCGTTGCGGTCGCAAACCATGATTTCACCCGGCTTTAAGTCCCGCACCAGCTTCGCCCCCACGGCATCCAGCGCACAGGATTCGGATGCGAATACAACCGATCCGTCCTTTGTTGTGCCGTAGCAAAGCGGACGAAAGCCATGCGGATCCCGCACCGCAATCAGCTTGGTCGGAGACATGATAACCAGCGAATACGCGCCGTGAATTCTGCCGACCACATGATTCACCGCCTCTTCGATGGAGGTACAATGCAGCCGCTCCCGGGTGATCAGATAGGAAATCACCTCCGTATCCGTCGTAGAGTGAAAAATACAGCCGTCATTTTCCAGCTGCTCCCGCAGCTCATAGGAATTGACCAGATTGCCGTTGTGACACAGGGCCATGCTGCCCTTGATGTGACGGACCACCACCGGCTGCGCATTGCTGCGGTTCGACACGCCGCTCGTGGAGTAGCGAACATGTCCCACCGAGATCTGTCCCTCTCCCAGCTGATCCAGCTCCTGATGGTGAAAGACCTCGTGCACCAGTCCGAGATCCCTGTGATACCGGAACACGCCGTCCTCATTGACCGCAATGCCTGCGGCCTCCTGCCCGCGATGCTGCAGGGCAAACAATCCATAATAGGTCAGCATCGGCAGCTTCTGCTTCACCGGTGACCAGATTCCGAAAACACCGCACTCTTCTCTTATCTTACTCACGCTGCTATCTTCCTTCCTGCCTGTAACGCACACGCTGCCTCTCTTACAGCACCAAACAATATAACACATTCCGTATCTGTTTCGCACCCATCTCGCTTCCGGCATCCGAAAATAAAGAACGGCGCGCAACCGATCATCCGAATATCAACGCCCGGAAATTCTCTCCTGCAGCCTTCCGGTCAGCTCCGCATCAATCGCTGTCTTCGTATCCAGCACCAATCCGGAGAGCTCCCGGATTCTCTCATTGTCCATGCGGCTGATCGGAACCGAAACCGAAAAGGCATACCTGGCTCCGCCGTCCATGGCCAGTGCCGCCGCGATGCAGCGGACCCCCGTTTCATTCTCTTCGTTGTCCAGCGCATATCCTTTCCTGCGAACCTCTGCAATCTCCTCCAGAAAATCATTCGGATCCGTGATGGTATAGGCGGTTCTCTTCTCAATGGTGCAGGAATTCCACAAGGCCAGAATCTCCGGATCCGGAAGATTCGCCATCATCGCCTTTCCCACCCCTGTCCGGTAAAAAGGAATCTTGCTGCCGATGTAGGATTTCATGTGTACCGTGCGGTCCAGGGAGTCCACCTTGTCAACATAGACAACCTTATCCTTATCCCGTTCCACGAAATGAACGGTCTCCGCCACCTTGGCCGCGAGCTCCTTCAGATGCGGACGGGCCATCTGTGCAACATCCACCTGCTCCAGAAGCTGCTCCGCCAGCGTCACAAGCTTAAACGTTGCCTCGTAATGCCCGGTCCCGGGATCCTGTCGCACATAGTTCATATATTGAAGGGATGCCAGTACACGGTGCGTCGTGCTCTTATTCAGGCCGAGGGCCTGTGTCAGCTCGGCGAGTGTACTGGTGCCGTTCCGTGCCAGGTATTCCAGGGCGCCGAAGAGTCTGCCCGCCACCTGAATGGGGTTTTCCTCTCCGGAGGAGATCGGAAGCTGTGTCGATTCCTGTGGTGTCTGTATTCCCTTCTCGTTCATTTCTATCTCCTCCTTATTACAATGGCAGGACGCGAAGAAGATCTGTTGTGTTTCGCTATATGAAACATAATAGCATGCACGTTTCTCCCTGGCAATACCGGTCCGCATCGTCTCGCGTGTTCCCGATATCTTTCGATTTTTGGTGTATATTCAACATATTTAGTCCCTGTATTTCTCTCTTTGTCCGTATTGACAATCCCATCTGTGTGCCTATAATGAGAATTACGAAGGACCGCAATGCGAAACGTTATTTCACATTGCGGAATAAATGCAAGGTCATTGTTATACATCATGGAATTTCCGGTGCAGCTGCTCCGGATTCCCGAAAGGAGTTCTCCTATGGAACTGAATCTGAAAGACCCTAAGACCTGTAAGTACGATGCCGTATCTCTCGGTGAAGTAATGCTGCGTCTGGATCCCGGTGAAGGCCGCATCCGCACCGCCAGAAGCTTTCGCGCATGGGAGGGCGGCGGAGAGTACAATGTCATCCGCGGTCTGCACAAGTGCTTTGGCATGAACACCGCTGTGATCACTGCCTTTGCCAACAATGAAGTCGGACGTCTCCTGAAGGACTTCATCGAGCAGGGCGGCGTTGATACGTCTCTCATCTATATGAAGAAGACCGACGGAATCGGACGCATCTGCCGCAACGGACTGAATTTCACCGAGCGCGGCTTCGGCATCCGCGGTGCTGTCGGCTGCTCCGACCGTTTCAACACGGCCATCTCCCAGGCCACTCCGGAAGAGCTGAATTTTGAGTACATTTTCGGCGAGCTCGGTGTTCGCTGGCTTCATACCGGCGGTATCTATGCTGCTCTCTCCGAGCAGAGCTGTGAGACCGTCATCGCAGCCATCAAGACGGCCAAGAAGTACGGCACCATTGTTTCCTACGACCTGAACTACCGTCCTTCCATGTGGTCCGCCATCGGCGGCCTCGAGAAGTGCCAGGCTGTCAACAAGGAGATCGCTCAATATGTCGATGTTATGATCGGCAACGAAGAGGATTTCACCGCCTGCCTCGGCCTGCAGATTGAGGGACAGGACGAAGGACTGAAGAAGCTCAACATCGATGGCTACAAGAAGATGATCGATCATGCCGCAGAGGTATATCCGAATTTCAAGGCCATCGCAACCACGCTCCGCACCGTAAAGACCGCTACCGTGAACGACTGGAAGGCAATCTGCTGGGCAGACGGCCAGATTTATCAGTCCAAAGAGTACAACGGTCTTGAGATCATGGACCGTGTCGGCGGCGGCGATTCCTTTGCTTCCGGACTGGTATACGGCCTTATGACCACACAGGATCCGGAGAAGGCCGTAAACTACGGCGCAGCGCACGGCGCTCTTGCCATGACAACGCCCGGCGACACCTCCATGGCCTCCGTTGATGAGGTAGAAGGTCTGATGGGCGGTGCAGGTGCCCGCGTAAAGAGATAATGCGTGCAGCTCACACCGATGCATACATACATGGATGCTGTGTGATGGTAATGAAACGCAGCCTGTGAGAACAGGCTGCGTCACTTAAGGAGAGAGAAATGGCTAATTCTGCAAAGTCTGAAGCTGTATTTAAGAAATTTGAGGAAATCGGCATCATCCCCGTCGTTGTTCTCAACGATGTGAAGGACGCTGAGCCTCTTGGAAAATGCCTCGTAGAGGGCGGCCTTCCGGCTGCCGAGGTGACCTTCCGCACGGACGCCGCGGAGGAATCCATCCGCATTATGGCTGAGAAGTTCCCGGAGCTTCTGGTCGGCGCAGGAACGGTTCTTACCATCGATCAGGTGGATCGCGCCGTTGCTGCCGGTGCCAAGTTCATCGTGTCCCCCGGCTTCGATCCCGCCATCGTCAAGTACTGCCTTGAAAAGGACATTCCGGTTTGCCCCGGAACCCAGTCTCCTTCCGAAATGCTCGCTGCCATGAATCTCGGTCTGGATCATGTGAAATTCTTCCCGGCAGAGCCCTCCGGCGGTCTGAAGATGATCAAGGCAATCACCGCTGCTCTGACGGCATTGAAGGTAATGCCCACCGGCGGCATCAGCGCCTCCAACGTCACGGAATACCTGCAGAACAGCAAGATCTTCTGCGCAGGCGGATCCTGGATGGTCAAGGGCGATATGATCAAGGCCGGTCAATGGGAGGAAATCACAAAGCTGGTTTCCGAGGCCGCTGCCATTGTGAAATCGGTCCGCGGATAATTCAACATCCTATTGATTCAACGAATCGACGTTTTCCCGGGAGAGGCGGGTGCTGCGGCACCCGCCTCTCCTTTGTCATCTCCTCTTTGTTTCCCCCAATACCGGTTGGCGGCTTTCTCTTGAAAACAAACCCGTTTCCCGCTATTATTTTCATTGAAAGCGCTTTCATAAGCGGCAATTCCGTGCGCTCATCCGGTGCCTTCACCTGGGAGAATTCATGAATATCTACGATATTGCAAAGCTGGCAGATGTTTCCATAGCAACGGTTTCCCGTGTCGTAAACGGCAGCACCAAGGTTAGTGAGAAAACAAGACAGAGGGTACTCTCCGTCATTGAACAGGAGGGCTTCACACCAAATGTGTTCGCGCAGGGGCTCGGACTGCACACCATGCATACCGTCGGAATTCTGGTACCGGACATCAGTGATCTCTACATGTCCGTCGCGGTATCCTGCCTGGAGAAACAGCTGAAGGCCTATGGCTACAACTGCATTCTCTCCTGCAGCGGTTTTGCACAGGAGCAAAAGGAAAGTCACATCCAGATGCTGCTGTCCAAGCACATTGATGCCCTGATTCTCGTCGGCTCCACCTACTCCGGCCACGGAAACCGCCGGGAAACGGACTGTATCCGCGCCGCCGCGGCGCAGGTTCCTGTTTTCCTCATCAATGCAGAGGTTTCCGGCGATGGCGTGTATTGCGCCGTCAGCCGGGACCGGCAGGCTGTCCGGCAGATCGTCTCCGCTCTCCTTCAATCGAATCGGCGGAACATTCTGTTCCTGACAGATTCCAAATCCTACAGTGCCAGGGAAAAAAAGAAGGGCTACGAGCAGGCGCTGCAGGAATTCAATCTCCCGATTCTCCCCGGCCTTGAATGGAATGTTCCCAACGACATTGATTCCGTCCGTTCCAGGCTCCTTGCCAATTCGCCGAACATTGACGCCGTTGTCGCGACGCATGATGTTCTGGCCATCGGCGTCATCAAATATGCCGCCGTCCGCGGCATCCGCATACCGGAGGAGCTGGCTGTCATCGGCTGCAACAATTCCTTGCCTGCCTGCTGCACAGAGCCTGCCCTCTCCAGCATCGACAACTGCGGTGAGCAGCTGTGTCTGTCCACCGTGGATCATCTGATTGCCGTCCTCGGCGGGAGCCGTGACATTCCCCACCGCGTCAGCGTTTCCTGTCATCTGGTCGAACGCGCCACCACCGATTTTGCGGGTGGGTTTGCGATACACTGAACCGATATCTCTATCCGTGAACCCTTCGTGAAACATCCGCGAAAACATACGTGAAACGTTGCGGTCGTTGTAACCTCCTTCTCTATATCCCAAAACTCCGGATGAACAAAAAGAAGCGGCCCCGCGGGGCCGCTTCTTTTTGAACTTCTCATAAAATATTTCGCTGTAGCGATTCTCTTATTCCGATTCCGGCATTTCACAGCATCCGCTGCATCTTACAGACCAAAGTACCGATCTGCATTGTAGCTGCTGATTCCCTGTACAATCTTCTTCAGAGAGGCTTCATTGGCCGGATACTCACCGTCCTCAACCCACTTGCCGATCAAATTGCACATGATCCGGCGGAAGTAGTCGTGTCTGGTGTAAGACAGGAACGATCTGGAATCCGTCAGCATGCCGACAAAGTTCCCCAGAACTCCGAGATTTGCCAGGGACTTCATCTGCGCTTCCATTCCGTCTCTGGTGTCCAGGAACCACCAAGCGGCGCCGAGCTGCATCTTCCCCGGAACCTCGTCCGACTGGAAGCAGCCAAGGCAGGTCGTAATCTGGTTGAAATCTGCCTCATCCAGCGAGAACACAATGGTTTTCGGGAGCTCATTGGTCTCCTCCAGAGAAGAGAACAGTGCCGCCATCTGATCATAGCAGGTGGACTTGGCAATCATGTCAAAGCCGGTGTCGGGACCCATGATCCGATACGTACGCTTGTTGTTGTCTCTGGTGCAGGCGTAGTGGATCTCCATAACAATCCCTTCCTTATGGTACTTGCGTGCAAGCGCCTTCAGAATATAGGTCTGGTATTGATCGATCTCCGTACGTGTCAGGGATTCTCCCTTCATCGCCTTTGCAAATGCAAGGTTGGCATCCTCTTCTGTGCCCTCTGCATAAGGAATATAATCCAAACCGTGATCCGTTGCACGGCAGCCGTGCGCCTTGAAGAAATCAACGCGCTCCTCCAGTGCAGCTGCCACGTCTGCTGCAGACGCCAGCGAACGGCCTACCACCTCTCCGAGCTTCCCGATGTAATCGACGAACGGTGCCTTCTGGATGTTGATCGCCTTGTCCGGGCGGAAAGAAGGGCATACCTTGAAGCCAAGATCCGGAATCTCCGCCAGCTTCTCGTGCCACTCAAGAGAATCCACCGGGTCGTCCGTGGTACCGATAAACTTCACATTGGACTGCCGGATGATGCCGCGTACGGTCAGATTCGGATCGTTCTGCAGCATATCGCTGGTCTTATCCCAAATCTCCTTCGCGTTCTCTTCGGTCAGGGGCTCTGTGATGCCGAAGTACTTCTTCAGCTCCATGTTGCTCCAGTGATACATCGGATTGCCGATGGCCATCTCCAGAGCCTTCGCAAACGCCACGAACTTATCATAGGGGTCTGCATCTCCCGTGACCAGCCTCTCCGGTGTTCCGTTGCTGCGCATCACTCTCCACTTGTAATGATCGCCAAAATAGGATCCGTCCGGGTTCTTGCCGCCCAGCCATACCTCCGCGATGTTGTTGTAGCGGCGATCCTCATAGATCTCCTTCGGCGGAATGTGGCAATGGTAATCGATGATCGGAAGATCCTCGCAATAATCATGAAACAAATGTTTGCCTGTTTCATTCTGCAGCATGAAATCCTTATCCATGAATGCTTTCATCTCGAACTTCCCTTTCCGGCAGCTCTGCTACCCCAGATCCTGTTTGTGTTCCCGGCAAAATGTAACCGCTTACATTCTCAACTATAGCAAGCTTTGCGCAATTCTGCAACTCCTGCTTCAGGATCTTTTGCCGTTGTTTGCGCGATGGTTACTGTACAGACGCCAGCCAGCGACGGGTCCTGGCGGAGTTGTCCGCTCAGGGGACACTCTCGTTCCGTGTTCGGACCTAGCGGTGCTAAGCTCGCAGAATACGCTCGCA
>CAVAUJ010000077.1:0-10369 GCA_963591995.1 Succinivibrio sp.
CGCGCAGATTGTCAGGAATGCGGAAATGGAGTATGATAATAGTTCAGACTGACGCAATTGTCCGGCGCCGGCATCGGGCAGGACACGCAGATATATTTGGAAACAGATACACACATATGGAAGATGTGTGTATGTGGATATATGGAAACAGATAGGCAGGGGAGGTCGGATTCCGCCGATCCTTCCCGGCAGCGGAAAGGTATGAAATGAAGAGATACAGCGAAGATGATTTGAGCAGCACACAGTATTTCAAGGTGAAGCCGGATCAGGAGAGCGGAACCCGCAAGGTTCTCTCGATCGTCTATGAGGCATTGACCAAGAAAGGCTACGACCCGGTCAACCAGATCGTCGGATATATCATGTCCGGAGATCCCACCTACATCACCAACTACATGGGCGCGCGGAGCCTCATCATGAAGGTGGAGCGGGACGAGCTGGTAGAAGAGATCCTGGAGTCATACATCGAGAACAATCACTGGAACGAAGAGGCCTGAAGGAATCTTGTATGAGAGTGATGGGTCTGGATTATGGCTCTAAAACAGTAGGAGTTGCACTGTCTGATGAATTGATGATGACGGCGCAGCCGCGGGAGACCATCTGGCGCGACCGGGAGGGAAAGATTCGAAGGACCCTGGCCCGGATCGAGGAGCTGATCCTCGAGTACGACGTGCAGTTGATCGTTCTGGGGCTGCCGCTGAACATGGATGACAGCATAGGGGAGCGTGCCGAGGCGGCACTTGCGTTCAAAGACCGCCTGGAACGCCGTACCTCTGTGCCTGTTGTAATGTCTGACGAGAGACTGACAACGGTGGAAGCGGATGAAATGCTCGCGCAGATGGAGATCCCGCCACAGCACCGCAAGCAGTATCTGGATCAAGTCGCCGCCAGTGTGATTCTTCAAGAATATATGGAGAACCATAGGAAAGAACTGGTACAAATTGGCAGAGAAAAAGAAACAGAATAAGAAGAGAGCAAAGGCAACAGGACCCAGACTGAAGATCATTCCCCTGGGCGGGCTGGAGCAGATCGGCATGAACATCACTGCCTTCGAATACGAAGACAGTATCATTGTGGTGGACTGCGGTCTGGCCTTCCCGGAGGACGACATGCTGGGAATCGACAGCGTGATTCCGGATGTCTCCTATCTGGAGGAGAACATCGACCGTGTGAAGGGCTTTGTTATTACCCATGGGCATGAGGACCACATCGGGGCCCTCCCCTACGTCCTGAAGAGGGTGAACGTTCCGGTTTACGGGACAAGGCTGACCATTGCCCTGATCGAGAACAAGCTCACGGAGCACAGAATGATGGAGTCCACGCAGCGCGTGGTGGTGTCCTTCGGACAGACCGTCAATCTGGGACGCTTCCGTGTGGAATTCATCAAGACCAACCACAGCATCGTGGATGCCGCGGCACTGGCCATCTATTCCCCCGCAGGCGTTGTGGTCCACACCGGAGACTTCAAGGTCGATTATACGCCGGTTTACGGCGATGCCATCGATCTGCAGCGCTTTGCGGAGCTGGGCAAAAACGGCGTGCTGGCGCTGATGTGCGATTCCACGAATGCGGAACGCCCCGGCTATACGCAGTCGGAGAAAACCGTCGGCGTCACGATGGACCGGATTTTCGCGGAGCATAAGGATACGAGGATCATCATTGCAACCTTCGCCTCCAACGTGGACCGCGTGCAGCAGATCATCAACTCCTCCTACAAATACGGCCGGAAGGTCGCCGTGGAGGGGCGCAGCATGGTGAACATCATCGCGGCGGCCAGCGAGCTGGGGTGCCTGAATGTTCCGAAGAACACGCTGATCGAGGAAGAGGAGCTGCGCAATTATCCGCCGCACAAAACGACGATCATCACCACCGGATCGCAGGGCGAGAGCATGGCGGCGCTGACCCGGATGGCCGAGGACCAGCACCGGAAGGTAAAGGTGGGCCCCGGGGATACGATCATCTTCTCCTCCCATCCGATTCCGGGCAACGAGAAATCGGTGACCAACGTCATCAACAAGCTGCTGATGAAGGGTGCGGACGTTATTTTCCAGGACGTGCACGTCTCCGGCCACCCCTGCCAGGAGGAGCTGAAGCTGATCTATTCGCTGGTGCAGCCCAAATATGCGATTCCGGTGCACGGAGAATACCGTCATCTGATCGCACAGTCCAAGGTGGCGGCGATGCTGGGCATCAAAAAGGAGAATATTTTCATTCTGCACTCCGGCAACGTGCTGGAGCTGAACAAGGATATGGCAGAGGTGACCGGATCGGTGTCGGTCGGCGCCATTCTGGTGGACGGACTCGGCGTCGGGGATGTCGGCAACACCGTTCTGCGCGACAGACAGCATCTGGCGGAGGACGGCATTGTCATCGTAACCTTTGCAATTGAGCGCGGGATGGATTATCTGGCGGCAGGACCCGAGATCGAGAGCCGCGGCTTTGTCTACATGAAGGAGGCAGAAGCTCTGATGACGGAGGCCACGCAGGTGGCGGCGGATGCCCTCGAGGGGTGTCTTGACCAGGGCCAGAACGACGCGGCCAGACTCAAGACCAGCGTCCGTTCCGCATTGAGCGATTTCTTCTGGAAAAAGACCAAGCGCAGACCGATGATTCTGCCGATGCTGATGGAGATATGACGTCATGAGAACGATGAGGGACGAGCGGGCGGCGATGGCGCCGCGGGACGGACAGGAGACGCTGGACTGGATCGGCGACATCATCAAGGTGGTTCTGGTGGTGATCGTTATCATGTTCTGTGTCGCCTCGTCCGGGCGCGCGTACCGGATCGGCTACAGCATTTTCTACGAGAAGGCGCTGGCAGAGGAAGGCTACGGAGAGAGCGTCGAGGTCACGGTGACGGCGGATATGTCGGTGGCGCAGATCGGCAATATGCTCAAGTCCTACGGGCTGATCGAGGATGCCGCGGTGTTCCCTTATCAGGAGCGGTTTTCCTCCTATCATGGGGAAATTCAGCCGGGAACCTACACGCTCTCGACGGAAATGACCCCCAGTGACATGATCAAGGTGATGGCAGAAGGAAATACAACCGATGCGACAGATTGACACGGAAATGGAAGAGAGGATTCTGACCTTTATGGAATCCCTCTCCGGCGGCAATACCGAAGCATTGAGAGAAATGGAGAAAGAGGCGCTGGGCGCTGCGGTTCCGATCATCCGGACGCAGACCCAGAGCCTCCTTCGTTTTCTCATGGAGATGCAACGGCCCATGCGAATGCTGGAGGTGGGGACGGCGACGGGCTTTTCCGCCTGCCTGCTCCTCCAATATGCGCCGGAGGGGGCGGAGCTGACCACCATTGAAAGAGACCCCGGGCGGGCGGCGAAGGCCAGAGAGAACTTCGCCGCCATGGACCGGCGGATGCGAGAAGGAAAAGGGTGGTGCCCGGAGCGCGAGAGCGGCAGGATCACCCTGCTCGAGGGGGAGGCCGGAGAAATTCTGGATGAGCTCTCCGGCACCTATGATTTTATCTTCATGGATGCCGCGAAGGGGCAATACATCCATTTCCTCCCGAAGGTGCTGCGCCTCATGCATCCGGGGAGCCTGCTGGTGTCCGACAATGTGTTCAAGGACGGCGAGGTTCTGGAGTCCCGCTATGCCGTAAAGAGAAGGGACCGCACCATTCACAAGAGAATGCGGGAATACCTGACGGCGCTGACCCACAGCAGCGAGCTGCAGACCGTATTGCTGCAGGAGGGAGACGGAGCGGCGCTTAGCGTAAGGAGATACGAGCAATGACAGACAAGAAGAAACCGGAGCTGCTGTGTCCCGCCAAGGATCTGGAGGTGCTGAAAACCGCCGTGAATTTCGGCGCGGACGCCGTCTACATCGGCGGAGAAGCCTACGGACTTCGGGCAAAGGCGAGAAATTTCAGCTTGAACGAGATGGCGGAGGGCATTGACTACGCCCATGCGCACGGCGCAAGGGTGCACGTTACCGCCAACATTCTGGCACACAACGCGGACCTTGCCGGCGCGGCGGCGTATTTTGACGAGCTCGAAGAGCTGCGGCCGGATGCGGTGCTGGTGGCGGATCCGGGCATGTTCGATCTGGCAAGAGAGCATTGCCCGGACGTGGAAATTCACATTTCCACACAGGCCAACAACACCAACGCGGGAACCTTTCGATTCTGGCACCGCATGGGGGCAAAGCGTGTGGTCTGCGCCCGGGAGCTGAGCCTTGCGGAGATTCGGCAGATCCGGGAGGAGGTTCCGGAGGATCTGGAGGTGGAGGCCTTCGTGCACGGCGCAATGTGCATCTCCTACTCCGGCCGCTGCCTTCTGTCCAATTATTTCACCGGGCGGGATGCCAACCGCGGCGCGTGTACGCACCCCTGCCGCTGGAAATATGCCGTCATGGAGGAATCCAGACCGGGAGAATACCTCCCCGTGGAGGAGAACGAGCGGGGAACCTTTCTGTTCAATTCCAGGGATCTGTGCATGATCGAGCACATTCCGGATCTGTGTGAGGCGGGGATCAGCTCGCTGAAAATCGAAGGGCGGATGAAGACGGCCCTGTATGTGGCGACGGTGGCCAGGACCTATCGGAAGGCCATCGACGATTTCTATGAGAGCCGGGAACACTATCTGGCCAACCTGGACCGGTACCGGAGAGAAATCCGCAAGTGCACCTACCGAAGGTTCACCACCGGCTTCTACTACGGAAGACCGGGGGCGGAATCCATGGTATACGACAGCAATACCTATGTGAACGAATCCGTTTGGCTGGGCATTGCGGAGGAAGTTCGGGACGGTCGCGTGCGCTTCACCCAGCGGAACAAATTCTCGGTGGGAGATGACATTGAAATCATGAAGCCGGACGGCAGGGACCTTCCGGCGAAGGTTCTGGAGCTGGTGACGCCGGAGGGAGAAACGGTGGAGAGTGCGCCGCACCCGCAGCAGGTGCTCTATGCCCGGCTGTCCGCGGCGGCGGAGCCCGGAGATCTGCTGCGCATGGACGGGACCGGTTCGGCAGCACAATAGTCGCATGGACAGACCCTGCAGAAAAGGATATGATGATTCCGGCGGACGGTGCATCGACGCGGAACGGGCACCGGACGCGGGAACCGGGCGGAGTAAACGAATACGCGCGGAATAAAAGAACAGAATAAAAGAACAGAATAAAAGAAAAAGAATGGAGAACAGGAATATGGAAGCGGTCAGAACCAGGCTGGAGGAGCTGTACGGCCAGAACGTTTTTACCATCAGTAAAATGCGGGAGTGCCTTCCCAAGAGCGTGTTCCGGAATCTGAAGCAGGTCATGGACAACGGCGGTGACCTCTCGCGGCAGGATGCCGATGTGGTGGCGAAGGCCATGAAGGACTGGGCGATGGAGAACGGTGCGACGCATTATACGCATTGGTTCCAGCCGCTGACCGGCATTACGGCGGAGAAGCACGATTCCTTCATCTCCACACCGGATGAGGAGGGACGCATGGTGACGGCCTTCTCCGGCAAGGACCTGATCAAGGGAGAGCCGGATGCCTCCTCCTTCCCCTCCGGAGGACTGCGCTCCACCTTTGAGGCCAGAGGATATACGGCCTGGGATGTGACGAGCCCGGCCTTTCTCAAGGAGTCCGGAACCGGCAAAACCCTGTGCATTCCCACCGTATTCTGTTCCTACACCGGCGAGGCACTGGACAAGAAAACACCGCTTCTGCGCTCCATGGAAGCCATCAATGAGCAGGCGCTGCGCATCATGCGGCTCTTCGGGGACACAACGGCGACCCGGGTGACCTCCTCCACCGGCGCAGAGCAGGAATATTTTCTGGTGGACAAGGATAAATACCTCAAAAGGCCCGATCTGATCTTCACGGGGAGAACCCTCTTCGGTGCGCCGGCCCCCAAGGGGCAGGAGATGGAGGACCATTATTTCGGCGTCATCCGGGAACGGGTCGGCGAATACATGAAGGACCTCAACGAGGAGCTCTGGAAGCTGGGCGTTCCGGCCAAGACACAGCACAACGAGGTGGCGCCGGCCCAGCATGAGCTGGCACCGATCTATGAAACCGCCAATCTGGCGGCGGATCACAACCAGCTGGTGATGGAGGCCATGAAACGGGTGGCGGATCACCACGGGCTGCGCTGCCTTCTGCACGAGAAGCCCTTCGACGGCGTCAACGGCTCCGGCAAGCACAACAACTGGTCGCTGACCTCGGACACGGGCGTCAACCTCATCGATCCGGGCGATTCCCCGGAGCGGAACGTGCGCTTCCTGCTGGTGCTCTCCTGCATTCTCAAGGCCGTGGACCGGCATGCGGATCTGCTGCGCCAGAGTGCATCGGATGTGGGAAATGATCTGCGCCTTGGCGCCAATGAGGCACCGCCGGCCGTGGTGTCGGTGTTCCTCGGCCGTCAGCTCGAGGATGTGGTGCGGCAGCTGGTGGAGACGGGCACGGCAGAGAATCACATTGAGGGCGGCGTCCTTCACACCGGCGTTTCCACGCTGCCGGACATTGCCAAGGATGCGACAGACCGCAACCGCACCTCGCCCTTTGCCTTTACGGGCAATAAGTTTGAGTTCCGTATGGTGGGCTCGGCGGACTCCATCGCAGGCTCCACCACGATTCTGAATACCATTGTGGCGGAGGCCTTCTGCGAGGCGGCGGATGTGCTGGAGAAGGCGGAGAATTTCGGGGCGGCCGTGCATGACCTCATCAAGACCAACCTCACGGAGCATCAGCGCATTGTTTTCGATGGGGACGGCTATTCCGAGGCATGGATTGAGGAGGCGGCAAGGCGGGGCCTGCCGAACATCCCCAGCATGATCGAGGCGGCGGATGTGCTGATCACCGACAAGGCGGTGGAGCTCTTTTCGCAGTTCGGTATTTTCACAAGAGCGGAGCTCGAATCCCGCCGGGAGATCATCTACGAGACCTATGCCAAGACCGTCAACATCGAGGCACTCACCATGATCGACATGGCGGAACGGCAGATCATTCCGGCCTGCATGAAATATGAAAGAGATCTGGCGGAAACCATTCTGGCCGTGCAGCAGGCCGGTGTTGTTTTCCGTGCGGAGAAGGACAAGCTGCAGAAGATTGCCGACGAGATCGAGCACGCACAGGCGGCGCTGGATGCACTGCGCGAGGTAGAGAATACGGCGGCTGCGCTCCCGGACGGCAAGGAAAGGGCCTTTTATTACAAGGACGCCGTGAAGCCTGCGATGGAGGCACTGCGCAAGCCCTGCGATCTTCTGGAGAGCTACGTGGACAAGGAGGCATGGCCCTTCCCGACCTATGAGGATCTCATGTTCGAGATCTGAAAAACGAGGCGCAGGGGCGGCTGTCGGGGAAACGCTGAGGAAGGCGTTTCCTGCGCCGGAGGTTACGAAGGAAATGCGGATGAAATCGGCATTCCCTGGAATTTGCCGGGGGTGAAACCGGCACGAAGGAAAGACAGGAGCAGACAATGCGTATCATTGTGGTAGGCTGCGGCAAGGTGGGACAATCCATTGTGCGGAGCCTTTCAAGGGAAGGACACGATATCGCGGTGATCGATGTGGATCCTGCGGTGACGGAGGATGTGTCCGGACAGTTTGACGTTCTGGGCGTCGTGGGAAACGGCGCGAGCTACTCGGTTCTGCAGGAAGCGGGCGTGGAGGACGCAGATCTTCTGATCGCCGTGACCGATTCGGACGAACAGAATCTTCTGTGCTGTCTGTTCGCCCGGAAGGTAGGAAACTGCAGCACCATCGCCCGTGTGCGGAATCCGGTTTACAATCAGGAAATCAGCTACATCAAGGAGGAGCTGGGTCTGTCCATGACCGTCAATCCGGAGTGTGCGGCGGCCGAGGAGATTGCACGGATTCTGCGCTTTCCGTCCGCCATCAAGATCGAAACCTTCGCGGGCGGGCGCGCGGAGCTCCTGCAGTTCGTCATTCCGAAGGAATCTCTGCTGAACGGCGCGGCATTGAACGAGCTGCCGGAGCGGCTCGGCGCCCGGATCCTGGTCGGAGCCGTGGAGCGCGGTGACGAGGCCTTCATTCCGGGAGGCGATTTCGTGCTGCGGGAAGGCGACACCATCAGCATCGTATCGGCGCCGAGGGATGCCAAGAAATTCTTTGCACGTCTTGGCGTAGACATCCACAGAGTGAACGACACCATGATCGTGGGCGGCGGAAAGATCGCCTTTTATCTGACGAAGCTCCTGCAGAATTCCGGTATCCGGGTCAAAATTGTGGAGAACGACAAGAAACGGTGCGAGGAGCTGGCGGAGGCGCTGCCCGATGCGCTGGTTCTGTGCGCGGACGGTGCGGATCAGGAGGTCCTGCGGGAGGAGGGAATCGAGAACTGCGAATCCTTTGTCTCGCTGACCGGAATCGACGAACAGAACATCTTCATGTCCCTGTTCGCAAGGCAGGTGAACCAGCGGGCCAAGGTGGTGACGAAGTCCAACCGCATCAACATGGATCTCATTCTGAATAAGATGGGACTGGACAGCCTGATTCATCCGAAGGACATTACCTCGGAGCGCATTGTGAGCTATGTCCGCGCCATGCAGAATTCCATCGGCAGCAATGTGGAGACACTGTACAACGTCATTGAGGACAAGGTGGAGGCTCTGGAATTCGTGATCCGGGAGCAATCTCCGGTGGTGGGCATTCCGCTCTCGGAGCTGGCCATCCGCAAGGATGTTCTGGTGGCCAGCATCATCCGGCACGGGAAAATTCTCATGCCCAGCGGTTCCACGACCATTGAGGTGGGAGACAGCGTGGTGATTTTCACCACCGGCAGAGGCATCGGCAATATCAAGGATATACTCGAGGTGTCGTAAGGTGCGTTATTCCATTGTTCGATATGTACAGGGCCAGATTCTGAAGATCGAGGGCGTACTCCTTCTGGTGCCGGTCCTGACCGATCTGATTTACCGCGAGGGAGCGCTGGGGGCTTACCTTGCGGCGGCGTGTCTGTGCATGCTCACGGGGTTCCTTTTGACGGTGCGAAAGCCCGAAAAGCTCATCCTCTACGCCAGAGAGGGAATGGTCAGCGTGGCGCTTGCGTGGATCATCCTCTCCCTTTTCGGCGCGCTTCCCATGGTCCTTTGCGGGGACATTCCGTACTATCCGGATGCGCTCTTTGAGATCATCTCCGGCTTTACCACAACGGGCGCGAGCATTCTCACGGACGTGGAGGCGGCCACCCATGCCACCCTGATATGGCGGAGCCTCTCGCACTGGATCGGCGGCATGGGTGTCATCGTGTTCATGCTGGCCATCCTGCCCAATGCGAGCGGCTACAACATGCAGCTGATGAAGGCGGAGAGCCCGGGGCCGTCGGTCGGTAAGCTGGTGCCGAAGGTCCGGGAGAGTGCGGGCATTCTCTACCGGATTTATATCGGGATGACCGCGGTCCAGCTCGTTCTCCTTCTGCTCGCAAGGATGCCGTGGTTCGATGCCGTGTGCATGACCTTCGGCACGGCGGGTACGGGCGGCTTTGGCATTCTCGCAGACAGCTGCGGCAGCTATACCGCCCTGCAGCGGAACATCATCACCGTATTCATGCTGGCCTTCGGCGTCAACTTCAACGCCTATTTTTATCTTCTGGGTCGGGATCTGAAGCAGGTGCTGCGCATGGAGGAGGTACGCTGGTACCTGATCATCGTGGCGGTCTCCACCGGTCTGATCACGGTAAACCTTGCGGGCTTCTTCCCCAGCTGGCAGGAGAGCCTGCACCATGCGGCCTTTCAGGTGGCCTCCATCATCACGACAACGGGCTACAGCTCCGTGGATTTTGATCTATGGCCCATGTTCAGCAAGGTCATTCTGGTGGGACTCATGTTCTGCGGCGCGTGCGCCGGTTCGACCGGAGGCGGCATCAAGGTATCCCGCATTGTGATCCTGGCCAAGGCCGTGAAGGCGGAGATCCGGCATTATCTGCACCCGCGGGCGGTCACCAACATGAAGATGGACGGCAAAACCGTGGACAAGTCGATCCTGCGCGGCGTACTGGTATACCTTGCGGCCTATGTTTTCCTGTTCGCCGCCTCGGTGCTGCTCCTGTCGCTGGATCCGTCCAAGTCCTTTACGACGGACTTCACGGCGGTGGCCGCGACCTTTAACAACATCGGCCCCGGCCTCGAGGGCGTGGGACCGGCGCTCAGCTTTGCGGAGCTGACCACACTGTCCAAATTCGTGCTGATGTTCGACATGCTGGCCGGCCGCCTGGAGCTGTTCCCGATGCTGGTCATCTTCCTGCCCTCCATCTGGAAGAAATCGTGAGTTACTGTACGGAACCCGTCAATCAGCGACGGGTCCTGGCGGAGTTGTCCGATCCGCGCTGACTTCGTCAGCTTCGAGATGGCCTTACGGCCACTCGGCAAAACGTGTTGCTCCGTGTTCGGACCTAGCGGTGCTAAG
>CAVAUJ010000078.1:0-6542 GCA_963591995.1 Succinivibrio sp.
TGCTTCGCAGCGATGTGTATGTGTAGCTCAGCTGGATAGAGCGTCTGGCTACGGACCAGAAGGTCGCGAGTTCGAATCTTGTCACATACAGAAGAGAAACCTCCTGCAGGGAACTGCAGGAGGTTTTTGTTGTCTTTTTTTCCGGGAGATTTCCCAACAGGTCGTTTTGCAAATAGCGCAAGGGCCGGCAGAGGAGCTCCGGAGGTATTGCCTTAGAGGGATCAGAGGTATTTGAGAACAGGCGCATCGAGGGCGCCGTCCTCTTTGGTATGCAGGATCATATAGGAGGGGCGGTACCCGGCCTGTCTGGGGCGGCCGAGGCTTCCGGGGTTCAGAATCAGAACGCCGTGCCGTGATTCCTGAATGAGCGGAACATGCGTATGCCCGAAGACGGCAATTTTGCAATGCCTTGTCCGTGCTTCTTTTTCGAGCAGATCCAGGGAAAAGTTCACCTGGTAGAGATGCCCGTGGGTGAGGAAGGCCTTTTCACGGCCGATGGGGACGACCATGGTCCGGGGTGCCATGGATCCGAGATCACAATTGCCGGCCACGTAGAACAGAGGCATGCCGGCAATGCGGGAGAATTCATCCTCGGAGCCTTCGGCGTCGCCGGCGTGGAGGATCATGTCAACCGGCGCTTCCTGTTCCATAACGCGCAGGAAGAGGTCATCGCGCCGATGCGTATCACTGATGAGCAGGATCTTCATGAGAGGGGTTCCTTATCTGTCCGGACAATATTTGTCCGCGTAGGCGCGGATGCGATCCATCATGGCCCGGAACGCCTTGCCGCGATGGGAGATGGCATTCTTCTCTTCTTCGGTCAGCTCCGCGCTGGTTTTGCCGTATTCCGGCAGATAGAAGAAGGGATCATAGCCGAAGCCGTTCTCGCCGCGAATCTCCTGTGCGATCTCACCCTCCATCGTGCCGACCTCAATGAATTCCTCGGCGGCCTGTGCATAGGGGCGGAGCTTGCGGGGGACAACGGCCGAGCAGGCGCAGACAAAGCGGGCACTGCGCTCGGAACCGGTCTTGCCCTTGAGCTCGTCCAGAATGTGCTGCATCTTGTCGGTGTAGGGCGTGTCCTTTCCCATATAGCGGGAGGAAAAGATGCCGGGGGCACCGTTTAAGGCGTCCACCACGAGGCCCGAGTCATCGGAGAGTACAACGCAGGGCAGCGAAGGGTCCAGCGGGAACGAGTCCGGAGAAGAGGCCAGAATTCTGGCGGCAGCCCAGGACTTGATGGAGGCGTTCTCCTGAAAGGTGATGCCGGTTTCCGGCGGATCGGAAACGATGCCCAGCTCCTTCGTGCTGGCGACAACGACCTCCGGGTCATCGAGAATCTCGCGGATCTCGCGGATTTTGTCCTGATTGCCGGTGGCGAAAATGATCTGAAGCTTCATGGGAGTACTCCGTTTCTTGGCAGGGTCATCTGCTGCGCGGCTTTGGCCCCGGGAACATGTAGAAATACGTCTTCAGCATGCCGTTGTAGATCTTCCGGTTCTTCTGGCTCCGGATGCCGATGGCCTTCTCGGCGTCCTTGTAGGAGGTAATGACATACATGGACCAGCCGTTGAGGGCCTGAAAGCGCTCGCCCAGCGTACGGTAGAGCCGCAGCAAATCCTCGTCCTCGCCCTTTTCGAGGCGCTCGCCGTAGGGCGGATTGGTGATGAGGAAGCCGTAGGGACGCGGATGCGAGAGCTCCTGCACAGGCCGAACCTGAAAGTGGATGAGCTGCTCTACGCCGGCAAGACGTGCATTCTCCCTTGCCGCATAGATGGCATCGCGGTCGATGTCATAGCCCTGCAGGTCACACTCGATGTCGGTGTCGATCTCCTCGCGAAGCTCTGCGCGGATCTCCTGCCACAAGGAGGCGGGAAGGAGGTCGGTCCAGTCTTCCGCCGTAAAGCTCCGGAAGAGGCCGGGGGCAATGTGTGCACTGCGCATGGCAGCCTCGATGAGAAAGGTGCCGGAGCCGCAGAAGGGATCCACCAGCGTCCGGCCGGGCTTCCAGGGCGTGAGCGAAAGGAGACCGGCGGCCAGATTCTCGGCAATGGGTGCAGCCACCTTGTATTTGCGGTAGCCTCTCTTATGAAGCGAATCTCCGGTGGTATCGATGGCGACCGTCACGTCGTTTTTTTTCAGAAAAACACGGACAGGATAGGAGGCTCCGTCCTCCGGGAAGAGGGAAAGTCCATAGTGCGCGCCCATACGGGTCACCATGGCCTTCTTCATAATCGACTGTATGTCCGAGGCGGAGAAGAGCTGCGATTTCACACTGGCTGCCTTTGCGACCCAGAAGCGGGCATCCTGCGGCAGATATTCTTCCCAGGGGATTGCCTTTGTGCCTTGGAAGAGCTCTTCAAAGCTCTCGGCGTGAAAGGAGCCGACCTTGAGGAGAATGCGCTCCGGCGTCCGGAGACAGAGATTGGCGCGCACAATGGCCTCCGCGTCTCCGGCAAAGGTGACGCGGCCGTCGTCCACCTGCGTGATCTCGTAGCCAAGGTCATAGATTTCGTTTTTCACAACGCTCTCGAGGCCGAAATGGCAGGGAGCGATCAGTTCATACATTTGTCTTTGCATAGGCTTCATTATAGGGAGAATGAGGAAAAAAGACAACGGACACGGAAGAGTTGCTAAATGGTTAAACCAAAATATAAAAGAGGAGCAAAAGCCGCGGACGGCTCTTGCTCCTTCTGAAAAAACAGATTCCTGAAATTCTGTATTGCCGCAAACGGAAAAAGCAATGTGCGGCAAGATATGCGGAAAGGCTTATACGTTGCCCTGTGCCAGCATGGCATCGGCAACCTTTTCGAAGCCGGCGATGTTCGCGCCGGTCACGAAGTCGCCCTCATGGCCGTATCTTGCGGCAGCATCAGCCACCTTGGTGTAGATGCCTGCCATGATGTCCTTGAGCTTGCCGTCAACCTCCTCAAAGGTCCAGGAAAGACGCTCGGAGTTCTGGCTCATCTCGAGAGCGGATACCGCAACGCCGCCTGCATTGGCAGCCTTTGCCGGCATGTACAGGAAGCCGTTGTCCCGGCGAGCCTGGTCGTAGGTGTCGATGGCATCTGCGTCAGAGGGCATGTTGGCACCCTCGGCGACGCACCAGCAGCCGTTGGCGATGAGGGTCTTGGCTGCCTCACCATTGATCTCATTCTGCGTAGCGCAGGGAAGAGCGATGTCGCAGGCAACGCCCCAGGGCTTTTCGCCCTCATAGTAGGTGGCACCGGCAACCTGCTCGGCGTACTCCTTGATCCGTCCGCGGTGTCCGTTCTTGATGTCCATGACGACATCCAGCTTGATTCCGTCGGGATCGTAGACGTAGCCGTTGGAATCGGAGCAGGTAACGGGCTTTGCACCCAGCTGCTGCAGCTTCTGGATGGCGTACTGTGCAACGTTTCCGGAGCCGGAGAGGACAACGGTCTTGCCCTCGAGAGACTTGCCGGCACCCTTGACCATCTCATCGGTGATGTATACAAGGCCGTAGCCGGTTGCCTCGGGACGAGCCAGGGAACCGCCGAAGCTCAGGCCCTTTCCGGTGAGCACGCCCTCATAGAGGCCGGTGAGTCTCTTGTACTGTCCGTAGAGGTAGCCGATCTCACGGCCGCCAACACCGATATCGCCGGCAGGAACGTCCGTGTCGGCACCGATGTAGCGGACCAGCTCGGTCATGAAGCTCTGGCAGAAGCGCATGACCTCTGCATCGGACTTGCCCTTGGGATCAAAATCCGAGCCGCCCTTGCCGCCGCCGATGGGAAGGCCGGTCAGGGAATTCTTAAAGATCTGCTCGAAGCCGAGGAACTTCAGAATAGACTGGTTTACCGAAGGATGGAAGCGAAGGCCTCCCTTGTAGGGGCCGATGGCGGAATTGAACTGAACGCGGTAGCCGAGGTTCACCTGCTGAACGCCCTTGTCATCTACCCACGGAACGCGGAATGTAATGATGCGCTCGGGCTCTGTCAGACGCTCCAGAAGAGAATTCTTACGATAAACCTCTTCGTTGGCCTCAACGATGGGAGCCAGTGTATCCAGAATTCTCTTTGCTGCCTCCAGAAATTCGGGTTCGTATGCGTGCTTGTCTACCAGGCGTGCATACACTTCCTCAACATATGACATAGTTCCTTCCTCCTGTTCATTCATGTCGCAGAAATGCATTGTGTACGGTTGCGGTGTGTCCTGCATACACGAAGGCCTGCAGGACGAGCTCCCTTGCACGCCGAAATGATCTCCGATCCGCTGCAGCGGAGGCCGGATACGGGAAACGATGTACCGGCGAGCGCAGCTGTGATCGTGTATAACTGTATACAAAAACCACCTCTTGCATTATACGTGCTGCAAAGAGGTGGGACAAGTATTTTTATGCGAAGGAAAAGCCGCGTCAGAGCAGCTGGATGCCGTGCTGCAGGCACTCCTTTGTGATCTCCTCGGGCCAGAGAGAGCATTGCACCTCTCCGATGTGGGCCTTGCGCAGGAAGAACATGCAGATCCGGGACTGCCCGATGCCGCCGCCGATGGTGTAGGGCAGCTCGCCGCTGAGGATGGCTTTCTGGAAGGGCAGCTGTGCGCGGTCCGTGCAGCCGGCTTTTTCGAGCTGCTCGGCCAAAGAGACCTCATCCACCCGGATGCCCATGGACGAGAGCTCCAGAGCAATGTCCAGAACGGGATAGTAGACGAGAATGTCGGCATTGAGTGCCCAGTCGTCATAGTCCGGCGCGCGGCCGTCGTGGGGCTTTCCGTTCTCGAGCTTATCGCCGATCTGCATGACGCAGACCGCTCCCTTTGCCCGGGTGATGTGGTACTCCCGCTCCTTCGGCGTGTATTCCGGGAACATTTCCTCGAGCTCGGACGTTGTAATAAAGAAGATATCGTCCGGCAGAATCTCGGAAATATAGTCATACCGGATGGACATGTACTTCTCGGTCTTGCGCAGCACATGGTACACGCTGCGGACCACGGATTGGAGTGTGTCGAGGGTGCGGTCCTCCCGGCGGATGACCTTTTCCCAATCCCATTGATCCACATAGATGGAATGAATGTTGTCGGTGATCTCATCCCGGCGGATGGCACTCATATCCGTGTAGAGGCCCTCGCCGACGGAAAAGCCGTATTTTTGAAGTGCGTAGCGCTTCCACTTGGCCAGAGACTGTACGACCTCGGCCTCCCGTCCGTCCTGCTCCAGAATATCGAAGGCAACCGGGCGTTCCACCCCGTTGAGGTTATCGTTCAGGCCGGAGGCGGGATCCACGAACAGCGGCGCGGAAACGCGCAGCAGATTCAGCCGCTCTGCCAGCATATTCTGAAAGAAGTCCTTTACGACCTTAATGGCAATCTGCGTTTCATGCAGGTTCAGGGCGGATGCATAGCCCTTCGGGATGGTTAAATGTTCCATGTGTGCCTCTTTTCTCTTTTATTCAAACTGTAAATATTAAAGCGCATTCAGGGGCGGTTTTCAAGATTTCCGTGACGGCGCATCTTCGCACGGAACGAGAGTGCCCCCCTGATCCGGACATTCTCCGCCACCCTGCCGCTTGGCGGGCGGCTGAGCTGCATCGTGACGTGAAAAGTGGACAAAACATGATGGCTAACCGCCGGGAAAAATGGGAAATTACTCCATTTACATTTGCACGGCTGCGAATATAATAGGGTGCAATTCTTGAGCTTAGCAGGTTTCTTGCAGAAGGAGAGGGAGCTCTGCGGGATCCCTGCAAATGGACAGCGAGAGAAGAATAGTAGCCAAAATTTGCCTGGTCATGCATGCCGCAGATACCGAAGGCGCGGCAGAGTGCGAAAGGAGGTAAAACTATGAGAACGAGCAGAAAGATTATGTTGGCACCGCAGGATGTACAGGAATTCGTCCATGCCGCCGAACATTGCGATTTTGACGTGGACATTGCCAATGACAGCTACGGACGCTACGTTGTGGATGCGAAGTCCTTTCTGGGTGTGATGGGACTCGATCTGGGCGGATGTCTTGTGGTTTCTTACAACGGATACGACGAAGCGTTCGAGGAGTACCTGAGCAGCAAGCGGATTGCGGTATAGGATCCCGTTGGAGACAAAGGAACACTGCGGACAAAGGAACGCTGCAGACAGAAGAATTCTGCAGATAAGAGAACTCTGCGGACAAAAGAGTTCTTCAGACAACAGAACAAAGGGCACAGAAAAGGGCAGGCGGACTCTGTAACAGGGTCCGCCTGCCCTTTCTGCGCCGGGACCTCGCTGTGATAGAATAACGGTATGACAGAGATTACGATTTCGGTGCGCACGCTGGTGGAATTCCTGCTGCGAAGCGGCGACCTGGACAATCGAACAGGAGGAGGCTCGGAGGAAGCAATGCTCGAGGGCTCCCGTCTGCACAGAAAGCTGCAGGAATCTGCGGGGGGAGAATACCATCCGGAGGTGCCGTTGGAATGGGTATGGCCCTACCGGGAAGGGGAGCTGACGCTGCGGATTGTCGGAAGGGCGGACGGAATCTGCCGGGATTGCCCTGACGGAAAGGAGCCGTCGTTTGTACCGGAGACCCTGCAGGAAACGCTGCCGGA
>CAVAUJ010000078.1:6562-10354 GCA_963591995.1 Succinivibrio sp.
AGGAGAACCTGCCGGAGACGCTGTCGGAAACATTGCCGGAGACACTGCCGGAGGCTCTTCCGGAGCGGAGGGACGGGAAGCTGTGGACCATCGACGAGATCAAGACCACTTATCGGCCGCTGCGCCGCATCCGCAGAGCCGATCCGGTGCATCTGGCCCAGGCGAGGTGCTATGCCTACTGCTATGCGCGGCAGAATGGACTGCGGGTGATCTGCGTGCGGATGACCTATTGCAATCTGCTGACGGAGGGGATCAAAAGATTCTATGAAGTGTTCTCCTTCGAGGAGCTGGAGAAGTGGTACCGCGGGCTCATGGAGCAATACCGCCCGTGGGCAGAGTTTCTGGCCGACTGGCAAAAGGAGCGCACGGAGTCCACTCACCGGCTCTCCTTCCCCTATGCCTACCGGGAGGGACAGCGGGAGCTGGCCGCCGGGGTGTACCGCACCATCGTGCACGGGCGCAAGCTGTTCCTGGAGGCGCCGACGGGGACCGGGAAGACCATTACGACGCTGTTTCCGTCGGTGAAGGCGATGGGGGAGCAAAAGGCGGAACGGATTTTCTACCTGACGGCGAAGACGGTGACGGGGAGCGCTGCCGAGAACGCGCTGCAGCAGATGCGGGGAAAGGGACTGCGCTGCAAGAGCGTCCTGCTGACCGCCCGGGAGAAGGTGTGCATTCTGAAGAAGCCGGACTGCAATCCGGAGAGCTGCCCGCGGGCCGAGGGACATTTCGATCGGATCAATACGGCAATGTACGACCTGCTGACGCACGAGGATGCCTTCTCGCGGGAGAACGTGGCGCGCTGTGCGGAGCAATACCGGGTCTGTCCGTTCGAACTGGCGCTGGATATGAGCCTGTTCTCGGATGTTGTCATCGGAGACTACAATTATCTGTTCGATCCGCATGCATATCTGCGGCGCTTTTTCGCCGAGGGCGGCAAAAAGCCGTTTATTTTCCTGGTGGATGAGGCCCACAATCTGGTGGACCGAGGGCGGGAGATGTACAGCGCAAGGCTGACAAGGGCGCAGATTACGGCCTTCCGGCGCTGTACGAAGGAGAAATGGCCGGAGCTGTACAAAAAGCTCGGACGTCTTGCAAGAGAATGGAAGAAAATCGGGGATGGTCTGGAGTCCTACGCGGTCCTGACGGACATCGGGCGGCTCGGGGAGCTCGTCGCGCAGGTGGATGATGAGATGGCGGAAATCCTCGGCAAGGAGCGGCAGGAGGAGGCGTACCGCGGAGAGATCGACCGGGGGCTGCGGCAGACGTTTCTGGAGTTCTACTTTGTCATCGATCATTTTCGGATGATCTATGCGGGCATGGACGAGCATTACGTCGCCTGCGCGAGGACAGAGGGACGCGAGGTCGAGGTGAATCTGCGTTGCATGGATCCCCGCGAAAAATTGAAGGAATGCATGGACCGGGGAAGAGCCTCCGTGCTGCTCTCGGCGACGATGCTGCCGATTACGTATTACAAGGCATTGCTGGGCGGCACCGGGGAGGATTATGAGATGTATGCGCATTCCGTCTTTGATTCGCGGCGGCGCGGCCTGTATCTTGTCCGGGACCTTACCAGCCGCTACAGCTGCCGGACGGTAGAGAATTACGGGAAAATTGCGGAATGCATCGGGAATGTGATGTCCATGCGCCACGGGAACTACATGGTATTTTTCCCGTCCTATTCCTTTCTGCATGAGGTGGAGCAATGCCTTCGGGACCGGTTCGGCGGAGGGCTCTGCGGACCCTGGCTGGCAGGACTCTCCTGCACCGTGCTGTCCCAGCATCCGGGAATGACGGAAAAGGAACGGGAGGATTTCCTGGAGAGCTTTCATGAGGTTCACGACGATCGGAGCCTCCTTGGCCTGTGCGTGCTGGGCGGAATCTTCGGCGAGGGCATCGACCTCATTCGGGATGCGCTCATCGGTGTCTTCATCATAGGAACCGGGATCCCGCAGGTTGGCATGGAGCGGGAGCTTATAAAGGATTATTTTGACCGGCAGGGAGCAAATGGGTATGATTATGCATATCGTTTCCCGGGAATGAACAAGGTGCAGCAGGCAGCCGGGCGGGTGATCCGCACCGGAGAGGATGTCGGGATCGTGGTCCTGATGGACGAGCGGTTTCTTTCACCGGCCAGCCGCCGGCTGTTCCCGCGGGAGTGGGAGAACCTGCAGGTGACGGACAGCCGGAACGTCCCCCGGCTGGTGGAGCGCTTCTGGGATGAATGGCTGTAGGGCGGATGAAAGACGGCGCCGCCCGGGAGGGAACCGGAGCGGCTTGGCACAAGGGGATGCCGACGAAAGTGTTTGAATTGTCTGAACATGACGAAAGGATTGAGAATCCGAAAACGTCACAGACAAGGGAAAGAAGGGGAAAATCCCTGTAAATTGTGGATAACTATGTGGATTTCGTGGATTATTCGCAAAACATGGAATGAAACAATGAGATGAATTGTTTATAAAAATCTGACAATGAGACAGGAAAGGAGCCGATGATGTGGGCTGAAGAAGGAGTGCTTTACCAAATCTATCCGTTGGGAATGTGCGGCGCGCCCTTTGAGAACGACGGGCAGCAGGAGCACAGAATTCTGCAGGTGCTCGACTGGATTCCGCATCTGCAGAAGCTCGGCGTGACGGCGGTTCTGTTCAATCCGCTGTTTGAATCCGACACGCACGGGTACAACACGAGGGACTTTCGGAAGGTGGACGTGCGCCTCGGCACCAACGAGGACTTCCGGAGGGTATGCGATGCCCTGCATGAGGCCGGGATCCGCATCTTGCTGGACGGGGTATTCAACCATGCGGGCCGAGGTTTCGGTCCGTTTGAGGACGTGCTGCAAAAGCGCGGCGAGAGTGCCTATAAGGACTGGTTCTATCTGAATCTGAACGGCAACAACGGCTACAACGACGGCCTGTGGTACGAAGGCTGGGAGGGCAATTACGACCTTGTGAAGCTGAATCTGGACAATGAGGCCGTGCGCAGCTATCTCCTGGAGAGCGTGAGCATGTGGATGGATACGTTCGGCATCGACGGATTGCGGCTGGATGTCGCGTACATGCTGAACCGGAATTTCCTGAAGGCACTCCGCTGGCACGTGGACCGGAAAAAACCGGATTTCTATCTGATCGGAGAGATTCTCGGGGGCGATTACAAACAGATCGTGAACCCGGAAATGTGCAACAGTGCGACCAACTACGAATGCTGCAAAGGTCTGTGGTCGAGCTTCAACAGCATGAATCTGTTCGAGATCAACCATTCCCTGATCCGCCAGTTCGGCTCGGATCCCTGGTGCCTGTACCGGGGCATGCACCTTCTGAGCTTTGCCGACAACCACGATATTACGCGGCTGGCCTCTGTCCTGACGAATCCCGCCCATCTGCCGCTGGTCTATGCGATGATGTTCGGCATGCCGGGGATTCCCTGCATTTACTACGGCAGTGAATGGGGCATAAAGGGCAGGAAGGAGGACGGAGATCCGTGCCTTCGGCCGAAGGTGGAGCAGCCGGAGTGGAACGAGCTGACCGACTGGATTGCGAAGCTTTCCGGAGCGAAAACATCCTCGGAAGCCTTGTGCTACGGAGATTTCCGCAGTATTCTGCTGACCAACCGGCAATGCATCTTCGAGAGAAAGAGCGAGCACGAGCGCGTTCTGGTGGCGATCAATGCCGACGGCGCGGAGTACACGGCACATTTCGATGCGGGATGCGGCCGGGCCGTGGACCTGATCACAGGAGAGGACCACGATTTCGGCGGCGGGAGCAGACTCCCTGCATACAGCGCGGCCTTCTGGAA
>CAVAUJ010000079.1:0-10277 GCA_963591995.1 Succinivibrio sp.
GGCGGAGAATGTCCGGATCAGGGGCCTTGCGAGGCCTCGGTGCTTGCGAGCGTATCCTGCGAGCTTAGCACCGCTAGGTCCGCGCACGGAGCGAGAGCGTCCCCGGATCGGACAACTCCGCCAGGATCCATCGCTTGGTTGGCGGGTGAACGGTAACCCTCCGGCTTTCTGTTCGGTAGTAATGCGGTTCTCCGCGGAATCGCTTGCTATACATATTCTCTATTTTCTTTTATTCACCGGAATCCCCGCCGCTGGCAACAGCGGCGGGGATTTTGGGTTAAACGGCTCCGAGTATGTGGCATGCTTCCGTCAGCTGTTTGGCAAGCTCATACGCATAGGCCCTCAATTCCTCCAGGTTCGGCTCCTTCTGCCTTTCAAAGGCATAAACCTTCGCCGTCGGCGGAATTCTCATGGGCACCATCTGACCGGCCTCCAGTAAGTTGGCCATTTCTTCCATGGTCTCCAGCAAATCCGCCGCCTTTGTCTCCTCCCGGTAGGCAAAAACATCTTCGTTGTTGTCCGCCAGCTGCTTTTTCAGGCGTTCGATACAACTCCTCGCCTGTTTTTCGCGGTCCGGCTTTTCCAACACCATCGTGGAAAGATCCCGGTTGCGAAAACAGCCTGTAACCGCTGCCGGAATCGACGGATCCCGAACGGTGCCGTCCGGATAAAAGATGCCGTGCACCTCGCCCCAATACCCTTCGATCATGAGGCAGAACACATACCAGGGAATCTTATATTCGTCCATGATCTGAATGGTGACATCGTAAGGATTGGCCCGTGCCACGCAGGACATCTCATTGTTGATGACGCATTTGCCGTATTTCTTCCCGACCGCCAGCGCCTCCTCGGCTGCTCCTCGTATCGCCCGCACCGTGCCGGAATAGTTGTGATAGCTGATGACATCCACGAGGTCTGCACTGGCCTCCAGATATTTTGTCATGTAATGTCCGACCGTTATGGCATTGGACGGATCCTTTTCCTTCACGTATGCGCAGAAATGCCGCACGAATTTCCACAGCTTTTCCAGTCGCTCCTTCTGCTCCTCCTCCGACACATCCTTGTTGATGTAGTCATTGCAGGCGGGCTCATTCATCACGTCCCACATGAGAAGGGCCTCGCTCTTCCCCAGCAGCGCAATCATGTCATCACAGTATTTCTCCCCCCTGGAGACGTACGCCTCTTCCAACTTGGCAGGATCCAGCATATTGCCGTTGAACAGAATCGGCACCATGGTGAAGCCGTTGTCCTCACACACCGCTGCATAAGCTTTGATGAAATCCTTGTAGCCGTCGGGATCTTTTTCATATTCATCCGGATCCAGCCAGTAGCGGATGCTGTTGAGGCCAATCCTTTTCGCATAACCGAGATTTCTGGCCGCTGCAGCAGCATCCTTCGGAACGCTGTTAACGCCTTTGATAAAGCCATAATCCTTCAACGCTTTCATTCCATCTCTCCTTGGGATCTCGACCGATCCCTTTGTTCCCATTGCATCTTATTGCATTTCGTCAAAAAGGAAGCATTCCTCCTCCAGACGCTTCGCCAGACGATAGGCCAGCCGGCGAGCCTCCAGCGAATTGCCGTTTTTCCGGATTTTTTCGATCATCATCGTCGGCGGCTCGTTCATCGGCACCAGCTGATTCGCCTCCAGGAGATTGGCGCAAAACTCCGCTGCATCCAGTACAAAATCGATCGGCTGGCTCCGCGCGTCAAAGATATCGGTGTTCTCCGCCAGCGCAGCCTTCACCCTTCTGACCGCCTCCTCCGCCGCCCTCTCTCTGTTGGCCGCATTCGGAATCAAATCCGTCTCCCTGTTCCTGTATATTCCGAGAGCGGCAGCCGCGGCCGACGGATCTCTTACCGTTCCGTCCTCGTAAAAAATCCCCTGTACGCTTCCCCAATATCCGGTGATCATTAACTGGAAGATAAACCAACCGACATGATATTGATCGGCATAATAAATCGCCCTGTCATAAGGATTTGCTCTCTGCGGCGCTCCCAGCTCGCAGATAAAAACAGGCTTTTGCACCAGCTCGCCGTATCTTTTCGTCTGCTGATAAATCCGATGCTGCAAGGCAGTCGATGCATAATAATTGTGAAAGCTGATGACATCTACATCCTCGATCGTATCCTTAACATCCGGAAGCCCCGCATGCCCTATGGTGATTGCGTTCGTGTCATCCCACCTTCGAACCCGGTCGGTATAATTCTTTACCAAAGTCACGATACGAAGCCACCGCTCGTTCCGTTCCTGGTCCGGCGACTGCACAATGTATTGGCTCATGCTGGGGTTGTTCATGATGTCCCACAGCAGGAGACCCTCATTGTCCTTTAACCGAAGAACCGTATCCTGTATATACCGGGCTGCCCTGCCTTGAAAGTCTTCTTCAAACTGTTCCTCCGGAAACTGGATTCCGTTAAACAGGATCAGAATCGTGTGAATTCCGTATTCCAGTGCAATGGAAACCATTTCGTCCGTCTGATCCAGAAAGGCCCTCGCATCGCGTTCATAGTCCTCTATATGCAATTGAACGCGCATGGCATTCAGGCCGATTTTCCCGGCATACCCAAGATGTCTTCGAAATACAGATGCATCGAAAGCCGCGGCTTCGTTCTGTTCCCCCCAGGTATAGTTAAAACCATGGATACAGCTGTAGTCCTTTAACGGTCTCATTTTGCTCTTTGGCCTCGTTTATCCCTTCACCGATCCTACCGTCAGACCCTTCACAAAGTACTTCTGCATAAAAGGATACACGCAAATCATCGGGATTGCAGCAATGAACATCTGCGCCGCCTGATAGGTTTCATTTCCTACCGAAGCCAGCTTTTGCCTCTCCTCTGCGGAAAGAGAATCCACATTCGTGTTCAGCACCGTTGACTGCAGATAAGACATCAACGGATATTGGGACGGATTGTTCATATAGATGATGCCGTTGAACCATTCGTTCCAGACACCGAGGCTGCAGTAAACGCAGATGGTCGCGATGCAGGGCACAGCAAGCGGAAGAAAGATTTTGAACAAAATCTGCCACTGGTTGGCCCCATCCAGCAAGGCCACTTCTTCGAGCTCGTCCGGAATGCCGCGGAAGAAATTGAGCATCAGCATAATATAAAAGGCGGAAACGGAGCCCGGCAAAACCAGCGCCCATATGGTTCCCGTCAGATGCAGCGAAGAAATGACGAGATAATTCGGGATCAGTCCTCCGTTCACCAGCATGGTAATAAAAACAATCCACGCAAAAATGCCCCGTCCCGGAAACTTTTTCCCGCTTTTCGACAGCGGATAAGCCATGGTAATCGTCAGAAAAATGACCAGCAGCAGGGACAGCCCTACCCGGATAACCGAAATCCCCATCGATTTCCAGAAAGAAACATAGCTCATAAGATACGAATACGAGTTCAGCGTGAAATCTTTGGGCCAAAAATAGACATTGCCCGCTTCCGCCTGTGCATTGCTGCTGAGCGATACGGCCAGCATATGTATCATGGGGGCGATACAGATGATCGACACCAGAATAAGAAATGCTGTAACCACAATATTCGCTATCTGTTCTCCCTTTGACCTCTTCATTCTCGTTCACCCCTTTGCTTTTAAAAAATCCTGTAATCAGCAAATTTATAGGCGATAAAATAAGATACGCCGACCAGAACGGTCGAAACCATTGATTTAAAAATACTGATCGCCGTAGACAGCGAATAATTTGCATTGATCAGGCCGATCCGGTAAACCAATGTATCCAGAACATCGCCGGTTTTATAAACAACGGGGCTGTACATGTTATAGATCTGATCAAAATTGGCATTCATCACGCCTCCGATGTTCAGAATCAGCATCAGCATAATGATCGGAAGAATGCCGGGCAGCGTGATATACCAGATCTGCTGCAGCCGGTTGGCCCCATCCATAACGGCCGACTCGTAAAGCGAAGGATCGATCGAGGTGATCGCCGCAAGATAGACAATGGTATTAAATCCGAATTCCTTCCACAGATCCGTTGCGATAATGGTGCCTCGGAAGAATTGATTGCTTCCCAAAAAGAAAATCGGCTGTCCGCCAAGGGCCTGTATGAGCTGATTCACAATACCTGTCGAGGGCGACAGTATGTCAATGAAGACCTCCGCCAGAACAATCCACGACAAAAAGTGCGGCAGGTAAACAACGGTCTGAATGGTTCTCTTTAAAATCCGGTTTCTGACCTCATTGATCAGAATGGCAAAAAATACCCCCAGGAAAATGCCGAGCCCCAGCTTCCATACGGAAATGATCAGCGTATTCTTCAGGGCCGCGGCAAAGTCGGGATAATTCTTCATGTAGTTGAACCAGTACATCCCCACAAACTTCTGGTCGCCGAAAATGCCCTTCGCCGGAATGAATTTTTCAAATGCGATTTTCCAGCCGAACAAGGGAAGATAATTAAAGATTGCCAGAACAATGAGACCGGGCAGCAGCATGATGTACAACGGGATGCTGGCCTTCATGTTCTTTTTGAGAATTCGCCTGTTATACTGTTTTTCTTCCGGTGATAAACGTGCCATGCGTCCCCCTTTCATTGTATGCACATCCGGATCGCTCCGCGTCAAGCCGCTCCCCTCTAAAATAAAAGCCGCAAGCGGCGGCCCGATTCTGCCGCCGCTTGCAGACAAATTCATGATGGAAAGCACCTTATGACGCACTGTGCATCTGCCGGTAATACGAATTCATTTCCTCCGTGATCTGGTCTCCGCCCATGCTCTTCCAGCTCTCCACAAAGCTGTCGAAGGAGTCGACATCCGCCTCTCCGGTGATGATGCTCGTAAATGTCTGCAGCTCAAGGTCATCCAATGCCTGTTGGTCTTCCACCATGGTCTCGGAAACAAAGGCACCCTGAACATCATGCGTCAGATTGTCCTTGTTCTGTTCGTCCAATGCGTACATGAAGGTCTGCCCGCAGAGCTGATAAACAAATTGCCAGGACGCAGCGGTGATATCCTTTTCGCCGGAATTGTTGGTCATCTGCGATCCGTCTTCTTTAAATCTCAGCATCGCATAGTACTGATCCGAAGCAAGATAGTTCTCATCAATCCAGGTGGTATCTCCGTCCTCCATCGCCTGGAACCAATGTGTCCAACGGTCGATGTTTCCGTGCTCCGATTCCGGACTGTAAACACGGTAGCTGTCGTTGTTCCACATGTCGCTCCATTCTTCGTAGGAAACAGCCAGCTCCGGATGTCCCTCCGGTCCCTCGGCCTGCGGTCCGCGTCCCATATAATGCATGTAGTTGCAGATCTTTACCACCGCTTCGGGATGCTCATATCCTTTTGTCACCACCAGCCACTGGGAGCTGTTGTCGTAAACAATCGGGCTTGTCTCCTTGCCGTCTACGGAAGGAATCGGATAGACCTTCCATTCCAGCGAATCGGGATCCTCCGAATTCTCATAAAGAGACTGTATCGCCGAGCCCATCAAGCCTGTCCACTGAATGCCGAACATAACGCCCAGTCTTCCCTGTGTGACCAGCTCCGCTTCGTCATCCTGCGATTTTACGATGAACTCGGGATCAATCAGGCCGTCTGCATAGTATTGCTGCATTTTTGCAAGAACCTGCTTCATTTCCGGCTGGATCGATCCGTATTTCACGTTTCCGTCTTCGTCTGCGATCCATGCGTTCGGATAGGCACCAAAGGCATTTGCGACCGAAGTAAATTCATAGCCGTAGCCGAACAGCTCCTTGTCCAGACCCAGTCCGTACTCATCCGCTTCTCCGTTGCCGTTCGGGTCGTTTTCCTTAAATCCGTAAATAAGCTTTTCAAAATTCTCCCAGGTGTCCGGCTCAGGAAGGCCCAGATCCTTGCGCCATTTTTCGTTGACAAACAAGGCGTGGCACGTTTCCACCTCCGGATTGACCCACGGAATGCCGTAAAGCTCGCCGTCGATCGTGGCTGCGCCAAACGGATTCGTTCCGTCCGCCGTCATGGCCGCAATGGATTGGTCTGAAGCGTATTCCTCCCAGCTCTGCGTAAGCGGCTCCAGCAGCCCCGCTTCCGCCATCTGCTGCAGCTGCGTCAGGGAAACGTTCATGACATTGGGCAGTTCTCCGCCGGCCAGCATGAGGGAAACGCGGTTGTCATACTGCGTTTTATCGGAGGTTACGTAGGAATAGGAAATGTCTATGTTGAAAAGCTCTTTCAGCTTGGCACTCCATTTGCTGCTGGCATAATTCTCCGCCGTTGCCGTGGATGCAATCGTCGTCATCGCCGTCATCGTAACGGTGTCGTCGTATTTGGCAAACCCATCCTTTTTCTCGATGCCGGCATCTTCCGCCTTTGCTATCTGTTCGCCGCGCTCAGCATTGGAAACCTGATTGGCTGCCGTCTGGACCGATTCTTCCGAAACGACATCCTCTGCCGATCCCTCCGCGCTGCTCCCCTGCGTGCTGGACGAGGATCCCCCTCCGCATCCGGCCATGGAAAGTGCAAGCGATCCTGCCAGCACCATAGACGTGACCTTTCGAAATGCTCTGTTGTTCATAAATTCCCCCTATGTTCTCTGCACATTCTGGTGGTAACCAAGGGTGCACGTTGCACATTGTTGCTTTTTATCCATATGTTGTCATTTCCTGACATGCCAGCAATTTTATTGCACAACGTGTGCCCTTGATTTACAATTATTATTGTGCAAGGTGCACGCATTGTAAATGTCGGATTGTTTTCAAAATTTGTCAAAATGTTTCACTTTGGTTTTTGTGATAGGAAGAGAACGGATGAAAGAGGCTGCCGTCATGCGAAACATCAAACAGGAATATACCAACAACGTAGCCGTCCGGAATCACCTGGTCGACTTAAACGTGTATCAGTTCGGCTACGAGCGCACACAGCCGGATTACCTGTCGGGAATCCACGTCCATGACCACTATGCGTTTCACTACGTCTTCAGCGGACAGGGGACGCTTTCGGTTGCAAAATCGAAGGAAGCGTTGTTGAAAAACGAGAAGGATGAAGTACAAGAGTATTTTATCGAGGCAGGACACGGTTTTCTGATTTTCCCGGGATATCACTACCGGATGCGGTCAGACCGCACCTATCCCTGGTATTTTTCATGGCTCGAGATCGACGGCATCCAGGCCAAGCAGTATCTGAAAAAGGCCGGATTTTCGCCGGATTCCATTCTCTATATTCCCAGCACGATGTTCACCTCTCCCCATCACAATGTTCTCGAGGACCATCTGGATGAACTGGTGCACCATACTGCGCCGACGCAGCCTTATCTGATCGGCGCCGTGTATCAGGTATTTGATGACCTGATCAATTCCTCTTCCCGCAGGAACACGGAAGAGACGGCCGATTCAAAGGATTCGTATGTGAACAAAATAAAGGATTATATACAGACCCACTATCAGGAGAAAATAAGCGTTCAGGAGCTGGCGGAGGCCTTCGGGCTCAACCGCTGCTATATGGCAAAGATCTTCAAAGAGAAAAACGGGATGTCTGTCCACGACTTTCTGCTGCAATGCCGCATCAATGCGGCCTGCAACCAGTTGGAAAGCAGCGCGGCATCCATAAATGATATTGCAAAGGAAAGCGGATTTTCCGACCAGGTACAATTTTCCAAGGCCTTCAAAAAGACAATGAAGGTCAGTCCTTCCCAGTGGCGAAAGGACATCTTGCGCTAGTACATCGATTTTAAAATAACCAGTCAATTAAAAATCGATGTACCATGGCCACCACTCAGCCCTCCGGATGCACCTTCGGGAGATTCCAGCGATAGTGCGCCGCCAGCAGCCGGATGAGCACCACGAGTGCGGAGGCTGCCAGCATGGAAATCCCGGTGCCCAGCCGCTGTACAAGGCCAATGTAACACAGGGATCCGGCGATGGAGGCCAGCGCATAGATGTGCTTCACAAAAATATACGGCGGCACGCCCGCCATGATGTCGCGCATCAAACCGCCGCCAACGCCTGTCAGCGTTCCCAAGATGGTCAGCAGGAAGATGTTCTCCTCATAGCCTTGCCGCATGCCGGCCATGACGCCCATCACAGAAAAGATTCCGAGGCCTGCGGAATCCATCCACAGAAGGATGCGGTCGTACCACAGCCCGAAGCTCCTCCGTTTCCTTCGAAAGTAAAGGACCAGGAATACCGCCAGGGAAGTGACCGCCGCCACCTCGATGTCGCAAGGGTCTGCGAAGGCAGACGGCAGGATGCCGAGGATCATATCCCGTGTGATCCCGCCCCCGACGGCCGTGACAACACCCAGAACGCATACACCGAACACGTCCATGCTGCATTGTATTCCCACCATTGCGCCGGAAACGGCAAAGGCAATGGTTCCCAGCAGTTCCATGCCCGATTGTAATAATGTCTGAAGCTCCATGCTGTCCTTTCCGCCCTCCGTCTGTCTTTCCCGGAAGTCTCCCCCCGAGCCTTCCCCGGAAGTGCCGGGCGGCAGGTGCGTCTCCTACTTCCGGAACTTCCGGCCCTTTTTGTTCTTTTTCGGCTTTCGATATCGATAATAGATGTTCCGCAGCACCAGGAAGAAGCTGCAGCTCAATGCAAAGACAAAGCCGGCTGCCCCCAGCACGGGGATTCCCATGACCTGCGGCTGCATATTGGTGGTGCAGATGATGGCAGAGGACATCAGGAGCGCTGCGATGCACAGACCGATGACGAGATTGCGCACCAATGCATAGGCCACCACGGTCAGTTCATCCTGCGCGCTCATGACGATGTTCACCTTTGCCCTGCCGTGGAGGAATTCATTCAGCGTATCCGTGGTCAGGGATGGGATCTCCGCGCCCTTTTTCACCGCGCGATAGAGCAGCCTTCCGTTCTTACTCAGCTCCTGCTTCCAGTCGAAGTCATGGAAGAAATCCTCCGTAAAACGGGTGGCGGCAATCTGGAACATGTTGATGTCCGGACTGATGTCTGCGAGAACGCCCTCCACGTGTGCAAGTCCCCGGCAGAGCATCGTGACGCCGTGCGGCAGGGTGATGTCGTTCTCCTTCATGATCTCCATGAGCTCCATCAGCACCTCCGCGATGTCGATGCTGCCCATGGACGCCGAACCGTAGTCATCCAGAAAGCGGCGCAGATCCTGCCAGAGCTTCGCCCGGTCCGGCTTGCCGCGGAACTCTCCGATCTCCAGCACGGCGCTCTCCACCATGTTGACATCGTGCAATGCGATGCCCTTGACGCCCTTTCCCATGACCCTTCGGTCCTTCTCCGACAGACGTCCCATCATTCCCATGTCAATCCAGACGATCCTGCCGTCTGCCACCTTGACGTTTCCGGGATGTGGGTCCGCATGGAAAAAGCCATCGTCCATCACCTGCTTGATGAAGTTGTTGACATATTTGGTCCCGATTTCATGAAGGTCATACCCTTTGTCCTCGAGAACCTCCCGGTCATTGATGGAGATTCCGTCCACATACTCCATCACCAGCACGCGGCTCGTGGTGTACTCGTGGTAGAGCTTGGGGCAGGTGACATAGACAATGTCCTTGTTGTTCCGGGCGAACTCCTCCATGTTGGCCGCTTCCTTGAGGAAATCCATCTCCTCCTGCGCCACGATCCACAGCTCGTCCAGCACCATGTTGAGGTCCACCAGATTCTTCAGATCTCCGACCGGCGGCATCAGCCGCACAAGGCTGTGCAAAAGGCTGATATCCCTCGCCATGATGTCGTAGATCCCCTTCCGCTGAACCTTGACGACCACGTCCTCGCCGGTCTGCAGCACCGCTCTGTGCACCTGCGCAATCGATGCAGATCCCAGCGGCTTCGGATCAATGGAGGCGAAAATCTCGTGCCAGTCCCGTCGGTAAGAGCGGACGATGACCTCCTCCACCTCATCAAAGGGCATCGGCGTCACATCGGAGTTCAGCTTCAGCAACTCATCGCAATAGCGTTTGGGCAGAATGTCCGAATGGAGGGAGGCAATCTGTCCCAGCTTGATGTAGGTGGGTCCCAGCTCCTCCAGAATGGTACGGAATTTCTCCGGCGTAACCCCCCGCGTGATCTGATTCCGGGCCAGAACATGCCGAATCTCGGCAAGACGCGACCGATTGTCCTGGGCCGCCTCTTTTTTGCGCTGCCGCTCTTCCATTTTCGCTGTCTCCTGCATACGATTCTCCGCTGCTGTCTCCCGGTAAAAATCGATGTACCGGTGCATTCCCTTGCGACTCGGGAGCCTCTGAAACCGCCGGCTTCAAAAAGGGCCGCAGATTCCTCTGCAGCCCTCTGGGTCCTTACCTAGTACATCGTTTGCAAAATAACTAGCCAAATAACGCAGAACTTTTTTCTGAG
>CAVAUJ010000080.1:0-10151 GCA_963591995.1 Succinivibrio sp.
GTTTTCCGGGGCCTATGTTTTGACTATTTCGGGACATTTTCATTTGTGCTTGACAGCGGGTTCTGCGAGGCCTCGCAAGGCCCCTGATCCGGACATTCTCCGCCACCCTGTCGCTTTCTTGGCGAGTGGACCCTAACTCTGCTCTTCCGTCTGCAGCCAGGCCTGGAACATCAGAATGTACCAGAGCTGAACGCGCCAGATGCCGGCCTGTATGAACTCCTCCCAGATTTTGCGGACGACGGCGGCGTCCAGATAGCCCTGCCGATTTATGGTCGCAGCGTCCAGGAGCTCCTCCGCCCAGCTGCGCAGCTCCGGATCCTCACGAAGCCATTTGCGGATCGGGATCGAGAAGCCTTTTTTGGGACGATCCATCATTTCCCTCGGAACATAGCGATAAAGCACATCCCGAAGCACCAGCTTGCCTGTGTCGTTCTCTCTCAGATATTCCAGGGGAAGCGTCCAGGCGAATTCCACCACATCGCGGTCGAGGAAGGGAACCCTCGTTTCCAGCGACACCGCCATCGCCGTGCGGTCCACCTTTACCAGAATATCATCCGGATGGTACATCCGCAGATCCATCAGCATGATGTCGTGACAGACCTCTCCCGTGACATCCTCCCCCGTCTGCGTATATGCATAGGGAAGGGCCTCGTGGCAGAGCGCAATCCGGTTCCACAAAGGATCCGTCTCAAAGGAGAGGCGGTAAACCTCTTCCGGACTCCGCGCCTGCAGAATCCCGCTTTTGATCCGGAGCAGATCGTTGGCCGCGAGCGGACTGTGCTCCAGCGCACCGCCCGCCGCCCTGCGCAGCGCATACGGAAGCTTCCGGATCTTGTTCCATTTGCGCTTCGTTGCAGGATAATCATAATAGCCGCAGAACAGCTCATCCCCGGCATCTCCCGACAGGGACACCGTCACGTGCTCTCTTGTGAGCTTGCTGACCAGATAGGTCGGAATCTGAGAGGAGTCTGCGAAGGGCTCCGCGAACATGGCAGGCAACAGAGGAATCACCGCCTTGGCATCCTCCTCCGTAATGGTCAGCTCCGTATGCTCCGTGCCGAGATGCTCTGCAATCCGGGCGGCAAACGCCGCCTCATTGTAGGCAGGGTCCTCCATTCCTATGGTAAAGGTCCGCACCCTTTGTCCGCCGCGGCTCTCCTGCTGCATCAGGGACACCACCGTGGCCGAATCGATTCCCGCAGACAGAAAAGCTCCCAGCGGAACATCCGATACCATCTGGTCCCGGATGGACGCGCGCAGGAGGCGTTCCAGCTCATCCGCCGCCTCCTGTCTGGTGCCCGGAAAGAGATTGCGCTGGCCGCGGATGGCCGTCTCCGTCATCGACCAATACGTCGTCTGTCTCTTCTGCCCTTCGTCAAAGGGGAAGGAGAGCGTTAAAATGGTCCCCGGCTCCAGCTTGTAGATATCCTCGTAGATGGTATAGGGCGCCGGAATGACGCCGTGCTCGAAATACAGATCCAGGACGCCCCGGCGGATCGGATTGGAAAAGCCCTCTATGCTCCGCAGGCTCCCAAGATCCGAGGCAAAGGCAAAAACAGCCGGGGAATCGTCTCTGCCGGTTCCTTGACCACTGCAGTCACCGTTCCCGTCCGCTCCCTTCCGGCGGATCCAGCCATAATACAGCGGTTTTTCACCGACGCGATCCCGTGCCAGCGTCAGAACGCGCTCCGCAATGTCGTACAGCGCGACCGCAAACATCCCCTTGCACTGCAGCAGAGCCTTTTCCGCGCCGTAAAATTCCATGGCTTCCTGCAGAATCTCCGTGTCACAGGTGCTGCGCAGCGAAAGACTCTCTCCGCGCTGGGCAAGATCCTTCTCCAGACCGGCCCGCACGTCTGCGTGATTGTAGATCTCTCCGTTATAGACGAGAACCGTTTTCCCGGAATGCGACACCATCGGCTGCGCGCCGTTCTGCGATAAATCGAGGATCGACAATCGCTGATGCCCCAACGTACACAGACCGTCGGGAGACACCCAGGTCCCGCCGCCGTCCGGTCCGCGGTGCAGCATTCTCTCCCGCATACGCTGTACATTCCCGCGCTGATCCGGCACCGCTCCCGCAGCACCATCATGCCGTCCGATATTCAGAATTCCGGCAATTCCGCACATAAACTCGCTTTCTTCTCCTGTCAGAAATCAATGTGCCGCCGGTCTCTCCTCATTGGAGCACCATTCGCACTGCACCGTACATGCCGGCATCGTTCCCCAGCTTCGCCAGCTTGAACACCGTTGTCCGGCACGCATGGAAGGCTGCCGGCACATAATACTTCTCCAGAGCTTCCAGAATGATCTCGCCCGCTCTGGAAACACCGCCGCCGATGACGAAGACCTCCGGATCCACCACCGCTGCGATCTGCGCCAGCGCTTCTCCCAGCTTTCTGCCGAAGGCATCCACCATATCCACGGCAAATGCATCGTTTTCCTTGGCCGCATCGAAGATGAGCTTGGCGCTCAGCCTCTCATCGTCCTTCAGAACGGTTGCCTTTTTCGTCTCCGCGAGCTTTTTCCTGGTCACGCGAACAATCCCGCTGGCCGAGGCATATTGCTCCAGGCAGCCGTGCTTGCCGCAGTTGCAGGCATCCGCCTCATGTGCCTCCACCTTCATGTGCCCGATCTCCGCACCGGCACCGTGGGAGCCCGAAACAATCTTCCCGTCCAGAATCAGGCCGCCGCCGACACCCGTCCCGAGTGTCACCAGCACCACATTCTGATAACCCTGACCGCCGCCCTTCCATTGCTCGCCAAGGGCGGCCACATTGGCATCGTTTCCGACCTTAACCTTCATTCCGCCCAGAGCATCCGAAAGGGTCTCGCGTACGTCCACCACGCCCCAGTGCAGATTAACGGCCTGGTTCACAACGCCGGTCTCCAGCACAGGACCCGGCACCCCGATGCCAAGACCTGCCACCTCCGATGCGGGAATCCTCCTCTCTTCCATCTTCGCTTTTACCGATGCCGCGACATCTCCCAGAATATAACGGCCGTTTTCCTCCGTTCTGGTGGGAATCTCCCAGCTCTCGAGGAGCTCCTCCTTCTGCGCGTCAAAAAGTCCGTGCTTGATCGTCGTTCCGCCTACGTCAATGCCAAATGCATATCGCAGCTGTTCCATAGCATCCCCCTTAATATTTTGTCAGGAACTGTCTCGTGCGCTCCTCCTTCGGATTCCCGAAGACCTCCTCCGGAGTCCCCTGCTCGGCAATCTTCCCCTCGTCCATAAAGATGACCCGGTCAGACACATCCCGGGCAAAGCTCATCTCATGCGTCACAATGATCATCGTGGTGTGCTGGTCTGCGAGCCCGCGGATTACCTTCAGCACCTCGCCCGTAAGCTCCGGATCCAGCGCAGAGGTCGGCTCATCAAAACAGAGAATGTCCGGATGCAGGGCCAGCGCTCTGGCGATGGCTACCCGCTGCTGCTGCCCGCCGGAGAGCTGGTGCGGATAATTGTCCTTTCGATTGGACAGTCCCATCTGCTCCAGAAGCCGCTCCGCATCCTCCCGAAGCCTTGTCTCATCCGCTGAGCCGCCGGCCTTTGCGTGAAGGGACGGAGCCAGCATGACATTCTCCAATGCCGTATATTGCGGAAACAGGTGGAAGGACTGGAATACCATCCCGAAATGGAGCCGTTTCTCCCGAAGCTTCGCATCGCTGAGCTTTTCCTTTTGTGCTCCATCATACAACACATCGCCCCGCAGGGAAATGATCCCCTTGTCCGGCAGCTCCAGAAAGTTCAGACACCGCAGCAACGTCGTCTTGCCGGAGCCGGAAGAACCGATGATGGACAGTGCGGTTCCCTCTTCCATGGAGAAGGAAATATCCTTCAAAACCTCGGTCTCCCCGAAGCTCTTCTGTATGTTCTTTACTTCCAAAATTGCCATAGCCGTCTCTCCCTGCGCAATCAGCGGAAATAATCCAGTTTCTTCTCAATATAATCGAACAGCAGCGTCAAAAATCCGGAGAACAGAAGATAAAAAACGCCTGTGTAGAACAGCGGCCAGATGATGCCGGCGCTCTTGATGTACGCCTGTCCGTTCCAGATGATCTCATAGACTGCAATGACGCGCGCCAGGGAGGTATCCTTCACCAGCGTAATGATTTCATTGGAAATCGGCGGAACAATCCGTTTGATCACCTGCAGCAGGACCACCTTCCGGAAGATTTCTCCCTTGGTCATTCCAAGAACATAGCCGGCCTCATACTGTCCCACCGGGATGGATTGAATTCCTCCGCGATAGATTTCCGAAAAATAGCAGGAATAATTCAGGACAAAGGCGAACAGAGCTGCCGCGAAGCGTCCGGTGCTCCCGGACCCCCACCAGTTATTCCCCAGCAAAATTCCGGGGCCGTAATAGAAAACCAGCAGCTGCAAAAGAAGCGGTGTTCCGCGAATGATCCAGATCAGAAATTTCAGCGGATACTGTATCAGCTTTACCCGGCTCATAGAGCCCAGGCTCATGAGCAGCCCCAGCGGAAGAGAGAAAAGAAGCGTGAGGCCGAACAGCTTCAATGTTCCCAGGAACCCTTCCAAAAGTGATAATGTTACTTCCAAAAACATCGCGTCATCCTCCCGCAGACGCCACAAGTGCAAGGCCGGACCTTTGTCCGGTCTTGCACTCTTTCGTCTGCATCCCAGTACATCGATTTTTAAATAACCGGGTATCCGTTTCTATCTCCCCGGACGCTCCCGTATCCTTCGCTGTCCGCTCGCTGTCTGCTTCTTGTCAGCTTACTGTGCCTGCTCTACCAGAGAATCCTGCACACCGTACTGCTCTGCCGTCTCCTGCATGGAGCCGTCCGTGTAGAACTTCACAAATGCATCGTTGATGTATGCCGCCAGATCCGATCCCTTTCTGCAGCCGACACCGTATTCCTCCGTTGTCAGCTCCGCGGTGTGCGTCAGATCCGGATAATCCGTTCCCTCTCCGATCATCACACCGGCCATCAGAAGATCAATGATGCTGGCATCCGATGTACCGGCCTCCACCTCCATCAGCGTATCCGCCTGCGAGGTCAGGCTCGTGTAGTTGAAGCCGGCCTCTTCTGCAGCTGCCTCACCGGCCGATCCGGCCTCTACGGCGAAGGCAAGATCCTTCATGCTCTCCGCATCCGGATAATCCGCTGCCTTGTCGGCCGGAAGAACCACCACCTGCGCATTGTTGCAATAGGCATTGGTGCACTCCATCGAGGATGTCACCTCATCGGTCAGCGTCATGCCGTTCCACACAACATCGATGCTCTTATTGTTCAGCTCCAGAATCTTGTTGTCCCAGTCGATCTCAACGAACTGCACCTCTACGCCGAGATCCTCCGCAACCTTTTTGGCCATATCCGCATCAAAGCCGATCCAGTCGCCGTTCTCATCCTTATAATCCATGGGTGCAAAATCGGTGATTCCGACAATCAGCGTACCCTTTTCCTGAATGTACGCCACATCACTGTCGGCTGCATCCGCCGTCTCCGCTGCCGCATCGGCGGTTTCCTCTGCGGCATCACCGGTCTCCTCTGTGCTGCCCTGTTCCGCCGTATCCGCCGCTTCCGTCGTTTCCCCGGATCCGCTGCAGCCCGCCAGCATGCTCATTGCCATCATGGCAGTCAGTGTAATGGCTAACGCTCTCTTTTTCATAACTCTCCTCCATCCCGCAGACGCATCCTGCACCATCTGCATTCTCTGCTGCGTCTTTGTTTTAACATGCTAGCACTTTACCACAGGAAAGCATTCAGAGCAAGCCTTTCTTTGCGTGCAGGCTGCAGGAGCATCCGGAACCGGCCGCGGCGGCTTCCTCACCGGCACCTCTCACCCCACCAGAATTGTATATTCCTTCCGGAAGGTTTCTCCGGGGGCAGCTACATTCACATTCGGCTTCTGCGACAATTCCCCCGCAACGCCGATGTCGTCGCATCGTCCCATCCAGGGCTCCAGACATACAAAGGGCGCATCCTTCACAGACCAGATTCCGAAGTTCGGGAAGCCCTCGCACCGGATTCCGACATAGGACGTTCCGTCCTTTTTGCACAGCCACACTTCGTCGATCTGACCTCCATCAAAAATCAAGGCATCCCGCTCAAACATCTGCTCGGTTACAACGCAGCATTCCTTCTCCAGCAGAAGGTCATATCGGCTCACGGAATCCACCGCCTCCTCCTTCGGATCGATCAGATGGTAATGCAAGATCTTCTTCCCCGGAAAGCGCAGCATATAATCCTCTTTTGCCTCCTTGGCTCCGGCAAAGCGAAACGCCGGGTGTCCTCCGATGGTAAAATAGATGGTCTCCTTCAACGGATTTCTCACCTCCCAGCTCACACGAATGCCCTCCCCGGTAAGCTCATAGCCGATGCCGAGCTCGAACTCGAAGGGATATCGCCGCAGGGTCTCTTCCGAAGACGAAAGAACAAACCGCGCCCTTGTCCGTTCCGCGCATGTGCATTGGAATTCGCTGTCTCTTGCAAAGCCGTGCTGCGATGTCGGATACTCTTTTCCGTTGATCCGCATGATGTTCCGATAGGTTTTGCCGACATTCGGAAAGAGCACCGGCGCATGCCGCTTCCAGAATCTGCCATCCCCTTCCCACAGCAGATCCTCCTTTGTGCGCTTGTTGTAAATCCTCGTCAGCTCCGCTCCATGCTCCGCAATTTCCACACACAATGCCTCATTTTCCAGTTTCATTTTCCGTCCCCCCATCAACTCATGACCTGTAAGATCTGAAACTACGTCTCCTTCGCTCCGCTTTCCGGACAATTGCACAACACCAAAAACGATGGAAAGCTCATTAAGAAAAGCATCTTTGACAAGATCCAGCAATTCAGCTACACTAATTTCAAAAGAAGGAATCGAAGCATTCTCATTTGAGTCTGACCTTCGGGCGGCGTAGGCCGCGCCTTCTTTTTTTGTTTCTCTCGATTTTGATAGATAGAGCGCAAGATTTAGATCAAGCTTATATTGTCGTCACTTTGGGCGGAGTCAAAAATCGCGAAGCCAGCGCTGTTTGATTCGTGATACATCACCTTCCGTCTGCCGTCTTCGTCGCGTACCTTGGAGTCTGCGAAGTGTTCCCGCTGGACAGACGTGAGTTCGGCGCCGTCGGAATCAATGTCGCCCGACCGGCGGATGTCACCATCTTGTGGGCTTCCCCCAGTGTTGCCAGCAATTAGCCTCTGGACTATACTGTATACAGATGTGGGTGAATCGTTGACGGGTAGCGACCTATTTGGCCGTCCGTTCTTGAACAGCGATTCGCCCTCGTTTATTGTGAACAATTCCCTTGCAAATCCGTGTGCTCCACCGGAGGGTGCTAAGGATTCGTATCCGCGTTGCTTTCTGTTCTCCATGAATGGCACGAAAAAATACAGCGAGCAGACCTTTGAAAGAATTAAACACATAAATGAGTATGCGCTCTCACGCGGATCCATGTCTGCGTGGGTGACGAGAAAACGATGAAGTTGTCCGTCTTTGTGAGTCCTGCCCCTGATTTTTTAGGCAAAAGTCACCACGAAGGGCAGCTTTTGCTACTCGGATCCTCTTTTCATAAAGTCGGCCACCGCCGTCAAGATATACTCGTTCAGACTCATCTCCGCCGCCTTGGCAGCTTCCTTGATCTCGGCCTTGCGCCCTTTGGGGGCCGTCAGGCTAAACCTGTCGTAGTTCAACCTGACATATTCGTTATCGTACTTGTTTTTATCAAATTTCTCGGGCATCTTGCCCCTTTCTCTTGCCATTCAAGCCGCCACCCCATACAATCAGCTGTAAGGAATGGGGCGGCTTTGGCAAGTCCGCCGCCCTGTTTCCACCCTTTTCGGAGCTATTGCTCCTCTCTTGACTTGGCTCCCACGATTCTCCGGATCAACTCCAGAATTTCATGCTCACTGTGTCCTTTTTCGTCACACCACTCAATGACTTCTTTGATTTCCTTCTTGTCCATCTCTTCCATGGCTTCTCCTTTCTCGCTTGGCCCATCCCAGCAACTGCCCTCCGTGCCATCCACACACGGCCCCATTGCGTCAAGGGCCGCAACCGCCCTGCCCGCTCATCCTGCTGTGCCGTCTCCTACTACCTGCGACCGATCAACAGTCATCCGCGGCCTTCCCCATGGGCGCGACCCATGCCATTTCACTCAAAGCTCGTACTTCCTTTTCAGGTTTCCGTATTGATTGAACCTAACAATGCCATCCTTTTGCAGCCTGCCTAACACAATACCGGCATCAACCCCTATCTGTTCCGCAAAGTTACAAATTGCAGATTCTTCGAAATTGTTTTCGGCCACAAATCCGACATATGATTCAGGGTTGATGAGCGTGTCTTGCGCGTACCGGTCCGCACGCAATTCATCTTCCTCACATGCACCCTCCGGATTACTTATGTGCCCGAGTATTACGTGGCCGATCTCATGATACAGGCTAAACCAGAACCTATCAGCATCCTTTCCTCTCATGGTTACCCCAATAACGATTTTCTTCCCATCATAAAACGATGCCCCATGTAAGAATGATCCGCCTATATGCGGAACTATGACCAGCGCAACTCCACATTCAGCCAATCTCGATTTAAGTACGTCAGCGAAATCTTCGATGTTCTGCGTTGTCATTCCTCTAAAGTCAGGAGCAATCTTTTCAAGCTTGTCCAGATTTATTGGCCCAACCTCTTCTTTTCTGGCTTCCAACCTGGCTTTCTGCTCCCATGCAAGCAGTGCATAATCCGTTTTCTCTCCATCGCCAAGTTTGCGAAAAGCAATGTTGGAAACCAATGGACTCCTGAGGCACTCAAGTCGCGCAACCTCGAAAAAGGCTCTTAATTCAAACACTCGTTCAGTCCAATCTTTTGTTTCCTTCACCCACCTGTGCTTAGCCATCTCGGGATAAGGGAATCTTTTCGCCAGTTCCTTGTCTTGGTCCATCTCGTTTTCAGCCTGCGCTTTGGCTAATTTTTCCCTGAATATACTTTCCAAGTTGTTCCAAAAACGAGCCGGAAGCCCCAGCACCATCTCCAGCTTTAACGCCGTGTCATTCGTCAGCTGCACATTACCATTGATTAGCTGGCTAATATGCTTTTCCGACATCCCCATTCTGGCCGCAAACTCCTTCTGACTCATCCCCCGGTCTTCTAACTGCTCTTTAATCGTCGCTCCGGGTGGTGTCGCTATATACGTTCTGCTTCTCATACGACTCTCCCTCTAGTGGTAATCAACTATTTCCTGAATCACGGCAATTTGAACAGTTTCGCCCTGTCTCTCGAATACGAGTCTCATAGGATGAACTAAATCCATGGCATATTGCCCTTTGCGGTTTCCTTTGAGAGCGTGGCATCTCCCTACCTTGTATTGGATTAGCTCCTCAACGTCGGTTGCTGCAGATATCTGATCTATGCGCAGTTGTATTTTTAGTGCCATCTCGTAACCATACTTCTTTTCAGCGTGGCTCGCCACCGTGCATATCTTTTCAATATTGTGATTCTTGTAATCGACCGTCACTTGGGCTTCCTCTGCTGCAATTTACCAGTTAGGTAAATTATAACGCAGATTCCCCCCTTTGCAACATATTGCCATTGAACATTTTCGGACCAGCATCACCATTCCGCTCAATACATATGCGGGCTGAACCGACAGTATTCCATTCTGCCGCATCTCCGGCAGTATCTTACCTGCCGACTCCCGGATTCTGTGAAATTCCAGTTGTGGCCGCGAAGGACGCAAGCCGTTTGCAATGGTCTCATTGCCGCTCTGGATGCCCGGACAACGTGGATGCGGCTGCCGGGCTTGATGTTCATGTCGGGAGCGACGAACAGCTTCACGGTCTGTGGCGCTTTGTCCGCTCCTTCTTCAAACGCTTGCGTCTAAGCAGCATTCCCATGGTTTGCTCCTTATGCGTTGAAGGTTGCAACTACAACCCTTGCATCGTTGGTCAGCGCTGCACCGGCAGCCTTGGTCTTCGTGCCGGTCTGGAGGACCGCTGCGCAATCCGCATCAACCTTGGATGCGATGGAAAGCACCAGCTGGTTTACCGTCTCGCTCTGGGGATCGCCATAGCCGGACAGAACCGCCTCATCGGTCAGCTCAATGCCCTTGCCCGCCTTCTTTACGGTAACCTTCTGCGTGGTGTGCGTAAGAGCGGCCAGCGGGATGTCTGCGCCCTCCTCGACG
>CAVAUJ010000081.1:0-10094 GCA_963591995.1 Succinivibrio sp.
TTGCACACTGCCTTGATTCTAGCACTTTTGCATAGTCCTGAAAAGCTAAGAAACGCCACCCCCTGAACCGCCTCCGTTCACTCGCCAGCCGGCGACGGGTCCTGGCGGAGTTGTCCGATCCGGGGGCACTCTCGTTCCGTGTTCGGACCTAGCGGTGCTAAGCTCGCAGAATACGCTCGCAAGCACCGAGGCCTCGCAAGGCCCCGGATCCGGACATTCTCCGCCACCCTGTCGCTTGGCTAGCGCTGTACCGTAGCCGTTCTTCAGCGTTTTCCCTTGTCGTAGGTCTCGCCCAGTGCGCGGGGTGCCCGGTTGTGCTTGGAGAGGAACATCAGGAGCACCAGCGTCACCACATAGGGGAGAATCATCACGAGGTCCGAATAGGCGCTGGGCATTCCCAGAAGCTGCACCACCTGATAGCCGGCGGATCTTGCAAAGCCAAAGATGAGGCACCCTCCCAGTGTCGGCAGCAGATTCCAGTTGCCGAAGATATAACCGGCAATGGCAAGATAACCGTATCCCATGTAGATGTCTCCGGAAAACTTGGCCGAGATGGAATAGGCAAAACATATTCCCGCAAGTCCCGAGAGGGCACCGCTGATCACCACCGCGCAGAACTGCAGCTTCGCCACATCCGCGCCCGCCGCATCCACAGCGGCCGGGTTGTCCCCGCAGGCGCGCAGCCGCAGTCCGAACCGCGTGCGGTACAGAAGATACCAGGCAACGACGGCAATTACGATAATGATGAATTCGAACGGATAGACCTTTGTAAAGAAGGCTCCCAGCACCGGGATTTGCGAAAGCACCGGCACCGTAATCCGTGCCGACACTCCGAGATCGAATTTGTCCGAGGCTGCGCCGAACACGTTCCGGTTGATCGCCTTTGTCAGAAAGGAGGTGAGCGCCATCGCCAGAATATTGATCACAACGCCGCTGATCACCTGGTTCGCCTTCAGGCGGATGCACAGCACGGCATGGACAATTGCATACAGCCCGCCGCCGATCATGGCAAAGAGCATTGCCGCATAGTATGGCACGGGGGACGTCGCTCCCATGGTCTGTGTCAGCAGATAGGCCACCAGCGCACCGACAAAGGCACCGGCTCCCTGCAGGCCCTCCAGCGCCAGATTGGTGATGCCGGAGCGCTCCGAGTAAATGCCGCCGATGGCCATGATGAACAAGGGGAGGGCAAAGCTCATGCCATTGATGATGATATTGTTGACTGCCGTCATATCAGCGTCCCTCCGTTTCCGCAGAATGCTCCGCCTTCTGTTCTGCCGTCTTGCGTACCGCCTTTTCCTCCCGGCGCTTCCCGGCATATTGCAGGAAAAAGGCGTTGCAGGCACTGAAGAGCAGAATCAATCCGGTGATGACATCGGCAATTTCCGATTCCATGCCGGTTTGTGAGCTCATATAGATCGAACCCTTGTCGATGATCTCAACGATGATCGATGCCGCGAAGATGCCGATGGGATGGCCGTTTCCAAGGAGGCAGACGGCGATGGCATCGAAGCCCGTGCTCGCAAGTGTCCCCGGCTGAATGGATTGCAGATATCCCATGTAATAGGTGACACCCGCAAGCCCCGCCAGAAGTCCCGACATCGCCATCGACATGATGATGGCCCGCCGTACGTTCATTCCGGCATACCGGGCCGCCGTCAGATTCAGCCCGGTAGCCCTTCTTTCAAAGCCGATGTCCGTATTCCGGAGGACAAAGTCAACGGCCAGCATCGCCGCAACCGCCAGAAGAAAGCCCAGCGGAAGATCGTATTTGTATCCGCCGATCAGCACGTTATGAAGCGTCAGGGAGGCGTTCTCCCCGATGGCAACCGACTGACGCGACACCGGATCCACGTGTCTCGTCTGGATCAGGAAGCTCACCACATATCGGATGATGTAGTTCACCATGATGGAGGAAACCACTTCGTTGATGTTGAACCGATACTTCAGAAAGCCGATGAAGGCCCCCACCGCCATGCCGGTCACCATGCCCGCCAGTATGGTCAGGGGTCTCGCCGCTATGCCGGATAATTCCGAATAACCGACCAGCACCGTAGCCGCATATCCCGCCGCCAGCATCTGACCGGAAATACCGATGTTGAACAGGCCCGCCTCAAAGGCGACCGCACAGGAGAGCGCCGCAAAAATCATCGGCGTCAGATAGTCCACATAGCTCGCCAGATCCGTCAGCATGCTCTTCCCGCCGCCGTATTTGCCCTTCGGTGCAAAGCCGCACCCCTGCAGCAGATTGTAGTAGGCCAGCAACGGATTCTGCCCCAGAAGGAGCAGCACCACCGCTCCGGCCAGAAGGCTCACACATATGGAGAAAATCGCCACCTTGATGTATTTCCCTGCAGATTTCATTTTCCTACCCCCATCATGTACTCACCCACTTCCGCCGTTGTGAATTCCGATGCGGGCGCAATCTTGTTGATGCTTCCCCCATAGATAACGCCGATGGTGTCCGCCAGCTGCATGACCTCATCCAGCTCCAGCGAAATCAGAAGGATTGCCTTCCCCTTTTCTCTCTCCTTCAGAATCTCCCGGTGGATGTTCTCGATGGCACCGATGTCCAGTCCTCTTGTGGGCTGAACGAACATGAGAAACGGAGCCTCCCGCTCAATCTCTCTGCCGACGATAACCTTCTGCTGATTGCCGCCCGACATGGAGCGGACGACGGTGTCGATTCCTTCCCCGCTTCGGATGTCATATTGCGCAATCAGATCCTCTCCGTGCCGGCGGATCGCCCCCTTGTTCAGGACGTGATGATGGGAAAATCCTTCCATGTGATATCTGCGAAGCGCGAGGTTCTCATCCAGCCGGAAATCCAGCACGAGACCGACGTTGTGCCGATCCTCCGGAATATAGGCGAACAGCTCCGAACGATTGCGGCTGCCCACGTCCATACCCGTGATGTCCCTGCCGTTTATGACAATGTGGCCCGCCGATGTCTTGATCAATCCGGCGATGGCATCCGCGATTTCCGTCTGTCCGTTTCCGGAAACACCGGCAATGGCGAAGATCTCTCCCGCCCGGATCCGGAAGGAGACATTCTTCACGACCTCGAAGTCATCCTCATTCCGCACCGACAGCTGCTGCACATCGACCACCGTATCTCCGAAACGGGCCGGGGTTTTCTCCAGCGTCATCTCCACCTCATGTCCCACCATGAGGCTCGCCATCTCGCGCGTGTCCATATCCGCGACATCCCGGACGGTAATGAGCCTTCCTCTCTGCAGGATGGCACAGCGGTCCGCAACCTGCTTCACCTCCTCCAGCTTGTGGGTTATCAGGATCACGGTCTTCCCGCTCTCACGCAGATTCTTCAGGATGACCAGAAGCGCATCGATCTCCTGCGGCGTCAGGACGGCCGTCGGTTCATCGAAAATCAGGATTTCCGCATTCCGGTACAGCATCTTCAGAATTTCCACGCGCTGCCTTGTGGACACATTCGCATCCTCGATGATCTGGTCCGGATCCACCTCCAGACCGTAGTGCTCGGAGAGCTCCGTGATTTTCCGGCGCGCGGTCTTCATGTCCACACAGGGCAGAAAGCCCAGCAGACGCCCCTCCGGCTCCTCTCCCAGCACGATGTTCTCCGCAACGGTGTAGTTGCTCACCAGCTTGAAATGCTGGTGCACCATGCCGATGTTCAGCCGGGAGGCGCGGCGCGGGGAGGTGATTCTCTCCTTCTGCCCCCGGATCCGGATCTCCCCCTCGTCCGGCTCATACATCCCGAACAGTACACTCATGATGGTGGATTTCCCGGCACCGTTCTCGCCGAGGATGGCATAGATCTCGCCTTTCCGGATTTGCAGCGTGACATCGTCATTGGCAACAATGCCCGGAAACCGCTTGGTGATGTGGTTCATTTCAATGATGTAGGGCGTGTCCGACATTGCGTTGTGCTCCTTTATCCTGCGATTCAATCAAAAAGGTACAGTGTGCATCGCACACTGTACCTCATTATACAGCATCTGCAGCGGTTGCTGTAACCGCCGGTGAAAAACCCACCTTCGAACGCTGCCGCATTATTACCGTATAACTGCCAAACAAGCGACGGGTCCTGGCGGAGTTGTCCGCTCAGGGGGCGCCTCGCGGCTCCGTGTTCGGACCTAGCGGTGCTAAGCTCGCAGAATACGCTCGCAAGCACCGAGGCCTCGCAAGGCCCCTGATCCGGACATTCTCCGCCACCCTGTCGCCGGCCGGCTAGTGAACGGCAACGTCCTATTCGACGCAGTTCCGTCCCGCTGCTTGACTGCTTGCTTACTCCAGACCTACGAAATCGTCCGGAGTGGTTCCGCCGAAATTGGATGCCGGAACGATGGAGCCGTCCTTGACACCGGCATATGCGTCATCGATCTGTGCCTTGGCCTCCTCCGTGAGCTGGCAGCGGGCAGGATCGCTGACATAGCCGGTGGAATCCGTGTCGGCTCCCAGCGTAACATTTCCGCCCTGGAAGGTTCCGGCTGCCACGTTCTCGAGCTGTGCCTTTACGTTCTTGTCCATGATCTTCAGAGCGGAGGTCAGGATGACGTTGGAATCACCGTTGACGCCGTCATCGTACTGATCGACGTCACAGCCGATTACGTATACGGGATTCTCTGCGGTGGAAGCCTCCTTCACTGCCGTGAAGATGCCGTTTCCGGAAGCGCCGGCCGCAACAAAGATCACGTCCACGCCGTCGTTGATGAGTGCCTCACCCAGCACCTTTCCGGTTGCTTCATCGCCGAAGGAGCCGACATAGTTGCCGCCGACATTCGCGCCGGTCACATCCGTTCCCGCGTAGGAAGCCTCTTCCACGACCTCTGCCGCTGCTCCGTAATGCTTGTTCGCATAGTTGACGCCGCTCGTGAAGCCGTATTGATAGTTCACGTTGGACGGATAGGCAATGCCGTTGGCCACGGCGACCTTTCCGGTCTGGGTGGACAGCGCTGCCGCAATGCCTGCAAGGAAGCCGGACTCCTGCTCCTTGAAGGTCATCGCGTAGATGTTGTCATATTCCGCCTCATTTCCGTCTGCATCGTTCGGGTTGGAATCCACCAGGATGAAATCCACATCCGGATTCTCTTCCGCAAGAGGTCCGATGCCTGCGAACTGATAGCCGCAGCAGACAATGACATCATAATCCGCCACAATGTTCTCAACGGCCTCGTAGCACTTCGCCGTATCGCCGGTTTCCTCCTTGACCGCCGTCACCTTGCTCTCCGGATTCTCTGCGATGAAGGCCTGAATGCCCTCGTAATTGTTCTGATTGAAGGAGCCGTCATCTACGCCGGAAAGCGCTGTCACAATTGCAATGTTCAGTGCGGCGCCGTCCTGTGCCGATGCATCCTCAGCGGTCTCCTCCTCTGTTGCTTCCTCCGTTGTTTCCTCTGTCGTGCTCTCTGCCGCATCCTCCGTTGCCACCGGCTCACCGGAGCATCCTGCAAGGAGTGCTGCCGCCATTGCCGCGGAGCAAACCACACCAACCAGTTTCTTCTGCATAATCGATACCTCCTCTGGGTAAACTACAATTCTCCGCGCCATGCTCGTTGCTGTGCACGGATAAAAAAACCCTGCCGGTCCGAAGGACCGACAGGGGCATTATCGCACAAGTGCAAAGTCTTGTCACCTTTGCGCTGCATCCGCCTTTTCTCTTCTCGACTTCACATATTGCAGGAGCAGCACCAATGCAACACCCGCAATGCAGGCGGGAATGCTGAAATTCGAAAGACTCAGAGGAGCCTGCGGAACATCCAGTGTAGTGGGTCCCTGCACAATGGCATAGAAAGAACCCAGCATCATGCCCAGGATGGCATACATGGACTGCACGCGATGCCGTTCCAGACACAGCTTGATGATCTTCACCACCGTCAGGGCTCCCGCAATCACGCCGCACCCGAAGAAGATCAAAAGCGGTGCATAAGAGAGGTTCATCGACAGGAAGCCGCGGACGGCCGTCATGACCGGAATGTAGGCACCGAAAATCAGAAGGAGCGTAGATCCCGAAATTCCCGGCAGGAACATCGCGGAAATGGCAATCATTCCGATGAAGAACAAACGGATACCCAGCCCCAGCTGAAAATGACTCAGATCCATGGAGCCGCCTCCCGCAGAGCCGTTGAGGACGGAAATGCCCACCACCAGCGCAATGCCCAGAAGGCAGAAGAGAATCCCCTTCGCAAACTGCCGGAAGCTCTCCTTCTCTTCCAGATAAATCAACGGAATGGAGCCGGCAATGAAGCCGATGAACAGCGAGCTCACCACGTGAATATGGCTCTCGAACAGGGAGGTCAGGATCAGCACTGCCAGACACATACCGATGATCCAGCCGATTCCCAGACGGATCAGATACCGGATGCCGCGCTTCTTCTCTTCCTTCCCGCCAAAGGCAACGTCGTGAATGGATCCGATGAATTGATCATAGAATCCCATGATAAAGGCTACGGTTCCGCCGGATACGCCGGGCACACTGTCGGCCAGCGCCATGCAGAAGCCGTTGATGCCGCCTCGAATAAATTCCTTCATGTAGAGTTCATACCTCCTGTCCTGTTCGCAATGTCATCCGCAACAGCTTACCGCGTATCACCATATCATATTGCCAACGATCCATAAACAGAAAGTAAAAAAGTTTTCTGATTCTTAACCCTCTGTCAGGATTTCCTCCGCCATCCGGATCTCCTCCTGTGTCGGCGGATCGGTTTCCCGCAGCGAATAAGGAAGTCCCAGCTTGTCATATTTGGCAACGCCCAGCCGGTGGTACGGCAGAACCTCCACCCTCTCCACACAGGCACTGTCCATGCCGCGCAGCTCATCGATAAAGGCCCGCAGCCGTCGCAGCTGTGCTTCGTCCGTTGTGATCCCGGGCACCAGTACGTGCCGGATCCACATGCGGCGATGATTCTCCGCCAGAAAACGGGCCAGCTCCAGGATGTTGTCATTGTCCCAACCGGTCAACTCCCGGTGCTCTTCGCGATCGATGTGCTTGATGTCCAGCAGGAACAGATCCGTCACCTCCATCAGGGCCGTAAATTGCTCCAGCACTTTTGGCTCCCGCCCGAAGGGCTGCCCCGAGGTGTCCAGCGTGGTGTGAACGTTTTGTTTCTTCGCCAGACGGAAGAGCTCCGTCACATACGGCATCTGCAGCAAGGCCTCCCCGCCGCTGACGGTGATGCCGCCGCCGTTCTTCCAGTAGTTGTGGTAGCGCCAGGCCTTTCGGAAGGTCTCCTCTGCCGTCTCCTCATAGGATTCCTCCGAGGTGTCGGCCCAGGTTTCCGGATTGTGGCAATACCGGCAGCGCATCCGGCAGCCCTGCAGAAAAACAATATAGCGAACGCCCGGACCGTCCACCGCGCCGAAGGTTTCAATGCTGTTGATCCTGCCGCGGACCGGCCGGTCCATGGCCTCGTCCGGGCATTGTGTCGGACATTTTTCCATTGCCAGACTCTCCTTTCCCGTGCAGCATCCGCCGTCGCAGGGCGTGATTCTCCCGCCCGCGGATGCGTTCATGAGCACAAAGCGGCAAGCGGGAGCCCTGCCGCAGCAAGGCTCCCGCTCTTTTGTGTGAAAATGATTCCGAACCTCAAAGCTTGTCGTGGAAGGTTCTGGAAATGACATCCTCCTGCTGCTCTCTGGTCAGAGAGATGAACTTTACAGCATAGCCGGATACACGAATCGTGAAGTTTGCGTACTCGGGCTTCTCCGGATGCTCCATCGCGTCGATGAGCTTCTCCTTGCCGAACACGTTGACGTTCAGGTGGTGCGCACCCTGATCAAAATAGCCGTCCATGACGTTGACCAGATTTGCGGAGCGCTCCGTGTCGTCGTGTCCGAGCGCGCCCGGATTCATGGTCTGCGTATTGGAAATTCCGTCCAGTGCCCAGTGATACGGGAGCTTAGCCAGAGAGTTCAGCGAAGCCAGCAGGCCGTTCTGCTCTGCGCCGTAGGACGGATTCGCGCCGGGAGCCAGCGGCGTCCAGGCTCTGCGCCCATCGGGCATGCTGCCGGTGTACTTGCCGTATACCACGTTGGAGGTAATGGTCAGGATCGAGGTTGTCGGCTCGGAATTGCGATAGGTGTGATGCTTCTTGATCTTCTCAAGGAAGGCGCCCAGAAGCCAAACCGCGATGTCGTCTGCACGGTCATCGTCATTGCCGTACTTCGGGAAATCTCCGGTTGTCTCAAAATCCTGTGCAAGGCCGGTCTCGTCGCGGATCACTCTTACCTTTGCATACTTGATCGCGCTCAGGGAATCCACCACATGAGAGAAGCCGGCAATACCGGTCGCAAAGGTCCGGCGCACATCGGTATCGATGAGAGCCATCTCTGCTGCTTCATAATAATATTTGTCATGCATGTACTGAATCAGGTTCAGGATGTTGACATAGAGTCCTGCCAGCCAATCCATCATGAGGTCAAACTTCTTCATCACCTCATCGTAATCCAGATACTCTGCCGTGATCGGCGCATAAGCCGGGCCGACCTGCTTGTGGCTTCTGATGTCCACGCCGCCGTTGATCGCGTACAGAAGGCACTTTGCCAGGTTGGCGCGGGCGCCGAAGAACTGCATTTCCTTACCGGTCTGTGTGGCCGATACGCAGCAGCAGATGGAATAATCATCGCCCCAGACCGGCTTCATCACATCGTCGTTCTCATACTGAATCGAGGAGGTGGTGACGGAGATCTTTGCCGCGTACTGCTTGAAGCTTGCCGGCAGCTGGCTGCTGTAGAGAACCGTCAGGTTCGGCTCCGGGGAAGGTCCCATGTTCTCCAGCGTGTGAAGGAAACGGAAATCGTTCTTCGTCACCATGGAGCGGCCGTCCATGCCGATGCCGCCGACCTCAAGCGTTGCCCATACCGGGTCGCCGGAGAACAGCTCGTTGTAGGACTTGATCCGGGCGAACTTCACCATACGGAACTTCATGGTAATGTGATCGATGAGCTCCTGTGCCTCGCTCTCCGTCAATGTACCGTCCTGCAGGTCTCTCTGGATATAGATGTCGAGGAAGGTGGAGATACGGCCTACGCTCATGGCTGCGCCGTTCTGTGTCTTCACCGCGGCAAGGTAGCCGAAATACAGCCACTGTACCGCTTCCTTCGCATTCCTGGCCGGGCCGGAAATGTCGTAGCCGTAGATCTTCGCCATCTCCTTCATGCCCTGCAGTGCGCGGACCTGCTCTGCCAGCTCTTCTCTCTGGCGGATGACATCATCGGTCATGGTGCCGTCGCCGCAGTTGGCCTTGTCCTGCTCCTTCCACGCGATCAGCTGGTCAATGCCGTACAGTGCAACTCTTCTGTAATCGCCGACAATACGGCCGCGTCCGTAGGTATCCGGCAATCCCGTCACGATGTGGCTGCTGCGGGCTGCGCGCATCTCCGGCGTATAGGCATCGAACACTGCCTGGTTGTGGGTCTTATGATATTCCGTAAAGATCTTATGCAGCTCCGGATTCGGCGTATAGCCGTACATCTCGCAGGCTTCCTCTGCCATGCGGATGCCGCCGTAGGGCATGAAGGCGCGCTTGAGGGGCTTGTCTGTCTGCAGACCGACCACCTGCTCCAGATCCTTCATGGACTCGTCGATGTATCCGGGGCCGTATGCTGTCAGAGAAGAGACAACCTCCGTCTCCTCATCCAGAACGCCGCCCTTTTCTCTTTCCTGCTTCTGCAGCTCCTGCAGCTTTCCCCAGAGCTTGTTCGTCGCATCCGTCGGATCTGCCAGAAAGCTCTCATCCCCGTCGTAGGGCGTGTAGTTCTTCTGAATGAAGTCCCGGACATTACACTCGAGCTTCCAGATCCTACCCTCAAAGCCCTTCCATGCCTCGTTCTGCAACATAATCCCAATCCTCCTTTGTGTTGGGTGCAGCTCCTGCGTCCGATCCGGATCAAGCACCGCTTGCAATCCGTCTCCTGCCCGCCGCTTCTTTTCGCCCGTCCGACGGGCCGCCCGCAGGGCTGCTGCTAGGTTGTGTGTGGTTAGTTGGCCCTAACAGCCACAGATCAATATAACCTCTCTCCGTCAAGTTGTCAACCGCTGTTTGCGGTATACTGCCACCATTATAAGCCACAAATGATAATGTCCTGGTATACCACAAATGAAAATGTCCCGGTCA
>CAVAUJ010000082.1:0-9874 GCA_963591995.1 Succinivibrio sp.
ACGCTCGCAAGCACCGAGGCCTCGCAAGGCCCCTGATCTGGACATTCTCCGCCACCCTGTCGCTGACTGGCTGGTGAGCTGTAACGCCACGAATGATAATGTCCTGATACACCGCCGACAAAACGGGAGAAGCCATCCATCCTTGGTCGGCTTCTCCCGTTTGTTTGCTGCTTATGCGGTATCCAGTCTTACAGTACATCGTTGCGGCGAATGTAGCCGGGGCACCCCGGATCCGCCTTGATTTCCTTCGCGTTGATGATCTTGGCCCACTTGTCCACGATCTGGTTCTCCAGATGGACGTCCTCCGCAATGACGGAATGTCCCAGGATCACGCAGTTCTTCACGACCGCGCCCTTGCGGATCTCCACGCCTCTTCCGATGACGGAATTCTCCACCGTGCCGGCAATGACGGTTCCGTTGGCCACCATCGAGCCGGTCACCTTTGCGCCCTCGCAATAGTGTACCGGGCAGGAGTCCGTGGTCTGCGTGTAGAACGGCCAGTCATCCGAGAACAGCTGGCGGGCCTCATTGTAATCCAGAAGCTCCAGATTCGCCTTGTAGTAGCTCAGGACATCGTAGATTGCTGCAAAATACGGATGCTTGTGCTGCATGCCGCGAATGTCAAGGCTGTCGCTCTCCTGGTTCAGAATGTCGGTCAGGTTGAAGATGGAGGAGGTCTTCTTCGCATCGCGCAACAGCTTGATCAGCATCTGCGTGCTCATGATGTAGGTGTCCATGAACACATTGCGGCTCGCCTGGGAGCCGTCGTTGGCCCGGATGCTCTTCACGCCCTTCTGGCGGTTCAAATCCAGAACGGCGCAATTGCGGTATCCCGCATCCGCCTTATCCGTCTTGTGATACAGGAGGGAAACATCCGCACCGCTGTCCACATGCTGCTGCAGGGCCTGCTGGAAGTCCTGACGGAAGATCATGTTGCCTGCCGTAATGACAACATAGGGCTGCTGTGCTCTCTCCAGAATGTCCAGATTCGCCACGAACGCTGCCACATCCGTGTTGTAGATGTCGTTCACACGGCTGTCCTGATTGAAGAGGAGCTGGAGCTTGCCTCTCTTGTTGTTGATGTTGTAGTTCTGTCCGGAGCTCAGATGCTCCGCCAGAGACCTCGGGTTCTGGCTGACATAAACCTGAATCCGGTCAATGTTGCTGTTGGACAGATTGGAAACCGGAAAATCCACGATGCGGTATCTTCCAAGGAAGGAGAAGGATGCGATCGGTCGATAATCCTCCATTCCCGGTACATGATAACGGCCGTTGGAGGCCGTGACGATTCCAAATGCGTCAATCATTTCACTCAACCCCCTTTACGTTCTTGGCAACCAGCAGGATCTCCTCGCTGTCTGCATCCCCCACCTTTGCGCCCTTTCCGACGCGTACGTTGTTCGCCACCAATGCTCTCGTCACCTCTGCGCCTTCCTCAATAATGGCTCCCGGCATCAGGACGCAGTCGCGCACCTTCGCGCCGGTCTTGATCTCCACACCGGTGAAGATCACGGAATGCTGCACCACGCCGTCGATGTGACACCCCTGTGTGATGTAGGCGACGTCAATCTCCGCGTTCGGTCCGATGTGCTGCGGCAGCTCCGTAGCATCCTCCGTATAAATCTTCCAGGAATTGTCGTCCAGATTCAGACTGCTCTTGTTGTCCAGAAGATCCATGTTGGCTTCCCAGAGGGAATCGATGGTTCCGACATCCTTCCAGTAGCCCTTGAACTCATAGGCCATCATCGTCCTGCCGTCGTTCAGAAGTCTCGGAATGATGTCCTTGCCGAAGTCATGGCTGGAGGTCGTGCTGTTCTTGTCCTCAATCAGAAGCTTGCGAATGGTCTTCCAGGTGAAAATATAGATGCCCATCGAGGCCAGATTGGACTTCGGATGCGCCGGCTTCTCCTCAAACTCCGTGATATGGCCGTTCCCGTCCGTGTTCATGATGCCGAAGCGGCTGGCCTCCTTCTCAGGGACACCGATCACGGCGATGGTGGCATCCGCCTTGTTCTCCTTGTGGTAGGACAGCATGCTGTCGTAATTCATCTTGTAAATATGATCACCGGAAAGGATCAGAATGTATTCCGGATCATATTGATCAATGAAGTCAATGTTCTGTGAGATCGCATCCGCCGTGCCGCGGTACACGTTCAGATTGGCATCCGCCTTCTCCCGGGGAGGCAGAACGAACACGCCGCCGTCTCTGGTGTCCAGGCCCCAGTTCTTGCCGCCGGCCACATAGGAATTCAAGAGCACCGACTCATACTGGGTCAGCACACCCACCACATCAATGCCGCTGTTGGCACAGTTGGACAGTGGGAAATCAACGATCCGATACTTGCCGCCGAAGGACACCGCAGGCTTGGCCACCTTGTTGGTCAGGTCCTTTAACCGGCTGCCACGTCCGCCGGCCAGAATCATCGCCAGCATCTCGTTCTTGCTCATAATTGAACTACCTCCCTGATAGTATGTGTACAACCATGGATTCATTTTACCAAAACAAGTGCATAATGAAAAGCCGTTATGCGTTATTGTGCATAATTTTCGTCTTTGTTTTTGCCGTAATTTGTATACATTTTGCAAGTTCTTTACAACGGCTGTTAGCATTGTCTAACATTGAGCCGCGGCCGTATAATTTTCAAGGCTAACGTTACATTTATAACAATACTGCCAATGAACATTCCATAATTAAGGAAGGAGAACATTTATGGTTTACTCACAGGAAGTAAAAGACATGTGCGTCGTACACCAGGGCGTACACCATGGCGCAGCTCCCATTCCGGAAGAGGCAAAGTGGGTGAAGGCCAGAGAGATCAAGGACATCTCCGGCTACACACACGGTGTAGGCTGGTGCGCACCGCAGCAGGGCGCATGTAAGCTGTCCCTCAACGTCAAGGACGGCATCATTCAGGAGGCTCTGGTCGAGACCATCGGATGTTCCGGAATGACCCATTCCGCAGCTATGGCAGCAGAGATTCTTCCCGGCCTGACCGTTATGGAAGCTCTGAATACCGACCTTGTGTGCGATGCCATCAACACCGCCATGAGAGAGCTGTTCCTGCAGATCGTTTACGGCCGTTCCCAGAGTGCTTTCTCGGAGGATGGTCTTCAGATCGGCGCAGGCCTTGAGGATCTCGGCAAGGGCACCCGTTCCATGGTCGGCACCACCTACGGCACGCTGGAGAAGGGACCTCGCTATCTGGAGCTGACCGACGGCTACATCACCGAGCTCGCTCTGGATGAGAACGACGAGATCATCGGCTACAAGTTCGTGAACTTCGGCAAGATGATGGACTTCATCAAGGCCGGCGACGATGCCGCCACCGCTCTGCAGAAGGCTTCCGGCAAGTACGGCCGTGTTGCCGATGCGGTTCGTTTCATTGATCCCAGAAAGCAGTAAGAACGAAGGAGGAATATAGAAATGGCATTATTTGAATCTTATGAGAGAAGAGAGCCCCAGATTCTTGCCACGCTGAGCAAGTACGGTATTTCCTCCGTGGAGGAGTGCAAGACCATCACCGAGGCTGCCGGTCTTGACGTATACCATCTGGTAGAGGGCATCCAGCCCATCTGTTTTGAAAATGCGAAGTGGGCCTACACCGTCGGCGCCGCCATCGCCATCAAGAAGAACTGCCGCACCGCTGCCGAGGCCGCTGCTGCCATCGGCGAGGGACTTCAGTCCTTCTGCATTCCCGGCTCCGTTGCAGACCGCCGCAAGGTAGGTCTCGGTCACGGAAACCTCGGCAAGATGCTGCTCGAGGAGAACACCGAGTGCTTTGCCTTCCTGGCCGGCCATGAGTCCTTTGCCGCTGCAGAGGGTGCCATCGGCATCGCCGATAAGGCCAACAAGGTCCGCAAAAAGCCCCTCCGTGTCATCCTGAACGGTCTCGGCAAGGATGCCGCCAAGATCATCTCCCGCATCAACGGCTTTACCTATGTGGAGACAGAGTATGACTATTTCACCGGCGAGCTGAAGGTTCTCTCCGAGACCTGCTACTCCAAGGATGCCGACAGCCCGCGCGCAAAGGTTCGCTGCTACGGCGCGGACGATGTGCAGGAGGGTGTTGCCATCATGTGGAAGGAGAATGTTGACATCTCCATCACCGGCAATTCCACCAACCCCACCCGTTTCCAGCATCCCGTTGCAGGCACCTACAAGAAGGAGCGCCTCGAAGCCGGCAAGAAGTATTTCTCCGTTGCCTCCGGCGGCGGCACCGGCCGTACGCTTCATCCCGACAACATGGCGGCAGGCCCTGCCTCCTACGGCTTCACCGATACGCTCGGCCGTATGCACAGTGATGCACAGTTCGCCGGCTCCTCTTCCGTTCCGGCCCACGTGGAAATGATGGGTCTTATCGGAATGGGCAACAACCCGATGGTCGGCGCAACCGTTTCCACCGCTGTCTCCGTTGAGCTCGCTGCCGCGCAGGGCAAGTTCTGATCTGTCCTGATTGCAATACAGCAGGACGCCTCCATCCGTTTTACGGATGGAGGCGTCTTTTATTTTTCATTGGCGCGTTCCATTTGCGCATAGTAGCAATCGTCCCTGTCCGCAATCCGAAAGACCACCGTTGTGCCTTCTCCCGGCTCACTGTGAATCTCCACCCGATAGTCTTCCCCGTAAATCAATTGCAATCTCTCTTGGACATTCCGTATTCCGTATCCGTGCCTTGCCGTCTTCTCCGTCCGGAAGCCGACGCCGTCGTCAACGATCCGGAACTCAATGTCACCGCTGCTCAGCTGCTCCGCACTGACGACGATGCCGCCCTTTTCTTTTCTGGGCTCCAGTCCGTGGAGAATGGCATTTTCCACGAACGGCTGAATTAAGAATTTCAGCATATAGTGTCCCAGGAGCTCCTCGTCCACATCGAACTGGATTTCGAATTTCCCGTTGAAGCGATAATTCATAATTTCCATATACCGCCGCACGTATTCCAGCTCTTCCGAAACCCGCACATATCCCTTGCCGTCGTTCAAGGCCATTTTGAACATTTCCGAAAGCGCCAGCACCATATTTCCGATATCCTCTGCGCCGTAGCGCAGCGTCAGCATATAGATGGAATCCAGCGTATTGTAAAGGTAGTGCGGGTTGATCTGCGTCTGCAAAAGGAGCAGCTCCGCCTTTTTCTTGCTCAGCTCCGTTTCGACGATCCGCTTCCGCAGCAGGAGATTGCGGTTCACCACCTCCTTCAAGGTGTTCCCGATCGTTCCGATCTCCGTGTCGTCGAATTCCGTATCAATGCGTTCCTTTCCCCTGCGCAGCTCCTCTGTCGCAAGCGCAAGGCTCTGCAGCGGACGATAGATCATATTTGCGGCGGCAGTGGAAGCCAGAAGGACCGTAGCGGCCACAATGCCCATCAGCACGACGATGTAGGAGATGAGATAGGCATTCTCCCGGTACAATTCGTTCTTATGAATTCCCGTTACGATTGTCCAGCCGGTCTTTTCGTTGCTCCGCTCCCGGTATAAATACCCGCTCTTTTCTCCGCCCTCCCGTTCCGGAACATAAGAACTGTAGAAATCATTCTCCACCGCACTGCTGTCGCACAGCCTGATCAGCTCACCGTTGTCATCCAGAAAGAAAAAGGGGATTTCCGTCTTCAGCTTCCTGTAAATCTTGTCCAGCGCCTCTTTTTTGATGGTGATGACCGCAACACCCCGCTGGCGGTAGGTGGAAATGGTATTGACCTGCTTCACGATGGAAAAGACCTCCTGATTCTCCGGGTTGAGTACGTCCCCGTTTACAAAGATCTCCTTCCCCCCCGCTGCAACGGCCTGCCGAAACCACCAGACTTCCCGGTCCAGAGGCTCTGTGTAGTAGCTCCGATAGGGGGTGGTGCTCCTCCCGCTTTTCATGTACATATAGTATCGACCATAATTGTCAAAGAGGAAAAATCCCTCCACAAAGGCCGTCTGGCTGTACAGCTTGCCGATCTCCTCAAGCATCTGCTTCTGATCCGCCGGTGCGAAAGAACCCGCAGCCGCCTCTTTGCTCAGGATTTCATCCATGGTGCTGCTCAGAATAACGGATCGAATGGTCGAAACCAGATTCCCGACCTCCTGATCCACAACGATACTAAAAGCTGACAGAGTATCCTCCGCCAGCTTCACGTATTGCTCCTGAATCACTTTTTTCGACAGACGGTATACCGTCCATATCGAGACACTGACCGAAACAACGGCAATGGCCACCATCGTCATCAGCATCTGGCTCTTCAATCCAATCCTTCCAGCCCTTTTCATGAGGTTTCATGCCCCCTGCGAACCGTCCCCTTGTATTCATTCGGCGTCATGCCTGTGGACTTTTTAAACATGTCGCAAAAATAGCGGTAATTGTGATATCCTACCTTCTCACTGACCTCCGTCACCAGATATTCCCCCGAGCGCAGCAGCTCCTTGGCCTTCCCAAGGCGCAGCTCCGTCACGTACTTGATATAGCTGATCCCGGTTTCTTCCTTGAAAAGCGTGCTCAGATAGACCGGACTGATGTGGGCCATCTGCGCCAGGCTGTTCAGGCTGATGTCGCCGGCATAATTGTCCCGGATATACTCCATCAATTCCTGAATGGTCTTATGTATCGTGCCGGAAGAAAGCCTTTCAATCTTATCGATCAGATTATGAACGATCACATCGGCGTACTCGTCAATTTCCTCCGTCGAGTACAGCATGTATACGTTCTTGTAGGAAGGATAATGCCGCTCCACGGCTTCCGGCTCCAGCTTTTCATAATAGGCTCCGGTCAGGAACATGGTCAGCATATACATGTAGCGCCTGTAATCGTTGAGCTCCCATTGCTCGCGATGCACCTGCTGCTTGACCTCCTCATAGGTCCTGCGCAGCTCGTCCACCTTTTTCTCGCAGGCAAGCCCTACCAGCGCGTCGCATTTGTGCATAAAAAACTCATTGCTGGTATTCCGCCATCGGTTCTTGTAATAGGCATCCTCTGCGGTCATCAGCGCCGTCTGCAGCTTGCCGTAGGTGATCGGCTTGTCAATGTAGGCGATCACGCCCAGCCCGATCGCCTGCTGCGCATAGGCAAACTCCTGATAGCCGCTGATGATGATATACAGCATGTGCGAGTACGCCTGCTTGCACCTTTGGATCAATTCGAGGCCGCTCAGTCCCGGCATCCGGATATCGGTGATCAGAAGATCCGGGCGGCACTCCTGTATCATTTCCCAGGCAGATTCCCCATCGTCCGAGCAGCCCACCACCTCACACTCCACATTGATCTCGCGGAGCATTCTTTCGATGCCCTCAAGAACCAGAAATTCATCGTCTGCAATAAAAAGCCTCATTCTCCCCCCACACGATGTACTATCATTTCCGGTGTTCCATTTTCAGCATGGAACGCACCTCATCCGGCGTCATGGGTTCCATGCCAAGGCTTCGTACCAGCTCCACCCCCGCCTTCACAATCTGCGCGTTGGTTTCGGCCGGCGTCTGTGCATCCGCATAAACGGAATCCTCGAAGCCGATGCGGATGCTGCTCGCCCCCTTTTGCAACGCCAGCTTCATCATGCTCCAGTCTCTTCGATGGGCCTGCGTATATCCCCACAGCGCCTGCTCCGGTGTGAAATTCTCGTAAAGGTACTCCACCATATGACGAAGCGCCTCCGGAGTCGCCGGCATCTCGCCGCCGTGTCCGAACACCAGGGCAAAAAGGATCGGCTTCACAAAATGGAATCTCTCATCCAGTTCCTTCACGGTATGGATCATTCCCAGCTCGAACACCTCGATCTCCGGCCTTTTATTGTTCTGCAGGATCTGCTGTACGCAATATTCCACGTCATCCGCAGGATTGCAATAAACCGCCTTTCCGAGATTGACGGAGCCCACATTCAGGCTGTTGGCTTCCACATAATCCGGCACGCACGGAGTGCAGCGCTCCTCTATGGTCAGGTCGGAAACACCTCCGGTGGAAATTTCTATGACAATATCACATTTTTCCTTAATAAGTCGTACCGTTTTTTCCAGAAGTCCCAGATCCGGCGTCAGTCTCCCGCTTGCATCCCTCACATGCAAATGCACCATAGAGGCCCCCAGCCTCCGGCATTCGGCAACATCCTCCGCGATTTTCTCCGGAATGATCTGTGTATCCGCCGCAGACACCGGTGCCACCGACACCATGATCTTCTTCATCGCAATTCCTCCACAATCTCTCGAAGTGTATTCGCCTCTCCCACGTTCCCCGGAAAGATAATATAAGGCATTCCCGGAAACCTGCTCTCCGATCCCGTCATCCATACGGGAATTCCCTTTCTGACCTGGCCCATCACCCGCGCCTTTCGCACCATCAGAGCCTTTGTTCCGACGTCGGAGGATGTGATGCCGCCCTTGGCAATGAGAAATCCCGGTCGTACGGTCAAGCCGCCGACAATCCCGGTCAACGCCTCCGAAATGGCTGTCGACATCTGCAGCTGTTCCTCCGGTGACAGCCCCTGCGGCGCCAGAAGCTCCCTGCTCGTGTAAATCACTGCCGTATCTCCCTGCAGGATCGCCGCCTCCGCCCGCTTCACCATCCGCTCCGCCTCTCTTTGAAGGCCGTTTTCCTCAAAGAAGGTGCTCACCCGGAATTCCATAAACTGTATTTTCCCCCGGATCGCCCGCAGTGCATTCAGCTGGTCCGTTGTCTTCTTTACATGGGAACCGATCAGCACGATCCCTCCGTTTGTCTCCGATCCCACCAGCTGCTCCTTTTGCAGCAGCGGCTGATCGCTCACCCTCCCGAGTACCTTCGGAAGCGCAGCGGCGCTTCTTGCCAGAAAGTGCCTCCCCTGCTCCATCGCCGACACCAGCGCCGCGCAGAACACCTTGAGATCCGCATAGCAAACCGCATTGACGATGATCTTGTCTCTGTTCTTCGCTCCCAAGAGCTTTCGGAGAATCCCCTCCGTATCCTGTGCGCGCAATTCCGCAAGGCCAATGCAAATGCAATCCTCCGCCTTGTATTCTCCGGCGGTTTTCTCCTCCACATAGGCACACAGGTCGGAGGAACGGTAGCCAAACGTCTTATCCCTTGCGAATTCCGTCATCCCGGCGGGCACCAGCGTATCCCCTTCCCGCACGTAATGCACATTGTCCAGCGTATAGCGGCCGCCCTCCGGGAAGAAGGGACAGATGACCTCTCCGTCGACGGCAATCCCCGTCTCCTGCTCCAGGGTATCCGCCAGCACCCTGGTTTCCAGCGGAAAGTGACCGCGAAGAGTAGAATCCCCCCGGGAAACGATCATAAAATCCCTCCCTGCCTCTGCGGCGGCCCGGCTCACATTCCCGGCAATCTCCCGGTGCACCCGTTCCGTCCTCTCCGCGGAAAAGCTCCTGGAGTTGGTCAGTACGAAGAACATGGCGTCCTCCTCTGCAAAGGCCTGCCGCAGAGTGTCCACCTCCCAATCCGTGTACACAGACACGTCATGCACCGTCTGTACACCGGTGGGATCGTCGTCCAACACCACAATTTTCTTCGAAAAGCCCTCCATTGCCCCGGCCAGGAGGCGGTCTGCCTTTTCTTCGTCCGCTGCCGTCACGCCCGTAATGGCCTCAACAGGAAGTGCGCAAAGCTCTTTTCCTTCCATAGCGATTCCCCCGTTCCCTTCCGATCAAGAATTTCAAACCGATGTACTAGTACATCGATTTTTAAATAACTAGCCAAACTAACTGGTCCTTTTTCCTGATTGCACGTGTCAAAAATCCTCAGCGTAGCCCGCTACGCCTACGTTTTTTGACACGCACCCTCAGAAAAAAGTTCTGCGTTATTTGGCTAGTTATTTTGCAAACGATGTACTAGATGACTCCCGGCCGCGCCGCAGCACGGCATCTCCGCTTATATGCGGCAGCAGACCGGAAACCAGATACGCATTTCCCCGTATTC
>CAVAUJ010000083.1:0-5542 GCA_963591995.1 Succinivibrio sp.
CTAAGGAAATGCTGATTTAATCAGCATTTCCTTAGCACCCTCCGGTGGATCGCACGGATTTGCAAAGGAATTTGCTGCTTCGCAGCGCAAATCTGGCGCGGGAAACGCTTTGATCAGCGTTTCCCTAAGCTCGCGGAATACGCTCGCAAGCACCGAGGCCTCGCAAGGCCCCTGATGCGGACAATCTCCGCCACCCTGTCGCTTGCAGACGAGCGAACGGTAACAGTCGCGAAAGTCATCCGGAAAAAGTCTAAAAAACATCTTGCAATCTTTTGCGCCGTCTGGTAAGATAACAAATCGTAGCGGACGGAAGCGAGGGATTGCAAGAGTTCCTTCGAGGCTTTACAGACACTCCTCTGGCTGCAGAACAGAATATTGGGCCATAGCCAAGCGGTAAGGCAACGGACTCTGACTCCGTCATTTCGTAGGTTCGAATCCTACTGGCCCAGCTTTTTATCGGCTTTCATCCAATTCGGATGGAAGCCTTTTTTTGTCGTTGGATTCGCTCGGGGCCGGCCGTGCAAGCCCGAACGCCGGCTGTGCGCGGGAGTTTGGGCCGGGACGGTGTGCGAAGAAGATAAACTTATTTAAACCACGCAATAGATTAAAAATTAGTTGCACATCCGTGTGATTTAAGGCAAGATAGAGCGGAGGGGTGCGTTGCAATCATCTTCTTTTGTAACGATTCCGAGCCCCTTCGCGAAAGCGTGCCGGGCGCGGAATCGTTACCCCAGATACAACCTATTCATATTAGAAAAGAGGGGGCAGAGCAGGCATGAAGGAACAGCAGCTGCTGCGGGGGTGGACCTTGACCATTCCCGAAGAAAATGTGTATCACATCGGACCGGAGCCGATTCCGGTCACCATGCCGGGGAGCGTGTATTCCGGTCTTCTGGAGAACAACCGGATGCCGGATCCGTATTGGCGCGACAATGAGCTGGACGCCTTGAAGCTCATGGAGAACGACTTCATTTTTACGGAGCATTTTGTACCGGACGCGGAGGTGATGGCGTGCGGGGAGGTCATCCTGCGCTTTGACGGAATCGACACGGTCGCGGACATTGTGCTGAACGGGCAGCTGCTGGGGCATGTGGAGAACATGCACCGGAGCTATGAATTCGAGGTGAAGAGCCTCCTTAAAGAGGCGGACAACGAGCTGAGCGTTACGATTTATTCTCCGACAAAGTTCGCCGCAGCGTGCCATGAGAGAGTGCAGAACATGGAAAGCGCCGATGCGGTGCCCGGCTATTCGCAGATGCGGAAGGCGCATTGCATGTTCGGCTGGGACTGGGGCCCGCGGCTGCCCGATGCCGGCCTGTATCGCCCGGTGCGCCTGCTCGGCGTGACAAAGGCGCGGTTCACCGACGATATCCGAATCGTGCAGGAGCACCATGTGAAGGAGACACATCCCTGCGGCAATGTCGTGGACCGGGTAGACCTTTTGTGTACGGCCGAGGTCTCCTTCACAGACCGGTCTGCGGGCACCGCCGGAGAGCGGGCGGTCCTTTGCGGCGGCAGCCAAAGCGGCGGCGTTCATGTGGAGGGAGAGGTGCAAACGCCCGAGGGAAGGATGATTCCCCTCCGTGCGTCAGGGAGCCTCACCGTGACGGATCCGCAGCTGTGGTGGCCGAACGGGTACGGCGCGCAGCCCCTGTATACGGTGACGCTCCGCCTCATCGACGATGCGAGCGGGGAGGAGCTGGACCGGTGCGTGAAGCGGATCGGCCTTCGCACCGTCACCGTGGATGTCTCGCCCTTTCCCGAGGAGAAGCGGGATCCGCACATCGGTCCGCAGGCAAAGGCCGATGAACGGCCGGGACGGCATTTTGATTTCGTGGTCAACGGCCTGCACCTGTTCGCCATGGGAGCGGATTACATACCGGAGGACAACATCCTGCAGCGTGTGACCGGAGAGCGGACCGCGGCTCTTCTGCAGGCGGCGGCTGCGGCGCATCACAACACCGTCCGCGTCTGGGGCGGCGGCTATTATCCGGACGATTTCTTCTACGATCTCTGCGATGAATACGGCCTGCTGGTATGGCAGGACTTTATGTTCGCCTGCTCGAGCTACGAGCTGGATGCGGAGCTGGAGGAGAACTTAAGAGCAGAATTCACACAGGTCGTGCGCCGGATCCGTCATCACGCATCGCTGGCGCTCTGGTGCGGCAACAACGAGATGGAGACGGAATTCCAGGACAATTACTGGGGCGGCAAATTCAATGCGGCCCTTCCCTGGGGAAGGGGCGAGACGCCCGGGTATAAGATTCCCGCGCGGCAGTTCGGCGACTACGTCCGCCTCTACGAATACATTCTGCCGCAGATCCTCAAAAGAGAGGATCCGGCGGCCTTTTACTGGCCGTCCTCTCCCTCATCGGGCGGGAATTTTGAGGATTCCTATGAGGAAAACATCGGCGATGCGCACTACTGGGGCGTCTGGCACGGCGGCGATCAGTTCACGGAATACCGGCGGCACCATTTCCGTTTCCTCTCGGAGTTCGGCTTCCAGTCCCTTCCCTGCCTGGCCACGGTGGAATCCTTCACAGAGGAGGGCGATCGGAACCTCTTCTCGGAGATCATGGAGATGCACCAGCGGAATGCGGCGGCGAACGGCAAGATCATGACCTATCTGTCCGCCACCTACCGGTACCCGAAGAATTTCGATGAGCTGCTGTATTGCTCGCAGATGCTGCAGCTGGATGCCATCCGCTACGGCGTGGAGTACTTCCGCCGGATCCGCGGGACCTGTATGGGAACGCTGGTGTGGCAGCTGAACGACATCTGGCCGGTGGCCTCCTGGTCGTCCATTGATTCCTTCGGCCGGTGGAAGGCCCTGCACTACGGCGAGAAGCGCTTCTATGCGCCGGTTTCCGTCACCTGTGAGGAGCACGGACGGCTGGACCAGAAGCCGTGCGTCAATTCATTGCCGGTTCCGGTGGAATATTCGGCGCAGCTCCATGTGGCCAACGAGACGAGAGAGGCCGTGACGGGCGAGGTGTGCTGGCAGCTGCGGCGCGCGGACTCCTCCGTGGTGCGGGAGGGCAAAGAGAGGGTCACGGTGCCGCCCCTTGACGGCGTCTGGCTGCCGAAGGAGGTGTTCAACGGCGACTTCACGGAAGGATGTGATGAGAGGGATCTGCACGTGCACTATGAATTCCGGCAGGAGGGGAAGGTGATCTCCTGCGGCTCCTCGCTGTTTGCCGCGCCCAAGCACTGCCGCCTGGCGGATCCGATGCTCACCGCCTGTGTGGAGGACGGGTGCATCGTTGTGACGGCGCGGGCCTATGCCAAGGGGGTCTGCGTGGAATCGGCGGACGGGAACCTGCGGCTGGAGGACAATTTCTTTGACATGGAGGCGGGAGAGAGACGTATTCCCGTCGTCGGAGCACTGCCGGAGGGAACGCTCCGGGTCCGCAGCGTCTATGACATCGCCTGATGTGGGACAGGAGACGGAATTTGTCCATGCGCGTTCTGCAAAGGATTCGTTTACAATGAGCTGCGTATGATGCGACAGCAGGAGGAACGGACAATGCAGACAGGCTTGGTGGTAGAAGGCGGCGGCATGAAATGTGCCTACAGTGCAGCGGTGCTGGATCGGTTTCTGGACGATGGGATCCGCTATGACTACGTCATCGGAGTGTCGGCGGGGAGCGCCAACGCGGCCTCCTTTCTGGCAGGACAGCGGGGGAGGAACCTTCGTTTTTACACCGAGCATATCCATGAGAGCTTTTATTTCGGCGCAGACGCCTTCCTGAAGAGCAGGGATCTGTTCGGCCTGGACTATATCTACAGTGCCGTTTCCAACCGCACGGGGGAGGATCCGCTGGACTGGGAGGCTGTGGAAAACAATCCGGCCCGGTATGAGGTGGTCGCGACCAACGCCCTCACGGGGGAGCCCCGTTATTTTGATAAGAGCGAGATGGCGCAGGACGACTATACGGCGATCAAGGCGAGCTGTGCGCTCCCGGCGGCCTGCCGCCCGCGCGTGATCGACGGGATTCCCTATTATGACGGCGGAGTTTCGGATGCCATTCCCGTGGACCGGGCGCTCTCCCAGGGGTGCGAGAGGCTGGTGGTCATTCTCTCCAAGCCCCGGAGCTTTGTGAAAAAGCCGGAGGGCCTCCGGCAGATCTATACGAGGCGATGCCGCGCCTACCCGAAGGTGGTGGAGCTGCTCGACAACCGGCACATCCGCTATACGGCGAACTTCCGCCGCGTGTTCGAGCTCGAGCAGGAGGGCAGTGCCTTTGTCTTTGCGCCCAGCAGGGAGCTTCCGATGAGCACCTATGCCATGAACGCGGCGGACAATAAAAGGCTCTACGAATTGGGACTGCAGGATTACATGGTGCAGCGGAATCCGCTGCGGGAATTCCTTGCAAAGTGAGGCGGCGGCTTCCCTCTCGGAAGCGGCAGATTCCTAAAGGCGGTGGATTCCTTCTCAAAGGCGGCGATCGGTGTAAAGCGGTGTAACGTTTCGGCACAGCGTGCGTATGTACAAGGGCAGGAACGAAGAGGAGATGCCGCAGAGGGGCTGCGGCGGAAAGGAAACCGCCATGATCGGAATGTACATTGTCGCAGTTGTTGTCGCCTACAGTGTTGTCAGCGCCGTCGTACTCTGAGACGGGGACTGCGCCGCCGCCGAGCGCTGCGCCGCAACGTGATGCGCCTCCCGGTATTCCCTGGGCGACATCCCGTACTCCTTACAAAAGCTCCGGTAGAAGCTGGAATAATCCCGGAAGCCATATTCATCAAAGGTGCGCGTAATATCGGCTCCGGCTGCAATGGCTTCGCTGCAGCCCTGGAGCCGTTTTTTCGTGATGTACCGGTGGATGGAAATGCCGAGGCTGTCCTTGAAATAATGCGCGAGGTAGTACTTGGAGAGGCAGACGTGCTCCGCGAGAACGTCCAGAGACAGATCCTCTGTCAGATGCGCATCGATGTAGAGCATCAGCTCCTGCATGAGGTCGCCGGTGCCGGAGACGGGGGGATGCTCCCTTTCATAGATGACGCGGTTCATGTACAGGATGAGATCGTTGAGCGCCAGATGGACGGCGGCAAAGCGCCCGTACCGGTCCGAACGCAGCTCCTCGAGGATCCGCAGCATCCGGGTCTGGATGGCGGAGAATTCCGACTCGTGGAAATGATAATAGCAGCGGCCGGCCGTTGCCGCGCGCTGCATGAGGAAAACATAGTCCGGCGTCTCCTCGAGGAGCCGGGCAGCGTATTCGCGGCTGATCCAGAGGATGAAACGACGATAGGGGCGGTCGGGATTCAGCATCCTGCCGTAATGCGGGACGCCCGGCGGCACCAGCACCATATCCCCGGGGTGCAGATGCGCGGGGTGTCCCGCGATGACAAGGTCCAGCTCCCCCTCAAGGAACAGGTAGAATTCGTAATAATCGTGGGTGTGAACCGCGGGCGGCTGAAAGTGGAGGTCACTGTAATAGAAGGCCTCGAAATCCCGGGATTCCATATGCTGCCGCGTGTTGAACGCGGAACGCAGATTGCCCTTCATGCGGTCTTGTCTCCTTTCCCGATTCGATGC
>CAVAUJ010000083.1:5725-9737 GCA_963591995.1 Succinivibrio sp.
CGGGGAAAAAAGGTACTCTGACAACAGATCACAGCAGTTCCTTATGCAAGGAAGAAAGGGGATTATGACTATGGAAATGACAATGCGCTGGTACGGCTCCAAATTCGATACCGTTACACTCCGTCAGATTCGCCAGACGGCCTATGTGACCGGTGTCATCACAACGCTGTATGACAAGCAGCCCGGCGATCTCTGGACCCAGGAGGAGATCCACGCCCTCAAGGAGGAGGTGGAGGCAGCAGGACTCCACATCAGCGGCATCGAGTCCGTCAACGTGTCGGACGCCATCAAGACCGGCGGCCCGGACCGGGACAAGGACATTGCCACCTACATCCAGTGTCTTGAGAACCTCGGCAAGGAAGACATTCATCTGGTGTGCTACAACTTCATGCCGGTTTTCGACTGGACGAGAAGTGAGCTCGCAAGGGTACGTCCGGACGGCTCCACCGTACTGGCCTACACCCAGGAAGCCATCGATGCCATCGATCCGGAGAACATGTTCAATTCCATCAAGGACAGCATGAACGGCACGGTGATGCCGGGCTGGGAGCCGGAGAGAATGGCACACATCAAGGAGCTCTTCGAGATGTACAAGGACATCGACGAGGAGAAGCTCTTTGAGAATCTGGTTTATTTCCTGAAGGCGATCATGCCGGTCTGCAATCAGTATGACATCAAGATGGCAATCCATCCCGATGATCCCGCATGGAGCGTCTTCGGACTGCCCCGCATCGTCACCGGCAAGGAAAAGCTCGTGCGCATGATGAAGGCCGTCGACGACGTACACAACGGCGTGACGCTGTGCACCGGGTCCCTCGGGACGAACCTCGAGAACGATCTTCCGGACATCATCCGCGCCCTGCCCGGCAGGATTCATTTCGGCCATGTGCGGAATCTGAAGTTCCTCTCCCCCACCAACTTCGAGGAGGCGGCTCACCTTTCGACCGACGGCACCTTCGATATGTATGAGATCGTAAAGGCACTGCACGACATCGGCTTTGACGGCCCCATCCGTCCGGACCACGGCCGCATGATCTGGGACGAGGTGGCAATGCCCGGCTACGGCCTCTACGACAGAGCATTGGGCGCTGCTTACATCTGCGGCCTCTGGGAAGCCATCGAGAAGGCCGAAGCGCGCAGATAAGTACGGACCTTGGACGGTATGGATGCCGTAAACGTCATCCATGCATGATTGCACCGGAGAATTCGCCTGCGCGAAATTCTCCTCACGTTACCGCAACGAATGGCGGCGTAGAAAGGAAATCATGAAATTATCCGCAGAAGGACTGAAGAATACAAAGGAATGGACCGAAAAGGGCTATCATCTTCCCGCTTATGACCGTGAGGCCATGATCGCAGAGACGAAGGAGAACCCGACCTGGGTGCACTTCGGTGCCGGCAACATCTTCCGTGCGTTCCAGGCAAATCTCGCCCAGAGAATGCTGGAGAGCGGCGCTGCGAAGACCGGCATCACCGTATGCGAGGGCTTCGACTACGAGATCGTGGAAAAGCAATACCGTCCGCACGATGACCTTTCCGTGCTGGTGACCCTCAAGTCCAACGGAAGCGTGGAGAAGTCCGTCATCGGCTCCATCGGTGAGTCCACCATTCTGGATTCGCAGAACGAGCAGGAGTTCTCGCGCCTCAAGGAGATTTTCACGAAGGATTCTCTGCAGCTGTGCACCTTCACCGTGACCGAGAAGGGCTACAGCCTCGTCAACGGCAAGGGGGAGCAGCTCCCGGCGGTCACCGCGGATTTTGCGGCAGGCCCCGAAAAGCCCGAGAGCTACATCGGAAAGGTCGCCGCACTCCTGTACACACGTTATCTTGCCGGCAAAAAGCCGATCGCCATGGTGTCCACCGACAACTGCTCCCACAACGGTGAGAAGCTCTGCGGTGCCGTCACCGCCTTCGCAAAGGCCTGGATCGACGCAGGTCTTGCCGAGAAGGAATTCGAGGATTATCTGAACGATGAATCGAAGGTTTCCTTCCCCTGGTCCATGATCGACAAGATCACGCCCCGCCCGGATGCCTCCGTGGAGGCGATCCTGCGTGAGGATGGTCTGGCGGATCTGGATCCCGTTGTAACCTCCAAGAAGACCTGGGTTGCGCCCTTCGTCAATGCCGAGGAGACCGAGTACCTCGTCATCGAGGACCGTTTCCCCAACGGCCGTCCCGCACTGGAAAAGGTCGGCGTGATCTTCACCGACCGCGACACCGTGAACAAGGTTGAGAGAATGAAGGTCACCACCTGCCTGAACCCGCTGCACACGGCACTGGCGGTATACGGCTGTGTCCTCGGCTACGAGAAGATCTCCGATGAGATGAAGGACAAGGAGCTGGTGAATCTCGTGAATACCCTTGGCTACAAGGAAGGTCTGCCGGTCGTCGTGAACCCCGGTGTTCTGGATCCGAAGGAGTTCATCGACACGGTGCTGCAGGTCCGTGTACCCAATCCATTCATGCCCGATACGCCGCAGAGAATTGCGACCGATACCTCCCAGAAGCTGGCGATCCGCTTCGGCGAGACCATCAAGTCCTACATGGCTTCTCCCGAGCTGAATGCCGCGGATCTCTCCATGATCCCGCTGGTACAGGCCGGATGGCTGCGTTATCTGATGGCGGTGAAGGACGACGGCGAGAGCTTCGAGCCCTCTCCGGATCCGCTTCTGGAGGACGCGCAGAAATATGTTGCGGACTTTAAGCTGGGTGAAGTGCCGTCCCGCGAGGAAATCGGCGGAAAGCTTCTGCCCCTTTTGAAGAACGCGCAGATCTTCGGCGTTGACCTCGAGGAGGCAGGCCTTGCAGACAAGGTGATCTCCTATTTCGCCGAGCTGATTGCCGGCCCGGGCGCTGTCCGCAAAACGCTGGAGAAGTATTGCGACTGAGGTACCCCTCAACAACATCGTGCAACATCATTCAAAAAGATCCGCAGGGATGGTTGATCCGTCCCTGCGGATCTTTTTGTTGTGTCCGGGCCCTGAATATGTGAGACGCCGGATGATTTCGATCAGACAAATTATCATATCAAACATTACTTTTACCAAAAGTCCAAAATATGTTGACTGCGGACGGAGCAATCGTTAGTCTTTTCTTTGAAGCGTCAAAGTTCGGACAGCAGGGTGCAGGCGGTATGGGGCAGACAGTGAGGAAAATCTGGAACATGATCACTTCCGTTCTGGTTGTGATGTTCGTGATCCTCGCCATTCTCCTCGCCGGCGTACGGCTGATCGGACTGCAGGCCTTCACGGTGCTCTCCGGATCGATGGAGCCGACCTATCACGTGGGCGCGTTGATTTATGTGAAGAAGGTGGATCCCGCCGGGATCGAGGTGGGAGAGCCCATCACCTTCCTGCTGAACGAGGATACGGTGGCGACGCACCGGGTGGTGGAGATTGTTCCGGACGAGGAGGATCCGTCGGTGCTGCGCTTCCGCACCAAGGGAGATGCCAACGATGCGGTCGACGGGAGTCTGGTGCATTGCCGGAACGTCGTCGGCGTGCCGGTGTTCACCATCCCGTATCTGGGCTATGTGGCGAGCTACGTACAGGAGCCGCCGGGCCTGTACGTCACCATTTCCGTCTGTGCCGTACTGCTCTTTCTTGCGATCCTGCCGGACCTTTTCGCGACACCCGATGCGGCGAAGGCGTCCGGGAAATCCGGGGAATCCGGGCGGTCCCGGAAACGGTCGAAGGATTTCCGGAACAACGATTTCCGGAATGACGATTTCCGGAATGCCGGGGATCGTCGGAGACCCCACAGAGCCGAATCGTACCGGCACGCAGCTGTCCCGGGAGAAGGAGAATTCGAATTCGAGGAGCCGGAGGAGCTCGAGGAGCTGGTCGATTTCGGGAGCTTCGGCGAAGCCGATGCCGATCGGAGAGGACCTGCACCGGGGGAGTGGGAAGAGCGGCGCGAAGAGGACGATTTCTACGACGAGCCGGACGGGCGGTACGAGTCAGACGGGTTCTATGAGCCGAATGAGTCGTATGAACCGGACGAGGCGTATGAA
>CAVAUJ010000084.1:0-8954 GCA_963591995.1 Succinivibrio sp.
CATTGAATATCTTTAACGCGATTGTAGCGAGTAGCACTGAAAAATGCAATACAAAATGTAAACACTGTATACAAAAAGTATTGACGTCTACTAAAAGTAGACCTATAATGCGGACAGAACGAAAAGAAAGGAGGGCAGAAGATGCCAAAAATACATGTAAATGCAGCAAGAGTAAATGCCGGATTATCACAGGAAGACCTTGCGGATAAGATGGGAGTAACGAGACAAACCGTAATTGCCTGGGAACAGAATCGGCGTGAGATGTCTACGCCGCAGGTGTTTATGTTTTGCCATATTACAGGGTTTTCAATGGACGATATTATTTTGCCTAAAAAGTCTACTTAAAGTAGACAACTATGTGGCCATCACAAAGAGGAGAAGGAAATGAAGAGAGAAATAAGAGTTTTGATGTGTCCGGCAAATGGTGAGCCATACCTCACCAATATCCAGAACGAACTCAGGCCGGTACAGAAAGCCGTCGGCGGATACATCGAAGTAGTAACCATTTCGGAAAAGCCGAAAGTGATTCTGGTATGCAACGAGGAAGGCCGGCTCATGGGCCTCCCTCTGAACGAGAGCTTGCCGAACCCGCAGCTCTTCGGATTAGAGGAATGGAACATTGTAGGAGACTGCTTTTTCTGCGGAACACGCGGAAGTGAATTTGCAAATCTTCCGGAGTCGCTCCGCTCGCAGCTGCTCCAGTCAGCACAGGAAGCATTCCGGAAAGGGGGGAGTAATGAGCGTAAGAAACATACTCTCTGACGGATCCGTCAGGGAGTCCATGGAAGGGATCACGATTCCGGAGGACAGCGAGTTTTACGTTGTCCTGGCGGCAATTGTAAGAAACAGAGAAGAGAAATGAACTGCATGTTTGGAATAGAGGTCGGAGAAGCCGTCTCCAGAACAAAAGGGAAGGGCTACTGCGAAGAGATCTGCGGGGATCTGAAGCGGGAGCACCTGACAAGACATGAACTGGAACACCAGATTGCAAGGACAAGCTGCACGGTGATCTGCAGGCAGGAAAAAAGGATGAGGGAACGGTTCTGAAAAACCGTCCCCTCGGGAAATGTACTATACACCACAACATCTAGTATAGCGCATTTTCTGGAAAACAACAAAAAAGGGCAAAAGGAAGCGGGGCAGCGCCGCTTTAGCGACGCGGTAAAGTAATCCACTTTACGACCGTATCCAGGAAAAGAAAATGCGTGGGATAGAGAAGACTATCCATGCGGGGAAAGTGATGGAGATCCAGAGAATCATCGCTCCCCGTTATGGAGCAAGAGGAAGGGGGAGACCTCCGGAGAAAGAATCCACAGAGAGCACCAAGAAAGCGCACATCAAAAGAGCAGAGGCAAAGCTTCGGTGGAAGCTCAATGCGAACTTCGAAGATGGGAAGGATGCGCTGGTAACGCTCTCCTGGAAGAAAGGAAAGGCACCGGAGAGCTCCGAAGAGATGAAAAAGCGCTTCGCGAACTTCCGAAGGCGCTTAAAGGCCAGATACCAGAAAGCCGGGAAAGAGATGAAATACGTGGTCACGATGGAAATCGGACCGAAAGGCTCCCGGCATATTCACATGGTGCTCTCAGATGCGGATCTGAAAGAGATAAGGGAGTGCTGGGAGCCGGGGCAGATTGTGAACGTGGTACCGCTCAACTCCGGCGGTCAATATGCGGACATCGCGAGTTACTTCGTGAAATACGCATTAAAGACAGCAGAGACGGAAGGAAAGAAGGTGGGGCAGCTCTACACGCCTTCGCGGAATCTGAAAGAACCCAAAATCACAATCCGGGTGATTGCAAGAAGAACAGGCTTCCGAAGTCCGAAGGAGCGGAAGGGCTACATGATCGACAAGGACCACACGGTATGCGGTACCTACGAAGATGGGACCGCTTATCAGGAGGTCACATATATCCGCCTGGATACGGAGAAGAAAAAAGCAAAGGAAAAGCGTGGAAGAGCCGCGCCTGGAAGGAGGTGAGGCAGATGGAAGCAAAGATCTATGTAGAGACATCATGGACAACTCCGCAGGCAACCTGCGGTGTTGGGATGTGGATTGTAGAGGCAGGAGAACAGAAAGCGCAGCGTCGAGGATTTGTAAGGATTGTTGATGCTACGAAGGAGAAAGCACAGCTCCGGACACTGACGGCCGCACTGGACATCTTGATCCGGCCATGCAGCGTACAAATCATTATGTCAGATCCGGTCATCGGGGCATTAAATGCCGGATGGCCGTGGCAGTGGAAACAAAACGGCTGGACGAAAAAGAACGGCGAAGAGGTGAAGAACCGTGGAGACTGGGAGAGCCTTCTTTGCGGGCTGGAGCCGCACAAGTTCACAGGGCTACATACAGAAGATCACAAGAAAAAAGACGCAATGATGTTCCAGATCTGTGACGAACTGAAAAAGTGGAAGACAGAATTCATGACCACCGAGTTTTACGTGGAGAAGGAAGAGACATGGAAGAACTAACCAGAGAAGAGGCAGAAGAAAGAACGCAGCATGCAGGGATAGGACTGGGAACCTGCCGTTTCTGCGGGCAGAGGCGCACAGTTCGATATGCAGGAGGCTATGCACAGGAAGAACTGGACAAGATCGCAACAGATGAGTGTAACTGCGACGGAGCAATCAAAGAGCGGAGCATCAGGTACGAAGCCAGCAAGGCAAGAACCGCAGTGGAGAAGGTTATCACGCCGCGCTATCCGGAAGCGGGGGAAATTCTGGCAAAAGCGGCAGATCCAACCGCACATGGATTATTTCACGCAGTGACGATCAGCCTGGGGGACGGAGCAAAGGCGACCATGACCGCAAACACAAAAGGAGCTGTCAAAGTAAAGCTCTCCGAAACGATCATCACAACGATTGAAGATGCTGTGGAGTTGGAGCAGGTGAAAGATGAGTAAATCCATCATGGAGCCAAAGGGCAGCAGAGTATGTTTTCTCTGCGCCCTGGTGGACGGAGACGATACAGAAAAGAGAGCGCTGCATAAGCACCATATTTTCCCCGGAAAGAACCGGAAGCTCTCGGAGCACTACGGATTGTGGGTGCATCTGTGCGTAAAGCACCACGTAGGAGACATAAACGGATGTCGGGAAGCCGTTCACCATATGGAGTTTAACGGATACCAGAGGATGCTGCAGGAGATGGCACAGGAGAAGTGGGAAAGCATGCCGGGGCATACGCACGAAGAGTGGATGCAGATCTTCGGAGAGAATTTTAAAGACAGAACAAGGAGGTAGGCAATGAGTAGAAGGCAGAAGTACCACCTGCTCAGGTGGTGCGAAGAGATTTTTGCAGGGATGGCCTTTGGCGGCCTCCTGCTGGCATTCTTCATCGACACCATGGCAGGGGCCTGCTGGCCGATGATCGCGGCAATCGCAGGAGCAGCAGTCAGCTACACGATCTCATTCGAGTGCGGCTGCGCCGCGCGGAAGATGAGAAGAAAAAGAAAGGGCAGAAGATGATAGCCACGAGTAAACAAAGGATCCTGCCAAAGCCGCCTCTTCCGGCAACGAAAGAGTACCGCTACATAGAGCCGGTATCCGCCGGAGCGTTTAACCCTTGTGAATGGGATCCGGAGAAAGGGAAAAGAGCAAGAGTCAAAAGCGTAGAGGCACGGCAGAAAAAAGCAAGGCAGAGCTCCAGAGAAAGCAGAATGCGGACGAATCCAAGAAGAGTGTGGACACCGGAAGAAATCGCAAATATTAGAAAGATGCGCGAGCAGGGAATGATCTGGAAGGACATCGGCGCGAAGTACGGTACGAGTGAGACATCCGTAAAAAAAGCGTATGAGAGATGGCACAAGGCGTGCCGCGACTGAAAGGAAAAGAAATGACCTATCAGGAATTTTTGCAGTCGAAAGTGGAGCTTGCGCCATCCTCGGGGTTCGAGGTGGCAGCAGGAGAGATAAACGAAGCACTAAAGCCGCACCAGAAGGACGCAGTTCGCTGGGCACTCCGGGGAGGAAGAAGAGCTCTGTTCGAGAGCTTCGGACTGGGAAAGACGGTGCAGGAGATTGAATTCTGCCATCAGGCAGCAAAGCACGAAGGAGGAAAAGCACTGATTGTTCTACCGCTTGGTGTAAAGCAGGAATTTACACGGGACGCTGTGCAGATTCTTGGATACGAGAAGCCGAGATATGTGAAGAACATGGAAGAGGTGAGGGCAGCAGGAGAAGAGATCCTTCTGACGAACTATGAAAGAGTAAGAGACGGCGATATTGATCCGACATTCTTTGCCGCGACGAGTCTGGACGAAGCTTCAGTGCTTCGCAGCTTCGGAAGCAAGACCTACCAGACGTTTCTGGACAAGTTCAAAGGGGTGAAATATAAGCTTGTTGCCACGGCGACACCTTCCCCGAACCGGTACAAGGAACTGATCCATTACGCGGGATATCTGGAGATCATGGACACCGGGCAGGCATTGACCAGATTTTTTCAGAGGGACAGCACGAAGGCAAACAACCTGACGCTCTACCCGACGCAGGAAGATGAGTTTTGGACATGGCTGGGAAGCTGGGCACTATTTGTCACAAGGCCGTCTGACCTGAATCCGGAGTATTCGGACGAAGGATATGATTTACCGCCGCTTTCGGTCAACTGGATCGAGCTGCCGGTGGAGTACGGAAAGACGCAGGACCGCTTCGGTCAGATGCAGCTGTTCGAGGATGCCGCGCTGGATCTGAAATCGGCAGCAAGCGTGAAACGAACGACCATCGATCAGAGAGTAAGCAAGGCAAAAGAGATTGTGACGGAAAGCCCGGATGATCATTTCATCATCTGGCACGATCTGGAAGCGGAGCGGCACGCAATCAAGGCAGCCATTCCGGAAACCGTAGATATCTACGGCTCTATGGACTACGACAAGCGAGAACAGAGAGTCATCGACTTCTCAGAAGGGAATTTTCGAATCTTCGCAACGAAAAAGGAGCTGTCCGGATCCGGCTGCAACTTTCAAAAGCACTGCCACCGCGCCATCTTCCTGGGCATCGACTATGAATTCAACGATTTTATCCAGGCAATCCATAGGGTTTACCGCTTCTTACAGGACAAGCCGGTCGTGATCGACATCATCTACATGGAATCCGAGCGAGAGATCAAAGAGACGCTCCTCCGGAAGTGGAAGGACCACAACCACATGGTGGAAAAGATGGTGGAGATCGTGAAGAAATACGGTCTGAACAATGCGGAAGTTCCGGAGCTGATCCGCCGGAAGATGGGAGTAAAAACCGTGAGAGTAACAGGAGAGCATTACGAAGCAGTCAATGATGATTGCGTGGAAGAAACCAGAAGAATGCCGGATAACAGCGTGGGGCTGATTCATACCTCCATTCCGTTCGGCAATCACTACGAATACAGCGCAAATTATAACGACTTTGGGCACAACGAGAATACAGATCGATTCTTTGAACAGATGGACTTTTTAACACCGGAGCTGCTGCGTGTACTGCAGCCTGGAAGAGTTGCTGCAATCCATGTCAAGGACCGTGTGCTGTTCGGAAATGCGACGGGGACCGGAATGCCGACGATTGAACCGTTCCACGCGCTGTGTATAGAGCATTACATGAAACATGGTTTCCAGTACATGGGAATGATTACCGTTGTAACGGATGTCGTTCGGGAGAACAACCAGACATACCGCCTCGGATGGTCGGAGCAGTGCAAGGACGGCTCGAAGATGGGCGTAGGCTGCCCGGAATATGTTCTTCTCTTCCGCAAGCTCCCAACGGACAGGTCAAATGCTTACGCAGATGATCCGGTAACCAAGACGAAAGAGGAATATACCAGGGCACAGTGGCAGATCGATGCGCACGCATATTGGAGATCCTCCGGAGACCGCCTGGTAAGTAAAGATGAGCTGAAGGATATCAACACGAAGAACCTGCAGAAGGTATATCGGGAATACAGCCGAGGGACCGTGTACAGCTACGAAGATCACGTGAAACTTGCGGAAGATCTGGACAAGGACGGACGACTTCCGGCGACCTTCATGGTGGTAGCGCCCGGCTCTTGGAATCTGGCGGAAGTCTGGGACGATATCAACCGTATGAAAACACTGAACACAAATCAGTCCAGAAGAAAGCTGCAGATGCACGTCTGCCCGCTTCAGATCGACATTGTAGAGCGGATTATCAACCGGTACAGCAACAAGGGCGATCTTGTCTATGATCCGTTCGGCGGTCTTATGACGGTACCGATGGTTGCGGTGAAGCTGGGACGAAAAGGTAAAGGCTGCGAACTGAGCTGTGACTATTTCCGCGACGGTGTGGGATATCTGCAGGCAGCAGAGAGCGAGGTTGATATGCCGACGCTGTTTGATTTCATGGATGGAGGAGAGAAAAGCAATGACAGTAAAAAGACTGATTAAAGAATTGCAGAAGCTGCCGCAGGATAGTCCGGTTATCGCGGATGTTCTTGGAGATGAAATAAACGCGGAAATTGTGCGGGCCGGTGAATTCTACAGCGGAGACGGATGCTATATCACCATCGACCGGACGAGATGCCTACAAAGCAGGGTTAGAGATATCAGGATTGAGCGAGGAGAAGAATAATGAGCGAGATAGTAAGAAACGTGTTCGCTGGGATGGGTGTTACCGCTGCAGCCATCACTCTGGCGGTGCTGGTCGGCATACTGGTATACACGTTTCTGGACGATGTTACAAAGCTTGAAAAGGGAACGATAGAGGCCGCGGCGATACTGGCGGTGCTTGCAATGCTGATTGGCGGCGTAGTAAGCGCCGTGATTGGCTACTTTGGCTAAGGAGGAAGAGACATGACAGTAAAAGAGTTGATAGAGCAGCTGCAGAAGCTGCCGCCGGAGAACAAGATCGTGGCCGACGTGCTTGGGGACGAGAAACCGGCAGAGGTTATCTGCGCTCGCAGTCGCGTTTTCATCATAGGGCAGAGCTACATCGCGGTAGACCGCTCATGGTGGCTGAAGGAGCGGGCCGAGGACATCAAGGAGATGAGGGAAGAGGAGCTGGAGGTGTACCAGGGAGCACAACGTAAGGAGGAACCAGAAGATGAAGACGTTTGGTGAACGGGTACCGGTGAGTGAGACAACCAGCACAGCAAGGACGGCGGACGAAAGAGCCGCCGTTCCGGACTGCAGACACGACTACATAAGGGTTTACACGAAGTCGCGGCGGAAAGGAACGAGGCTGCAGTTGTATTGCAAGAGATGCGGACAGGTGATGGACGCATCATGGAGAGAGGTACGCAGATGAGCGATATCAGAACAAGGGCGCTGAAAAAAACAGAGATGGAAGGCCGCAAGTGTGTCCGGATCATGCTGGCAGTGGTCTGCATTGCATTGCACAGAGGATGGAAGTTCGGAACAAAGCGCCTGCATGAGCTGCTTCTGGAAACACAGAAGATCTGGAACGACTGTGCTAGGCAAGAGAACGTATCCATCCTGATGATGCTGGAAGAGGAAACCGGAATAGAACTAAAGCCTACAGACGATAGCCCATCCTATCACGACCTCTTATACCTGAACGGAACACCAAAGGAACAGGTGGAGCTCTCACCGGCGGCCTATTGCTACATGAGAGGGCAGCAGGCGAAATGGATGGGAACATTGATGGAGGCGGCGCTATTCCTTGCATTGTATCGCTGCATGGATTATGGATTCTCCGCGGATATGCTGAAAAGGCTGGTGACGATGATCCAGGAGATCCGGGGAGAATACAACGACAATTACAAAAAGCTGTGGAAAGTATGCCAGGAAGAAACTGGGCTTAATCTGTATGAATATGCAAAAGAGGGAATCGTAGAATGAAGCACCAGACAATGGAAGAGTACGTTGTGGAGATGCTCCGCAGAAAGGGAAATGGATGCAGACAGTAGAATTTGAGTATGACAACGAGGTTATTGAAAAGGTGATTGAATTCTTCCCAAAGAACCTTATTCTGGATGTAGCCAGGGAAGAACCGGCGGAGCTGATCCAGGCAATTTGTAAGGTTTGCCGCTATGGACTCGATTCATATCGGCAGGCGCATCTGGTGGAAGAGATGGCCGACACGCTGGTAGTGATCAGGGAGCTGCAAAGGCTCTTCGCTATCCCCGATGAAGATCTCCAAGGGTTTATTGCCAGTAAGCAGATGCGCACGAAGGAACGAATCAGCGAACTGGAGCGGAGATTAGAAAGATTGGAAGCTGAGGGCGAAGAATGAACAAGGTAGTGCTATTGGGACGCCTGACCAAAGATCCGGACATACGACAGTCACAAGGGACGGAGCCGGTGACAATTGCAAGGTATACGCTGGCGGTAGATCGAAGACGCGGAAAGGGAGAAGAGCAGTCTGCAGATTTCATTTCATGCGTTGCTTTTGGCAAGGCGGGAGAATTTGCACAGAAGTACTTGCACAAAGGAACTAAGATTTGCATCTCCGGACGGATACAGACAGGAAGCTATACCAGACAGGACGGAACGAAGGCATATACAACAGATGTGGTTGTAGACGGGCAGGAATTCGCGGAGAGCAAGGGCGACAATGCCGGCAGAAACGCGATGGATGATCAGATGGCCGCGCAGTACGGCGGACAAGGAAGCCAACAGGCAGCAGGCGGGACCGGGCAGCAGAACGCAGGAAGCACACAATGGCAGCAGGGAGCGCTGGACGGATTCATGAACATTTCGGAAGGGTTCGACGAAGAGCTGCCATTCAACTAAAGGAAACACAACCCTGAGAAGTTAAACCTTCTCAGGGACTTCGTGCGTGATGGGGGCAGGAATGAACGGAGAAAAGTACAGCGATCCGACCGCAGACCGTGCGGTGCACAATGCAATGAAGACACCGGAGCATGTGAAAAAAGTGATCAACATGATGAAGAGCATTGCAGACTTTGCAGGGTTTGAAGTGGTGGGGCATATCCACCTGAAGGACAGAGCATCAGGAAGAGAGTGGAAGTGAGGAACAGAATTTTGAGCGAAAAGAACGAATATTATCTGCCGA
>CAVAUJ010000085.1:0-8932 GCA_963591995.1 Succinivibrio sp.
GGCGCCCCCTGAGCGGACAACTCCGCCAGGACCCGTCGCCGGCGGGCGTCTGTACCGTAACCACAGTTCACATTGTTCAGGAAAGGAACTTATGCAGCAAGCAGATCTGTTACAGCTAATCGTTCTGGTCGTTCTGATTCTGCTCTCCGGCTTCTTCTCTTCATCGGAAACCGCGCTCAGCAGCGTCAACCGCATTACGCTCAAATCCCTTGCGGATGAGGGAGACGAACGGGCCCGGAAAACCCTTCGTCTGCTGGACAACTACAGCAAGATGCTCTCTGCCATCCTGATCGGCAACAATGTCGTGAATCTGTCCGCCTCTGCCCTCGCCACCTCATTGATCATCCGGGTTTTCGGAGCGAACATGGTTTCCCTCGGAACAACCGTTCTCACCATTCTGATCATCCTGTTCGGCGAGATCACGCCCAAGAATTCCGCGAAGACGAAGGCATTGGAAATTTCGCTCCGCAATACCCCGGTCATACAGTTTCTGACCACCGTGATGACACCTGTCATCTTCGTCGTCGATGCGCTTGCCGGCCTTCTCCTTCGTTTGTCCGGCACGGATCCCAACGTCAAACAGAAGCTCACAGAATCCGAGCTCAAGACCTATGTGGAGGTAGGCCAGGAGGACGGCGCCATTGAGGGCCGTGAGAAGAAAATCATCTACAATGTTTTTGATTTCGGTGATGCTGTGGCAAAGGACATCATGGTCCCCCGCATCGATATGTGCTGTGCACCGGAGGATGCGACCTACGATCAGGTCATGTCTCTTTTCCGGCTCGAGATGTTCACCCGCATTCCGGTTTATCAAAAGGACAATCCGGATCGCATCATCGGACATCTGAACATCAAGGACTTTGTGGGACTTCCCGATCCCTCCAAGTTTAATCTTCGCAGAATGCTGCACGCCTCGCATTTTACATACGAATACAAGAGAACCGCCGACCTTCTCAAGGAAATGCAGCAGCATTCCTTCGGCGTCGCCTTTGTGCTGGACGAATACGGCAACACCGTCGGAATGATTACCCTGGAGGATCTGGTGGAGGAGATCGTCGGCGATATCCGCGACGAATACGATGAAGACGAGAAGAGCCTCCTGCGTCAATATGACGAAAAGACCTATCTGGCGGACGGATCCATGAAGCTGATCGATCTGAACGATGCCCTCGGCACCGAGTTTGCTTCCGAGGACTATGACTCCATCGGAGGTCTCATCATTGAGCGGCTGGAGCGAATTCCGCAGGACGGAGAAACCGTAACGCTCGAAGACGGCACCATATTGCAGGCCAAGGGCATTCGTCGCAACCGCATCATGAAGGTTCTCATCCGCTTCCACGAGATTCCGCGTAGGGAGCAGGAAGAGGACAAGGACGCCGCCGACACCTGAGGATGTTCCGTATGCAGCTGTATCTGCGCAATTTTAAATCTGCCGGAATGCCCGGTGAAAAGGATAAGGAAACCATCCATCGCCTGCAGCCCGTGATGCTGCGGGAGGCGATGTCTGTCGCAGAGCCCGGGCTCTCCCCTTTGCCGCAGCACCTCACCGTCCTTCGGACACCGGAAGGGAAGCCCTTTCTTCCGGACTACCCGTCTTTCCATTACAATTTCTCGGATTCCGGGGAATATCTGATTCTGGCCTTTTCCTGTGAGCATGAGATCGGTGTCGATCTGCAGGAAATCAAACCGCCTGCCGCAGGTGCGGAGAAGCTCGCGCGGCGCTTCTTCCACGAAGAAGATGCCGCGCGGGTCCTCTCCTGCCGGGGAGACGATCAGGAGAAGCTCTTCTTCCGCATCTGGACCATCCAGGAAGCCTATCTCAAATGCATCGGAAGGGGACTCTCCTATGGGATGCATCGTCAATGTGTCGACTTCACCCATCACAGCATCGGTGAAAAGCACTTCCGCGAGCTGCCGCCTCCCTCTGACGACTATTGCCTTGCGGTATGCGAATAAAAACTTATCCAATTTCAATTCGGAATCCGGCCGCAAGCGGCCGATTCCGGTTGAATGCTGTCATATCCGTTCAGCACGTGCATCTCGTTTTCCTTCGGAAATAAAAAACACTTGGCGTTTTCCTGCCATCTATGATATGATATCGTCTGTTGAGGGGCATTAGCGCAGTTGGGAGCGCGTCTCCATGGCATGGAGGAGGTCACGGGTTCGAATCCCGTATGCTCCACTTTTTAAAAAGCCTTGTATTTACGGAAGATCCGTAAATACAAGGCTTTTTTCATTGTTGTTTTCCGTAATGGTACCGGTCCTTCTTTGTGATCAGGAAATATCCGGTCACCGCCAATGCCATCAGCTCCGCCAGCGGGATTGAAATCCAGATCCCGTCGATCCCCAGGAGCTTCGGCAATATCCAGACCGCCGCACACTGGAACAGCAGGGTTCGAAGGAAGGAAATCAGCGCCGAGATCAGTCCGTTGTTCAACGCCGTGAAGAAGGACGATCCGTAGATGGAAAAGCCGGACAGCAGGAACGAAAACGAGTACAGGAAAAATGCATGCCGGGTCAATTCCAGCAGCTCCGCATCGTAACCGACGAAGATTCTCGCCAGAGGATCTGCGAGGAGCTCCGCCGCGGCGAACATGACAGCCGCCGTCACGGCAATGATGCGAAGGCTCTTCATAAGAAGAGAGTGCAGCTCTCCCTTGGTTCCCGCGCCATAGTGGTAACTGACCACCGGTGCTCCGCCGACCGCATAGCCGATGAAAACCGCCTGGAAAATCATGCTGACATACATGAGCACGCCGTAGGCCGCAACACCGTCCTGCCCCACATAGCGCAGCAGCTGCGCATTGTAGAGCATGCTGACCAGCGACATGGCGATGTTGCTCATCAGCTCGGAAGAGCCGTTCAGGCATACCTTGCCAAGATCATCCGGCCGAAGCCTCGCCGGCACCAGATGAAGCCTGCTGTTGTTGCTCTTATCCGCAAAATAGATCAGCGGAATCACACCGCCGACGCACTGGCTGATCGCCGTAGCCGCGGCGGCCCCGACCAGTCCCCAGCCGAAGATACCGACCGTCACGGCATCCAGCACCATATTGGTCAGGCCGGCCGCCACCGTCACGAACAGTCCCAGCCGCGGCTTCTCCGCCGTTGCAAACAGACATTGGAATTCATATTGCAGAATAAATGCAGGAACCGCCAGCGTAATGATTCTGCCGTACAGCACACTGTTGTCCAGCAGCTCCCCTTCTGCGCCCAGCCCCGCCGCGATCTGCGGAAGGAACAGAATTCCGAAGACAGCCAGCAGCGCACCGATCACGATGGACACATAGATCAGCATGGAGAACTGCTCGTTGGCTTTTTTCTCCTCTCCCATCCCCATGGTCATCGCGATCAATGCACCGCCGCCGGTACCGAACATAAAGCCCACGCAGCCGAAAATCATCAGCACCGGCATGATGAAATTCACGGCGGTAAAGGCCTCTTTCCCGGCAAAATTGGACACAAAAAAGCCATCCACCACGCTGTAGATGGATGTGAAAATCATCATAACGATGGATGGCAGAGTATATCGCAGCAATCGGCTGCAACTGAAATGATCCGACAGATGGATCTCCTGTTTCCTACGTGCCATGTTAACGCTCCTGCAGCTCCTTTCCGGCAAGGTGCTCAATTTCGATCTCGAACATCTGTGCCGCATGACCGGCTTTGGCCATTTCCGCTTCGATTGCCTCTGCATCCGGATAATACTTGCCGGCAAGCCGCCGCAGCAGCGCAGCCGACGTTTCTCCCGGATCAAGCATGCGGCAGCGTCCGAACACAACCACGCTCCGCACATAGGGCGCCCACGTAAGATCCCGCACCGTCTCCTCACCGTATACGGTGAAGCATACCTGATCTGAGGTCTTCAGCGAATCGTATTTGTGTCCGGCCTTTGCACCGTGAAAATAGATCCTCCCTGCATTCTCGTCGTACAAAAAATTAATGGGAACCGCATACGGATAATGATCATCCCCGTTCACGGCCAGTACGCCAATGCGCTCCCTGCGCAGCAGCTCTCTTGCCGCCTCATCCGCAATTGCCTTATCTTTCCGCCGAACCGGTCGAAACATCTTTTCCTCCTCCTTCTCTGTCCGGTACATCGTTTGTGAAAATTAACAGCATGGTATCACAGAATCCCGATAAAAGCACGCCTGTCGCGATTCTCGGAAAAATGTGTAAAAACCTCCGGTGAAATGCCGGAAAAACGTGCAAAAACGATCCGCAAAACGTCGGAAAAATGTGCAAAAACGATCTATAAAATGTCAGAAAAACGTGTTAAAACGCGGTTGATAATCGCAGAAAAATGTGCGATGCTACATTTATCCTTGAGAGGAAGGTGAGAACTATGAAGCGCAATGCGATTCAGGATATGATCCATTGGAAAAACGATGAGGAACGCAAACCGCTTGTTCTGCGAGGGGCGAGACAGGTTGGCAAGACGTGGCTGATGAAGGAGTTTGGGAAAACCTGCTACAAAAGCTTTGTCTATTTCAACTTTGATGAAGAAGATGAACTGAAATCCGTCTTTGAGGCAAATAAAAACCCGCAGCGGATCATTGAACTGCTCTCCATGATCGGTGGGAAGAAAATCTTGCCTGAGGAAACACTGATTATTTTTGACGAAATTCAGGAATGTCCGGAAGCGTTGAACACACTCAAATACTTCAAGGAAAAGGCGAATGCGTATCACGTCATTGCCGCGGGAAGTTTGCTCGGCACGCTTTTGGCAAAGCCGAAATCCTACCCGGTTGGCATGGTGAATCTGCTGGACATCTCCCCCCTGACCTTTGGAGAATTTCTGGAGGCGACCGATCCTGTGCTTTATGCCTACTACGACAGCATTCAGAAAGAACAGCAGATCGAAGAGATTTTCCACAGCCGGCTGCTGGAAGCCTATAACAACTATCTCATCATCGGCGGCATGCCGGAATGCGTAGCATCGTGGGGCAAATACAAAGATCCCGCAAGAATCTCCCAGCTCCAGCACGAACTGATTGAGGTTTATGAGAACGATTTCTCCAAACACAACGGCAAGGTCAACAGCGGACGAATTCTCATGGTATTCCGCAGCATTGTCGCGCAACTTGCCAAACCGAACGAAAAATTCATGTACGGAGCTGTCCGTGAGGGCGGCAGGGCGCGTGATTTTGAAGAAGCCATTGAATGGCTTGTTTCTGCCGGTATGCTCCATCGCGTCTACAACGTCTCCAAGATGGAACACCCGCTGTCGGCATTCGACAGGCTGGATCAGTTTAAGCTCTTCCTTTTTGATACCGGGCTTCTGAAGCACATGGCAGGCATTGACAATCGTGCAATCCTTTTGAAAGCCGATTACCAGTTCAAAGGACCGCTGACGGAGAACTATGTCCTGCAGCAGCTTCGACGGCAATTTGAGGTTGAGCCGCGGTACTTCTCTGATAAGAATTGCGAGATTGATTTTGTTCTGCAAAACGGGACAGAGATTATACCTGTTGAGGCAAAGGGCGGCGAGGACAAATCTGCCCCGTCGTTCAAACGGTACATTGCCGATCATCATCCGGAGCACGCGCTTCGCTTTTCCACGCGAGGCTATCGAAAGGACGGAGAGATAACGAACATTCCGCTCTACCTTGCGGAAAAGACCGGCCAGCTTCTTTGAGCTGTGTCACGCAAAGAGCCGCAGGATGACAGGAGGAATAACTTCGGAGCATATAAGAGCGGCCACATCACCGTTTGAGTGATGTGGCCGCTCGTTTCGTTAAGCTTATCTTCGCTTTATGCCATGCGGAAAATCTGCTCAGCGCGGATTGCGGATCGCAGCCTGCGCTGCCGCAAGCCTTGCAATCGGCACGCGGAACGGTGAGCAGCTGACATAGGTCAGGCCGACCTTATGGCAGAATTCGATGGATGCCGGATCACCGCCGTGCTCGCCGCAGATGCCAAGATGAATGTCCGGGCGAACCTTCCTGCCCTTCTCCACCGCCAGCTGGATCAGCTGTCCCACACCATTCTGATCCAGGTGTGCGAAGGGATCCTGCTCATAAATCTTGGACTTATAATAGTCTGCCAGGAATTTGCCGGCATCGTCGCGGGAGAAGCCAAAGGTCATCTGCGTCAGATCGTTGGTGCCGAAGCTGAAGAACTCTGCCTCCTGGGCGATCTGGTCGGCCATCAGGGCCGCTCTCGGGATCTCAATCATCGTACCGATATGGTAAGCGATGTCCGAACCTCTCTCTTCCTTGACCTTCTCAGCCGTCGCAACGATCTCCTTTTTAACGAAGGCCAGCTCCTTCACATCCCCGACCAGAGGAACCATGATCTCCGGGACGATGTCATAGCCGTCCTCCGCCTTCACCTCAATGGCAGCCTCCATCACGGCTCTGGTCTGCATTCTGGCGATCTCCGGGAAGGTAACCGACAGGCGGCAGCCGCGGTGTCCCATCATCGGGTTGAATTCCTTCAGCTCATCGCACCGTCTTTCCACCTCGGCCGTTGTCAGATGCATTTCATCTGCCATCGCCTTGATCTCTTCCGGCGTATTCGGCACGAATTCATGCAGCGGCGGATCCAGGAAACGAATGGTGACCGGTCTCCCCTCCATTGCCTTGTAGATGCCCTTGAAATCTCCCTTCTGGAAAGGAATCAGCTCATTCAGTGCCGCCTCGCGCTCCTCCGTCGTGTCGGACAGAATCATCTTGCGGATCTTCGGAATGCGGTCCGGATTGAAGAACATATGCTCGGTGCGGCAAAGTCCGATGCCCTCTGCACCAAGGTGTACGGCATTGGCGGCGTCTGCCGGCGTGTCGGCATTGGTGCGAACCTGCAGGACGCGGTACCGGTCTGCCCAGTCCATGATGCGCTGGAAGTTTCCGGAAATGGATGCCTCGACCGTCGGCACATCCCCAAGGTAAATTTTGCCGGTGGAGCCGTCCAGGGAAATGTAGTCGCCCTCCTTCACATGCACTCCGCCGAGATCAAAATACTTTTCCTCCTCGTTGACGCGCATGTCGCCGCAGCCGGAAACGCAGCAGGTACCCATGCCGCGGGCCACAACGGCTGCGTGGGACGTCATGCCGCCGCGCATCGTCAGAACGCCCTCTGCCGCATGCATGCCGTCAATGTCCTCCGGAGAAGTCTCCTGACGGACCAGAATCACACGGCTCCCCGTTGCATGGGCGGCAACCGCATCCTCTGCGTTAAAATAGACGCGTCCTGCCGCAGCACCCGGCGAAGCCGGAAGCGCCATGCCGATCTCCGCGGCACGCTTCAGCGCATCCTGATCAAAGCCCGGATGAAGCAGCTGATCCAGAGACTGCGGCTCAATGCGGGTCACCGCCGTCTTCTCGTCAATCATGCCCTCGTCCACCAGGTCGCACGCCACCTGAATGGCTGCCTGTGCCGTTCTCTTGCCGTTTCTCGTCTGCAGGAAATACAGCTTTCCATCCTCGATGGTGAACTCCATATCCTGCATGTCCTTGTAATGATTCTCCAGCTTCCCTGCAATTTCAAGGAACTCCCTGTAGCATTCGGGCAGGTCCTCGCCCAGCTTTGTGATCGGCTGCGGCGTACGGATGCCGGCAACCACGTCCTCACCCTGTGCATTGATCAGATATTCACCGAAAATACCCTTTGCACCGGTGGCAGGATTGCGTGTGAAGGCAACGCCCGTGCCGGAGGTATTGCCCATGTTGCCGAAGACCATGGACTGCACATTGACTGCCGTGCCCAGCTCATACGGGATATCGTACATGCGGCGGTATGTATTGGCTCTGGGATTGTCCCAGGAGCGGAACACCGCCTTGATGGCTTCCATCAGCTGTACCTTCGGATCCTGCGGGAACTCCTCTCCCTGCTGCTCCTTGTAGAGCTTCTTGTACTCGGCGATGACATTCTGAAGATCCTCTGCCGTCAGCTCCGTATCGAATTTGTATCCGTGTTTGTTCTTCTCGCCTTCCAGAATGGCATCGAACAAGGTCTTCGGCTGTCCCATAACCACATCCGAAAACATCTGAATAAAGCGGCGGTAGGAGTCGTAGGCAAATCTCGGATTGCCCGTCTTATTGGCAAAACCGACCACCGAAACATCGTTCAGACCAAGGTTCAGGATGGTATCCATCATGCCCGGCATGGACACCGGAGCGCCGGAACGGACGGAAACCAGAAGCGGATCGCTTTCATCTCCGAACTTCTTGCCGCGGATTCCCTCCAGCCAGGAGAGTGCCTCGAAGATCTGCTGCGTTGTGTCCGCATTGATCTGACGGCCATCGTTGTAATAATCGGTACAAGCCTCTGTGGAAATGGTAAAGCCCTGCGGAACCGGAAGCCCCAGATTGGTCATTTCTGCGAGGTTGGCCCCCTTCCCTCCCAGAAGATTGCGCATCTGTGCGTTGCCTTCTTCAAACTTATAAACCCGCTTGTTCATCTCCTGCCTTTCCTGCCGCAGCCCTTCTGCAGCAATACGCGCAGATTCCGGAAAAGCGAATCTGCGGTTACCAGTTTCATTATGTGGAACCAATTATACCCGTTTTTCCCCTTTTTGCCCATCCCAAACGAAGCAGAAATTATGCAAAATGTGCTAAGTAACTGCTGATTAAATCAGCATTTACTTAGCACCCTCCGGTGGATCGCACGGATTTGCAAAGAAATTTGCTGCTTCGCAGCGCAAATCCGGCGTGGGAAACGCTTTCATCAGCGTTTCCCTAAATTGCCGCCGCATCGGCACCGCAAAGCTAGTACATCGTTTGCAAAATAACCAGCCAAATAACGCAGAACTTTTTTCTGAGGGTGCGTGTCAAAAAACGTAGGCGTAGCGGGCTACGCTGAGGATTTTTGACACGTGCAATCAGGAAAAAGGACCAGTTAGTTTGGCTGGTTATTTAAAAATCGATGTACGAGGTAAATCGAGTAGGAGGCGGTGACTAACCGCCGTCCTCTCACAGCACCGTACGTACCG
>CAVAUJ010000086.1:0-8890 GCA_963591995.1 Succinivibrio sp.
CACCCTCAGAAAAAAGTTCTGCGTTATTTGGCTAGTTATTTTGCAAACGATGTAGTAGGATGTCATTTCATCAGCTTCGGCAGAACCTTTACCAGTTCATCCACCTTCTCCTGATGTCCTTCGCGGATATCTTCCGCAACACAGGTTTTGATATGGCTGGTGAGCAGGACCTTTGTAAAGCTGTTAAGGGCAGAGCCGGCGGCCGAAACCTGTGTGAGAATATCCACACAATAGGCATCGGACTCCACCATTCTGCGAATGCCCCGAATCTGTCCCTCGATCCGGTTGAGGCGGGTAATGAGATCCTTCTGTTCCTGTTCGCTGCGGTCTTTTTTGTGACAACAGGGACAGGCTTCGGAGAGAAGCGCATGTTCACTCTCTGCAATCTGCTGTTCATTGATTTCATCGTGAATTTCCTGTGTGAGCATTTCACAGGATTTTGTGATTTCCGACATGTGGAGGTTCCTTTCTGCGATACACAAGATACCCCGGCGGGGTATTAATACAAGAAAAACTATATACCCTGTGGGGGTATATGTCAACACAGCGGTTTCACAGACAGCGGAAAAGGAAGGATGACAAGGAAGGAGCCTGGGAGTATGATGAAAGCGGTTTTGAAAAGCAAACTGCGGAGCGTTTGCCGCAGAGAATGGTGGAAAGGACGAGAAAGAGTATGGCCAATCATAAGGAAATCATTGAATTTCGCTATGATACGCAGCTCCTGCTGGATGTGTACGGAATCGATGACGATGCGTGCGATGATCTTGTGGATGAGGCGAGAGATCACATTCTCAGCAGCTTTCAGGGGGATTGCCTGATCGTTGCGGGAGATACCGGCGAGGATGAGATCGGCGGAGAAAAGGCTACGTTAAAGCTTCACTACCACACCAATGAGCCCTGGCTCGTGCTGGAATATTTCAGAACGCTGGGTGAGATCTATGACATCGTGGTGGAGGATATGCAGCGTCAGACCGACGGGCTGCACGGCTGATACAGCATCGGAAAAGATATCGGAAGGTACATTCGGAATGATTACGGAATGATTTCGGAAGGTACATGAGAAAAGACAGCCGGAGGGTTTGGTGATAAAACCCTCCGGCTGTCTTTTCCGTGTTTCTAGTACATCGATTTTTAAATAACTAGCCAAACTAACTGGCCCTTTTTCCTGATTGCACGTGTCAAAAATCCTCAGCGTAGCCCGCTACGCCTACGTTTTTTGACACGCACCCTCAGAAAAAAGTTCTGCGTTATTTGGCTAGTTATTTTGCAAACGATGTACTAGGAACCGATACTGCTCCCTTATGCGGGATCCGTTGCCTTATCATCATGGCACTCCAGCCGCGGCTTTCGTGTGAGGATTTCCATGAATTCCTCTCCTGTGATGGTTTCCTTTTCATACAGGTGCTGTGCAAGCTCATCGAGCTTGGCCTTGTTCTCCTGCAGGATGTCGGCAGCCTTTTTATGCTGCTGTTCCACGAGCTGTACCACCTGCTGGTCGATCCTCGCCTGTGTCTGCGGGGAGCAGGCAAGGGAGGAATCCCCGCCGAGGTATTGGTTGTTCACGGTCTCGAGGGCTACCATGCCGAAGTCATCGCTCATGCCGTAGCGGGTGATCATTTCCCGCGCCAGCTTCGTGGCCTTTTCGATGTCATTGGAGGCTCCGGTGGAAATGGAATGGAAGGTGACCTCCTCTGCTGCCCGTCCGCCGCAGAGCGTTGCGATCTCACTGAGCAGCTCGTCCTTGGTGACGAGATAGTGATTGTCCTTTTCTACCTGCATGGTATAGCCAAGGGCGCCGCTGGTGCGGGGAATGATGGTAATCTTCTGTACCGGAGCCGTGCCGTCCTGCAGGGCGGCGACGAGGGCATGCCCGATTTCGTGATAAGAAACCACCAGCTTCTCCTTGTCGGAGAGAATGGCATTCTTTTTCTGATAGCCCGCGATGACGACCTCGATGGATTCCTCCATATCGGATTCGGTCGCGAACTTCCTGCCGTTGCGGACCGCACGCAGCGCTGCCTCGTTGACAATGTTGGCGAGCTCGGCGCCGGATGCGCCGGCGGCCATGCGCGCAATTTTATTGAAATCCACATCGTCGGCGATCTTGATCTTCTTTGCATGGACCTTGAGGATATCCTCGCGTCCCTTGAGATCGGGCAGCTCCACCGGCACTCTCCGGTCGAACCGGCCGGGACGCGTGAGTGCTGCGTCGAGAGATTCGGGACGGTTGGTGGCCGCGAGAATGATGACGCCGGTGTTGCCTTCAAAACCGTCCATTTCCGTCAGCAGCTGATTGAGGGTCTGCTCTCTCTCATCGTTTCCGCCGTAGCCGCTCCCTGCGGAGCGCTTCCCGCCGATCGCGTCGATCTCATCGATGAATACAATACAGGGGGCCTTTTCCTTTGCCTGCTTGAAAAGATCGCGAACCTTGGCGGCTCCCATGCCGACGAACATTTCAACGAATTCCGATCCGGAGATGGAGAAAAACGGAACATCCGCTTCACCGGCAACGGCCTTGGCCAGCATGGTTTTGCCGGTTCCGGGAGGCCCCACGAGGAGCACGCCCTTGGGCATCTTCGCGCCGATCTCCTGATACTGTGCGGGATTCTTGAGGAAGGTAACAATCTCCTGCAGATTTTCCTTGGCCTCCTCCTCTCCTGCCACATCTGCGAACTTGATGACGTCGGAGGATTTCACATATACCTTGGCGCTGCTCTTTCCCATGCCGCCAATCCCCGGAAAGCCGCCGCCGAAGGTCATGCTGTCGCTCCCGGTGAGATTCTTCATCATCTTCCTGCGCAGGAAGTTCGTAAAGAAGCCGATGAGGATGATGGGCAGAATCCAGTAGAGAAGGAAGGAGATAACCGGACTCTGCTGCTCGATGATTTCGCTGGAAAAGGTGACGCCTGCATCGTAGAGCCTCTGCACCAGCCCGTCATCGTTCATGAGGCCCGTTTCGTAAATAACCTGCGAACGGGGATAAGCGGACGGGGAACGATCGGAAGAAGAGGTGTCATCGTCCTTTAGCGTAAAGAGAATCTTGTTGCTCCGGATCTCGACCTGATCGATCTTTTTCTCCTGTGTATACTTCATGAAGGTACCGTAATCGGTCTCCTGAATGCTGGAGTTCTGCATCAGGGGAACCGCAATGAGGTTCAGAAGGATCAGGAAAATCATGGCGATGGTCCAGAACGTCATGAGGGGTTTTTTGGGTTCTTTGATTTCATTCATAACGGCTGCCTGTCACTTTCTTGCATTTGTTTGCCTGTCACTTTATGATTATGGCACACAGTTCTAAACTGCTCATAAAATGATTGTGAAAAGAGCAAAAAACAATGTGCAAAGATGAAAAGAAAGGATAATTCGTGAGGTTACGCAATATTCCGAGGGCGCGCGATACCATACAGGAAAGCCCTTTTGTCGTACAGGACCCGGAGGCACATAAGGGGAATTGGAGAGAGATTTTCGGCAACGACCGGCCGCTGCATCTGGAGATCGGCACCGGAAAAGGACGGTTCCTTCTGGAGCTGGCAGAGCGCCATCCGGAGATCAACTACATCGGTCTGGAGAAATTTTCCAGTGTTCTGCTGCGCGGTGTGGACGTGCAGAATGAACGAAAGCTTCCGAATCTGCGGTTCATCCGCGCGGAGGCAGAGCTGATCACCGAGTATTTTGCACCGGGGGAGATTCAGAGAATTTATCTTAATTTCTCAGACCCCTGGCCGAAGAAGCGCAATGCCAAGCGGCGTCTTCCCTCCAGGGAGTTCCTGCGGCGATACGATGCAATATTGGATGACGCAGGTGTCATTGAGTTCAAAACGGACAATCGGGAGCTGTTCGATTTTGCGGTGGAGGAGGTTCCCTTCAGTGCATTCGGCATCCGGGAGATCACCTACGATCTTCATGCGGATCCCGTGATGAACGAGGGCAACATCATGACGGAGTATGAGGAGAAATTCTCCGCAAAGGGAAATAAGATCAATAAGTATGTACTGACGCGCAGACAGGACATCTGAAAGGAAGGAAAAAATGATTTTCACATCAGAGAATTTTGAAGCAGAGGTATTGAAGAGCAATCTTCCGGTTGTGGTGGATTTCTATGCGGACTGGTGCGGTCCCTGCAAGATGATGGCCCCTGCGGTAAGTGCGATGGAGGGAATGTTCCAGGGAAAGGTAAAGGTCGGCAAGCTCAATGTGGATCATGCACCGGATATCGCGGAGCGTTACAACGTGATGTCGATTCCGACGCTCCTCTTCTTCCGAAACGGCGAGGTGGTGGAAACGAGCGTCGGCCTTATTCCGCAGGAAGCATTGCAGAAGAAGGTTGAAAGCCTTGTTCACTGAACGGACGGAGAATCGAACGATGCGCGGGAGGAAATCTGCCCGGCGGAGACTGACCCTGTTCCTTGGCGCCGCTGCCTGCAGCGGCGCTCTTTGCATTGTGCCGGCAGGAAGGGCTGCGGCGTCTTCGGTGTCGGACAATGCATATTCCGAGACCGTGGTGGATGATGCCGGGGGAGATGTTCTGACTTCCGACGGTCACGTGGTGAACGAAACGCAGGCCGCGCAGCAGAAGGAGGAGCAGATTCAGTCCAACGCGGTGGACGGCTGGCCGCAGGGTCCTGCCGTCACGGCGAAAAGCGCCATTCTCCTGGATGCCTCCACGGGGACGGTTCTGTATGCCAAGAACGTTCACGAAAAGATGTACCCCGCCAGTACAACGAAGCTGCTGACCTGTCTCATTGCGGCGGAGAATCTGGAGCTTTCGGATACGATAACCTTTTCCGAATCCGCCATTGCCGCTGTTCCGGCGGACGGCTCCAACATCGGGATGAGCGTTGGAGAGACCATCACGGTGGAGGAGGCCTTGTACGGCCTGATGGTGGGCTCCGCGAATGAGGTGGCCAATGCCCTGGCCGAGAAGGTTTCGGGATCCATCGATGCCTTTGTCGAGAAAATGAACGAACGGGCTGCGGAGCTTGGCTGCACAGAGAGCCATTTCGTCAACACCAACGGTCTGTACGATGACAACCACTATACCAGCGCATATGACCTTGGCCGGATTGCACTGGCTTTTTTTGATAACGACGTGTGCCGGCAGGTGGGCAATTGTGCGACCTATCATTTTGCGGCAACGGATACGCAGCCGGACGACTTTACGTTGACCAACAAGCATGAGCTCATCACGGGAGCAACCTCGTACACCGGCATCATCGGAGGAAAGACGGGCTATACCAGCCAGTCGCATGAGAATCTGGTGACCGGCTGCGAGCAGGGAGACCGCCGGCTGATCTGTGTGGTCATGCGGGAAGACTCACCTGCCCAGTTCGAAGATACGGTAACCCTGTTCAATTACGGCTACGAGGAATTCACGCTGGCTTCCGTGGAGAATACAGCCCTGCCTGCCACGGACTGCGGCTCGTTTCTGATGGAAGGCATGGATCTGCTGGGGTCGGATACGCCTGCGCTCACCATCGCATCCGGCGGCAGCGTTGTGGTGCCCGATGGCTCGGAGGTGGGAGATCTCACGGCGGTGTACGGAGAGGACAACACGATTGCGTATTACTACGGCGGAACGGACGGCGTGGAGGTTGGCACCACGGTGCTGGTTCCGGCCAGTCTGTCCGGGAATTCGGAGTTATCCGTGGCGGGACAGGTATCCGAGAAATATGCAACACAGGGGGAAACGAGTTCTCTTCTGATGAAGTTCTTCTCCCGCTACGTAATGCTGGGGATCAATGATACGATTTATATCAATGTTTCCTCCTTTCTGATCACGATTGTCCTTGCGTCCGTTATCCTGTCGGTGTTCATACGATTCTCTGTTTCGATGAAGGAGGCCAGAGAACGGGCGAGACAGCGAAGACGCCGTGCGAGACGTGCGCATGTGCAGCGGAATGAGTATTATGAGAATCATCGATATGACAGAGGATACGACCGGACCGGAGACGGATATTACGACAACCGGTATTCCGGAGATACGTATGACGATGATTATTGAGAGATGCTGAATGAAAAGGCTCTGCCGACCTTTCGGTCGGCAGAGCCTTTTGAGTGGGTGAATTCGGTTTGTTCGAAATGCCTTGAAATGCAATCAATTGCCGGAAGAAGGAAGGATGTCAGAGCCGTCTACCGTGAAGCCAACGTCGTCCTTCAAAACGCAGACCATGGTCTTTCCGGTGTTCAAAGTGATTTCGTCTCCGTTGTCATCGTAATATTTGGTCGGGCCGTAGTCGCTGTCCTTGGTCCAGGTAACATGGATCATTTTGCCTTCGGTGATGAACATGCCGTCGTGCGTGTTGTCATGCATCTGGAAGGCAAGATAGCCGTTGTCATCACGAACCTCGTAATAAGCCCACTGCACCAGAATGTTCTCAAAGGCGAGCTGTGTTCCGGTGGTGCCGTCTACCTGCGGTTCACCGTAGATGCTGCGGTAATACAGGTGGTCATCCGAATTGTATTCGAACACCGGCGTGTCGGCAGGGTATGCATCGGAGAAATCCAGCTTTGTCGCATCCACGGCGGAATCATAGCTCTCCAGCGTATTCTTGTTGGAGGCAGAGGTGAACCGGTAGTGGCTCTGGTCCTTGTAATCCGAGAATACATCGTCGCGGTAGGTCAGGGAGAAACCGGCGGTATCGCAGGCAGCGAGAAGCTTTTCGCTGCTGGTGTAAGCGGTGTGCTCCGAGGCACGGCCATCCGGATTCTCACGGAAGAACGCGTCATAGCTGTCGCCGAGTTCTCCGCCGACACCGTTGATGTTCTGCACATCGTCACGGGTCAGAATATCCTTTACGTATACAATGGGTCCTCCGAAGTGGACAATGATCGAATCGTACTCCAATGCAGGATAGACAAAATAATCACGGATACTGCGGATGTTGCCGATTTTATCCAGATTCTTCCAGTCCTTCATAATGGCCATCTGACGGCTCATGCCATCCTCTTCCAGAATTTCATAGAAGATATCGACCTGGTCATAGCCATACTGTGGCATGGCCTCTTTGTTGATGGGATACATGACAGCAATGGGACGCTGATCGTAGAGCTCCTCATCGATCCATTCATTGGTAAGCTGGCTGCGGACCTTTCCCTCCGGAGCTTCCTCTTCCGTGGGTGTTTCGGTCTGCGTTTCCGCTGCGGAGGTATCTTCCTCGGGGATGGCCTCGGAAATGGAATAGCTTTCGTTTTCCTCGGAACCGCATCCGGACAGGAGCAAAGAGGCAGCGGTGATGCCGGTCAAGAGCAGCGCGGTTAATTTCTTCATCTTTTCCTTTCTTCCTTTCTGAGCCGCAGGAGATCTGCAGCTCTACCACATACACACGAGAGCGCCGAGGAGCAATCCGATGATGGCGCCCACCAGAACCTGGAGAGGCGTGTGTCCCACGAATTCCTTGAAATTCTCCATGGGTGTTCTCGTTTGCAGCACGTTTCCCATATTAAACCACTGATCGATGATCTCGTTCAATACCTTTGCCTGTTCGCCGGTTTCTCTGCGCACGCCCATGGCATCGTACATGACGATGAAGGCGAAAAAGCAGGTCATCGGGAATTCAAAGCCGCGAACACCGTAGGTCAGTGCCGTGGACATCACCAGAGCACAGACGGTGGCAGAATGTGCGCTGGGCATTCCGCCGGCGCCGATGATGCGCTCCCAGTTAAATTCATGGTTGATGATAAAGTACAGGATGGTTTTGCTCGTCTGTGCGATCAGCCAGCTGCAGGCAGCGGCAACGAACAGGGGGTTGCCCAGAATCCCACGAAAAAATTCGATCACGCCTTGTACCCCATTTCTGTCATGTAGACATCCAGTGCATCCTTCCAGTCGGCATACACATGATCGGTTGTCAGTCGGAGCATGTAATTGTCCAGAATCGAGTAATGCGGGCGGGGAGCGGACTGCGGATTGACCGCCTGATACTCCTCCGTGCTGACACTGACAACGTTGGTGGAGAGTCCGGCCAGGCGATAGATCTCTCTGGTAAAGTCATCCCAGCTGGTAAAGCCCTCACAGGTTCCGTGGAAGAGGCCGTAATTGTCCGTCGGCAGCAGGTAGGCAATGGCCTTGGCCAGCTCCCGGGTGCTGGTGGGAGAACCGAACTGATCGTCGACGACCGTGACCGTATCGTGGGTCTTTGCTACGTTCAGCATCGTGCGGACGAAATTCTTGCCCTCTCCGTAGAGCCACGCCGTGCGGATAATGAAATAATCACGCGCAAATTCGCGGACAAAGTTCTCTCCGGCGAGCTTCGTGATGCCGTAGACGCTCTTGGGTCCAACCGGATCGAATTCCGTGAGCGGCTGCTCGGAAGTGCCGGGGAACACATAGTCGGTGGAAATGTGAACCAGCTTTGCCTGATGGCGGGTTGCCGCAATAGCCAGATTCCGCGGACCGATGGCGTTGATCTTGTAATTCAGGTCAACATGTGTCTGCGCGGCATCCACAGCGGTGTAGGCCGCACAGTTGATGATGGCATAGGGCTTTACCTCGTCGGCAAAGGACAGAACATCCGCCACATTGGTGATATCCAGCAGCCTGTCAACTCGTACAAAGCCGGGATCGGACACATCGGTATTCACGAGCCGGTAATCCGGATTGTCACCGAGAAGCTTGTTTACAGCGATCCCCAACTGTCCGTTGCAGCCCGTTACAATAATGTTCTTCATAAACAACTATCCCCTTTCGGATCAAAACGCATACAAACCAATTATAGCATTATGAGGCAGACATTTTTAGTCTCATTCCAGTGCTTTCGTTGTAGTACTGCAGCGAAAGGTTGCCGGTACAGCTGTCGGGTAAGCGACGGGTCCTGGCGGAGTTGTCCAATCAGGGGACACTCTCGTTCCGTGCTCGGACCTAGCGGTGCTAAGCTCGCAAAATACGCTCGCA
>CAVAUJ010000087.1:0-8867 GCA_963591995.1 Succinivibrio sp.
CCAGAAATCCCCGAGAGAAAGCGCCAGGTACGGCTGGCGGAAATTCGGTGCAAGAGAAATGCCGAAGAGCTCCGCCGCGCCGCTCACCATGTCGATGCCGCCGGAAAAATCCGCATATTGCTGAAAGGAATACATCAGGATTCCCGTGACAACCGCCGCACCCGGAATCCCGCGGATGTTCTCGTCCAGCAGCGCCGCGATGGCCGGTGAGAGCATGTTGGCGATCGCATATTTTTTCATCAGTCCAAAGGCAATGAGGAGCATCCCCCGCTTCCATCTTTCAAAGGAGAAGCTGTGCTCCCCCAGCAGCTGCGGTGCCAGCTGATCGAACCGGCCGATGGGGCCCTGGAGCAGCTGCGGGAAAAAGGATACGAACAGCAGATAATGCAGGAAATTCTTCTCTGCGGGAATCTTGCCGTTGTACACATCCAGAAGATAGCTCACCGACTGAAAGGTATAAAAAGACATGCCAAGGGGCAGGAGCCATCCGCGCGCAGCAACGCCCCAGTATTTGACCAGCGCCAGAAGGCCGAAATTGATCAGAAGGACCGCCGCAAGGACCTTTCTTTGATCCTTCTGCAGGGCAGCCTTCGCCGCCTTCTGCAGCTCTCTCCCCTCACTTCCCGCTGTCCCTTGGTGCTTCTCTTCCGGAGTCTCTTTTGTCTGCGGATCCGGCAGCTGCGCATTTTGGCGCCCCGCCGTCGATCTCTTCTCCTCCCGCAGGCGCTTTCGCAGGGCCTCATAGGCCTCTTTCCGCTTCGCAAGGCGCAAGCCGCCCCACCAGCAGGTCAGCGCCGTCACGCACAGGAAAATCAGATTCTTCGGCCCGGAAAAGGCATAAAAAGCAAGGCTTGCCAGCAGCAGACAGATCCATTGCCGCCTGCCGGCAAACACCGAATAATACAACACCAATATAACGATCAGGAAGAAGGCATAGCTCCAGGATGTGATACTCATAGGCTCGATTATAACAGCTGATGCCGCAGAAGGGTATCGAAACCGCAAGGCCCCTGATCCGGACATTCTCCGCCACCCTGTCGCCTGGCGTGCGAGTGTGCGGCACCGAAATGCCGTAGGATCATCACATGTTCGGGACAGGCCGAATGCGCACCCATTGGAATCAAAAATCGGACACAGGACGATCCCGCCAGGCGGGACTGTCCTGCGTCCGAACGCATATAAACCTTATAAACCTATTAATGAAATGTATCTGTTTCGCAGTCACATCTCGATTTTCCTACGGAAAACCTCAATGTAGTTGGCCCTATTCACGTCATGCCCGGGCAGCAAGGTTCACGATGGCCTTCTTCGGGCACTTCTCTGCGCAGGCGCCGCATCCGACGCACTTTGCGGGATCAATCACCGCCACATTGTCTACGACATGAACGGCATCGTGCGTGCAGGAGCGCTCGCACATGCGGCAGGCGATGCAGGAGGTCTTGCAGACCGCCATGGCGGCCTTGCCAAGATCCTTGTTCGAACAGCGCACCAGAACCTTCTCCGACGCAGGCTTCAAGGAGATCAGGTGCTGCGGACAGGCCTTGATGCACTTGCCGCAGGCCGTGCAGACCGCAGCATCCACCACCGCCGCGCCGTCGATCACACGGATGGCGTCGAAATCGCAGACCTTTACGCAATCTCCGAGACCGATGCAGCCGTACGCACACTCCTTGGTGCCGCCGAACAGCGTCTTCGCCGCCGCACAGCTCTCCACGCGCCCGGCATATTCGTACAGCGCCTTTGCGTTGTCCTTCGTGCCGTGACAGGCAACAAAGGAAACCTGACGCTCCACGCCGTCCGCCGAGGTTCCGAGAATATTCGCCAGCTCCTTCGCAACGGCAGGTCCGCCCACCGCGCATTTGGTGCAGGGCACCGCTTCGCCGTCTCCGGCCGCCAGCGCATGCGCATAATCATCGCAGCCCGCATACCCGCAGCCGCCGCAGTTGGCGCCGGGCAGAGCCGCGCGAAGATCCAGGAACAGCGGATCCTCCTTCACCTCGAACACCTTGGAGGCATAGGACAGGAGGATTCCCGCAATCAAGGAGACAACCAGGATCAGAATAACCGCAATGAAAATCAAATCCATCTTTACGCCTCCTTAAATCATTCCGCTGAAGCCCATGAAGGCCAGAGAGAGAATGGCTGCCGTCGTCAGAATAATCGGTACGCCGCGGAAGGATTCCGGAATGGCGCTCTGATCCTGAAGCTTGGTCCGCACGCCGGCCATGATCAGCATGGCAACCAGGAAGCCGAGGCCGCCGCCGAAGCCCTGCAGAATTGCATAGACGTAGGCCGCGCCGAAGGAACCAACCGCCGCCACCGTATAATCCTCCGTGTTGGAAATGCAAACGCCCAGCACCGCGCAGTTCGTCGTAATCAGCGGCAGATAAATGCCAAGAGAGGCATACAGCGCCTTCATGTTCTTCTTCATGAACATCTCGATGAATTGCACCAGTGCCGCGATGACCAGAATGAAGACCACCGTCTGCATGTATTCAATGTTGCAGGCAAGGAGCAGCTGCTGGATCGGGAAGGTTACCAGAGAGGCAATGCCCATAACGAGCGTCACGGCAATGCCCATGCCCTTGGCGCTGTCCAGATCCTTGGATACGCCAAGGAACGGGCAGATTCCCAGAAACTGTGCCAGCGGATAGTTGTTCACAAGGACCATCGAAACGATGATCAGAATCATTTTGGTAAAGCTCATGATTCCTTCACCTCCTTCTTGCTCTCAGCCTTGGCAGCAGCTGCTGCAATCCGCATCGCCTCTGCCGTCTTGGGATCCTCCGCCGCCGAAGCGCAGGCACCGTTTTCTGCCGCCTTCTTCTCCGGAGAGCAGGAGCCCTCCATCGCGCAGGCGCTGCAGCCGAAGTCCTTGCGGATCTTGGACTTGTCTCTTGTCAGATAATGCACCGCCGCCATCACCACAGCGAAAACAAAGAAGCCGCCCGGCACCATGGTCATGATCGACATGCCGGGAATGAAATTAGAGAGAATCGGGATGCCCTTAAAGCCCTCGGCCAGACCGAACCAGTCGCCGGCCAGCCATGTGCCGGAGCCCAGAATCTCACGAATGGAGCCCATGACGCACAGCGTCAGCGTAAAGCCAAGGCCCATGCCAAGGCCGTCCAGGGCGGAATCCGCCACCGAATTCTTGGAAGCGAACATCTCCGCGCGGCCAAGGATAATGCAGTTTACCACGATCAGCGGCAGGTACAGACCAAGCGCCGAGTACAGAGACGGCACGAAGGCCTGCAGCAGCATCTGAACGATGGTGACAAAGCCTGCGATGACGGTGATGAAGCAGGGAATGCGGACCTTATCCGGAATCAGATTGTGCAGCGCCGCAATCACCATGTTGGAGCAGATCAGCACGGCGGTGGCCGCAAGGCCCATGCCGAGGCCGGTCTCCACCGAGGTGGAGGTGGCCAGGGTCGGGCAGGTACCGATGACCAGGACCAGAACCGGGTTCTCCTTGATGAGACCGTTGGTCACAATGCTGAGCTTTGATTTATTGTTCTGAACCGCTTTTGCCATTATCTGACACCTCCTAACGCATTGAACTGATCCAGTGCCAGATAGACGCCCTTGTGAATGGCCGTTCCGGATACCGAGGCTCCGGTGATGTATTCAAAGGCCGTTCCATCGGAGGTAACACTCGTTTCCTTCTTCACGTTCTCCGATGTCAGCGTCGTAAGGCCGTCATACTGCGCCAGATAATCCGGCTGTGTATCCTTGGAGCCGACACCCGGTGTATCGGAGCTGTCCGTCACCTTCACGCCGGTAACGGCGCCATCGGCATCCATTCCGACCATCATGGTCAGGTCGCCGCCGAAGGACTTGGTGACCACCGTGAGAACCATGCCGACACCGTTGTCTGCCTCATAAACCTCCGTGACCTTTGCGGACTGGTCGGAGCTCGTCAGATAATCCCCCTCCACAAGAGAGAAGGAATCCGCCTCCGCCAGAAGCTCCTTTCTCGTCGCATTCGCGGAAGCCGCCTGGTTCGCCGCAATGATCGGCGAGGAAACAAAATTGGTGATGGCCAGAAGCGCCGTCGTGACCACACTGATGACCACCAGAATGACAACGGGATATACGTACTCCCTTCCGGCATTCGCGCCGGAAGCCTGTGCCTTTGTGCTGCTCATGCCTTGGCACCTCCCTTCTCCTCTGCAGACGCCTTTCCGGCAGCCTTCTTCGCCGCGCCGATGCCGTAGAAGCTGCGGATCGCCGCGCGGTCAATGAGGGGCGTCACAATGTTCATGAACAGGATGGCAAAGGACACGCCCTCCGGATAGGAAGCGAACAGACGGATGATCATGGTAAAGAGACCGCACCCGATGCCGTAAACCACCTTGCCGGCATCCATAACCGGTGAGGTCACATAATCCGTCGCACAGAAGAACGCACCGAAGAAGACGCCGCCTGCCAGAATCTGGTACAGCGCCATCTGCCATGCATTGTAATCCCCTGCGCCGCCGGTCACGCCGTAATAAACCAGCGAGAACAGGAACACCGTCGCAATGAAGGTGCAGGGAATGATCGGGCTGATGATCTTCTTCCAGATCAGGAAGATGCCGCCGATCAGAACCGCAATGGTGCAGGTCTCGCCCATGGCGCCGCCGATGCAGCCAAGGAACATATCCTTCAGGGATGCCAGCTCACCGCCGTCCGAGAGAACCCCAAGAGGCGTTGCGCCCGTCACGGCATCCACGCCTGCCGCAGCCTTCTGAAATCTCGTCAGAGGCCAGCTCGTCATGTAGGAGGTGAAGGACAGCAGCAGCACAATTCTGCCGACGATGGCCGGATTGGCGATGTTCTTGCCGATGCCGCCGTAGAGACACTTCACGATTACAATGGCGACAATGCAGCCGATGGCCTCCATCCATATGGGGAAGTTCGCCGGCAGATTCAGCGCCAGGATCACGCCCGTCACGATGGCAGAGCAATCGCGCGTCGTATCCTTCCGATGCATCACCTTGTTGTAGAGATACTCGGAGGCGAAGGCAAAAACCACACCCAGCACAACGCGAAGGAGCGCCCCTGCTCCCCAGAATACCGTCGCCATCACAATGGAGGGCACCAGGGCCAGCACAACACAGCACATGGTCTTCCTCGTGTCCAGGCTCGTTACAAAATGCGGGGACGAGGACACGGCAAGACCGGTTTTGAATTCATTATTTGCCATTTTTACCAGCCTCCTTTACCAGATTCTTCGCCAGCTTGTTGTAGAAGGCCAGCGGGCGGTGTGCCGGGCAGACATAGGAGCAGGATCCGCATTCCATGCACTGCATGACCTGCAGATCGTTCAGGGTCTGTACATCCCGGTTCCGGTATGCATCTGCGAAATGCGCGGGCAGCAGGCGGAACGGACAGGCCGTATGGCAGCGGCCGCAGTTGATGCACGCGGTCTCCTCCGGAATGTCTGCCGTCTCCTTCCGAAAAGCGAGAATGGCATTGTTGGCCTTCACGACGGGCACCGCGTCCGTGAAAATCGCACGTCCCATCATCGGGCCGCCCAACAGGATCTTCCGCGGCTCTTCCTTATAACCGCCGCAGAACTCGATGATGTCCCGCACCTGTGTGCCGATGGGAACCATCACGTTCTTCGGACAGGCAACCGCATCGCCGTCTACCGTCAGGCGTTTTTTCACCATCGGAATTCCGTCCTTCAGATACTGTCCCACAACCGCAGCAGAGGTGATGTTGGACACGATGACGCCCAGAGCTGCGGGCAGAACGCCGGCCTTGCACTCCTTACCGGTCACCTCATAAATCAGAACACGCTCGGCACCCTTGGGATAACGCGCCTGCAGCGGGAACACATGAAAGCCCTCCAGATGCTGCTCTTCGATCATCCGGGTAAAGTTGTCGATGGCATTCTGCTTGTTGTTCTCGATGGCCAGATAAACGTCCTGCGCACCCAGCCACTTTTTCAATGCCGCCGCACCGTCCAGGACGTTCTGTGCATCCTCCAGCATGGTGCGGTGATCCGAGGTGATGAAGGGCTCACACTCCGCGCCGTTGATGATGACCGTCGTGATCTCATCGAGGTTCTTCGGATTGAATTTCACCCACGCCGGGAACGATGCGCCGCCAAGTCCGACCAGACCCGAGGCCCGCATCGCCTTGACGAAGCCCTGCTGGTCTTCGATCACCGGTGCCGTCAGTCCTTCCGCCAGCTCCTGCCGTCCGTCCGGCTCGATGCAGACCAGCGTGTCCTGACCGCCCATGGCATTGCGCATGGTCTCAATTCCGGTCACGGTGCCGGACACCGAGGAATGCACGGGAACACTCAGGAACGCGTCCGTATCACCGATCACCTGACCGACCTTGACCGTGTCGCCCTTCTTCACGAGAGGCTTGCAAGGCGCGCCGATGTTCTGAGACATGGAAAGCTTCACGACAGACGGAAGCGGCATGACCTCAGTGGCAGAGTCGCACGTATTCTTGTAGTGCCCGGCATCAATACTGGTCAGATGTTTCTTCTGAAAAATCATGTACGATACCTCCCCATTCACAAGATAACCTTCGCTGCCTGTTGTAAGCGCTTTCCCAGACAGCTGCACCTATTATATCCCCCACTATACACAAAATGAACATTTGAATTAAAAAAATATTGTTAGTTATATCTAATAAAGTTAAATAATTAACAGTTTGCCTCTGAACACAATGCCGGATAATCTGCCGTCCTGCTGTCGGAATTCACAAAGCAGGTACGCTGTCGGTCGTGTCACATAGGACTCGCTTTGGCGGCTGCGTCGCAAGTCGCCCCTTTGGACAGCGGTTGTTTTTTCGACCGGAATGGGACATACTGAAGCTCTGGTGCATTCCGGATGATACCCGTGTCCGTTGGATGCAAAGCCCTTTGTCCCAACATCATTACGATTGATAAATCGTCAGGTACCCGACCTATGAACCCTTCCTTTTCTTCCTCTGACTGCATATCCCATGCTTCGCCCCGGATCCCGTCCGGTACCGCCGACCTTTGCTGCCGGCTGCGCCGGCTCGGCCGTGAGCTCGCCAATACCTACCGGAGGCCTTTCCTTATCCTCTATCTTTATGCGGTTCTGCTGAATCTCCCGCTGATCACGCAGCGGCTCACCAACGATCTGGACGGACTCTGGAATCAGGATGATTACCTCTCCGGTGCCTGGGAGCTCTCCCTCGGGCGCTGGTTCATTCCGGTTCTCGACCGGCTGCGCTTTGACATCTCGCTGGACCCCCTGCCGGCACTGGTGAGTCTGGCTTTCTATGTCCTTGCCTTTCTCCTCATTCTGGATGCGCTCGGACTCTCCTTTCGGCCGCTCACCTGCATCATGGGCTTTCTCTTCCTGTCCTCCGTGGGCATTACCTGTCAGCTGTCCCTGAGCTTCACCTCCATCAGCTACGCCTTCTCCTTCCTGCTGGCCGTGCTGGCTCCCTGGATTCCGGCTCATGCCCTGCGGCTTTGCCGTGCAACGTCCGGCAGCGATCCGGACGGTCCCGGCATTCTGTTTTCGCTCCGGTGCGTCCTTGCCGCCGCCCTTTGCATCTGCCTCATGATGGGAATCTACCAGGCCGGCATCGGCAGCACCTGCCTCCTCTCCCTTTTCCTTCTCCTGTACTCCCTCGCGCAGGAAGCGGCAGAAGGAAAGTGTGCTTCCATAGCTCCCCTGCGCCATCAGACGAAACGCCTGTCCTTCGTCCTGCAGATGCTCGCCTCGGTTGTCCTCGGCGGCGCATTGTATCTTGCGATTATGAAGGTCTCTCTTCGGATCACCGGCACGACGGCCAGCGACTATCAGGGGCTCTCCGACATCTCCCCCCGTCATCTTCTCGAGCAGCTCCCCGCCGCCGCTGCCCACGGCTATGCTGCCGTCCGGCACTATTTTCTCGACGGGACCTTCTGCTCCAACCGGCTGATCGGCAGCAGGGCGGTTCCGATCCTGTATCTGTTGCTGCTCCCCGGGGTATTGCGGGCTTTGTCGTGCATTCTGCGCCCCCGCAGCGCCCGAGCAGCCGGAAGAGGGCTTTTCTTTGTCGCAGGCATCCTGCTCTCCCCTCTTGCCGCCAATTGCTTCTATTTTGCAGCGCCCGACACCGAAACCCATATGCAGATGACGGTTTCCATGGGACTGCTCCTCCCGCTCCTTCTGGGTCTTTCCGCAAGGTCGGCGCGTCCTTCCGAAAATGTTCCTGGGGGTTCTGCCGCAGCCGAGTCCCTCCGAGGCCTCTTCCGCGCAGCAAAGGGGTCCTTCTCCTGCAGGAGGCTCTGCACGGGACTGGCCGTTCTGGGGAGCGTCGTCATCCTCTACGGAAGCGCTTTGCAATGTATCACCGATCAATATGCCATGCTGGTCGGACGCCGCGCCACGCAGACTCTGGCCGAGGGGATTCTCACGCAGGCAAGCCTGCAGGGATACGATCTCCTGAACGGGCAGCTCCTCATCACCGACTCGCCGCATTCCTCCCGAACCTTCCGCACCACTGCGCTGTACGATAAGGCCAACAGCTACGCCCAGTACGGCAACTGGTCCCATGACCTCTCCTTCTCCCGCGTATCCTGGCGCAGCTTCTTCTCCAACTATCTGCGGACGGAGGTGTCCTTTGCGGCCGGCGACACGGAGGCCGCCATCGCCGCTCTCCCGGAGGTTGCCGCCATGCCCTCCTATCCGGCCGCCGGCTCCGTGCAGAACATCTACGGGGTATTGGTGGTCAAGCTCGGGGAATGAATATGGCCTGGGGAAACGCTGATTAAATCAACATTTCCCTAGTGTATTCGGCGGATGTCCCTGCATACCGGAGCTTTGAATGCGGATGGGCGGACGGGGATGGCTCAGTTCCATTCCTCCGCCAGAAGGAAATCCCGGATATTCCGGTGC
>CAVAUJ010000088.1:0-8864 GCA_963591995.1 Succinivibrio sp.
CTCGCAAGGCCCCTGATCCGGACATTCTCCGCCACCCTGTCGCTTGGCTGGCGAGGGAACGGCAACGGAATATGTCCGAAGATCGTTTGAAACCGCTGTGAATACAGGAAAAAGGCGGTATGATGTAAGAGAACGGACGGAACAGACAGAAGCAGACGACAGAGCAGACGACAGGAAAAGGACGCGGAAGGGCAGATGGAGGATCGAAGCGCATTAATCAAACGGGTCAATGAGCTGGCACAGCGCACATATCAGAACAATTACACCGCGCACACATATTTTCTGACGGCGGCAGAGCAGGCATGTGTTCTGGAGGCCGCTGGCCCCGGTACCGTGACGGATGCGGAGGACGGCATGATTTCCGGCCGCTGGAAGAACGTTCCATGGATCCTGTACGGCGGATTTCCGGAGGCGGAGCGGCGGGTCCTGTGCTTTCTTCCGGACTACCTGGATGCGCCGAGCTTTCGAATGCAGGAGGAGGCTGCGCCGGAAGTGATCACCTGTCTGCAGATTGAGCCGGTGAACCGGCGGTTTGCGGAGGAGTTGACGCACCGGGATTATCTGGGTGCATTGATGCATCTGGGAATCGAACGGGAGAGAATCGGGGACATCCTGACAGAGGGGAGCAGCGCGTTTCTGTGTGTTATGAAGGACAACGCAGAGGTGATCTGCCGGGAATTGATCCGGGTCCGGCATACCGGCACGGTCTGCCGGGAGGTACCGTTTGGCGCATGCAGTCTGCAGCAGCAATTCGAGGAGCGGGAGGGCTCGGTGGCCTCGGAAAGGCTGGATGCCGTTCTGGCGATGGTTTATCATTTATCAAGAGGCAGGGCCCAGGAGCTGATCGAGGAGGAGCTGGTCTTTGTGGACGGCAGGACGGCCTTCAGCGGCGGGTATGATCTGAAGACCGGAAGCCGGGTCAGCGTCCGGGGATATGGAAAATTCCAATATCTCGGGGCCGGTGCACAGACGAAAAAGGGAAGGCATTATGCCAGAGTGAAGCTGTGGAAATAGGCGAAGAAAGCGACTGCGGGAAAACGCGTCGAAACGCCGGGAAAGGAGAAACGGTGAAAAAGATCACACTCGGAGGAACAGGAATTACGGTGCCGCAGAATGGCTTCGGTGCGCTGCCGGTGCAGCGAAGGAACATGGAGGATGCACAAAAGATTCTGCGGAAGGCCTACGAGGGCGGCATGCGCTATTTTGACACCGCGAGGGCCTATTCCGACAGTGAGGAGAAGCTGGGAAATGCCTTCGGAAACGGGCGCGTGCCAAGAGATGAGATCTACCTGGCAACGAAAACAGCCGCGAAGACGCCGGAGGCCTTCCGAAAGGATCTGGAGACCTCCCTTGCAAAGTTGCAGACGGACTACATTGATGTCTATCAATTCCATATGATGGATACCTGCTGGAAGCCGGGAGACGGCAGCGGCATGTACGAGTGCATGCAGGAGGCAAAGGCAGAGGGGAAAATTCGTCACATTGCGGGAACGGCGCACAAGATCCGCGTGGCATATGAGCTGGTGGAATCGGGACTGTATGAGACCGTGCAATTCCCGTTCTCCTATCTGGCCGGTGATCTGGAAATGCATCTGCTGGAGCTGTGCCGGGAGCACAATGTGGGCTTCATTGCCATGAAGGGGCTTGCGGGAGGTCTGATCAATCGCTCGGATGCGGCGATGGCCTTTATGCAGCAGTTCGACAACGTGCTGCCGATCTGGGGCATTCAGAAGGAAAGCGAGCTGGAGGAATGGCTCTCCTACATGGACGACACGCCGGCGATGAGCGATGAGATTGCGGCCTTCATCGAGGAGGAACGAAAGGAGCTGTCCGGCGATTTTTGCCGCGGCTGCGGTTATTGCATGCCCTGTCCTGCCGGGATTCAGATCAACCAGTGCGCCCGCATCAGCCTGATGCTGCGCAGGGCACCGTCGGCGGCATGGCTGAGCGACTATTGGCAGGCGGAAATGAAGAAGATTGAGGGATGTCTTCATTGCCGGAAATGTACGGCGAAGTGTCCTTATGAATTGAATACACCGGAGCTTCTCCGGAAGAATTACGACGACTACTGGGAGTTCCTCGCGCGTGAGAAGGCAGCGGAGAGCGGCAAGTAACCGAAGCGTCGGCACATCGAGGTTTTCCGAAGGAAAATCGGGATGGTGCGGAACCGTTACCGATTTTTAAACAGGCAGGGCACGTCATATTTGAAAGGGGGCAGTGATGGGACTGTATCAGGAGCTTGGAATACGGGACGGAATGTCGGATGCCGAGCTGGCCACCTACCTTGCAGCGATCCGAAGGGAGTGGAGCAGGCGGCGGCTGAGCAATGATTCGCTGGAGCGACAGCAGGCGGAGCAAAAGCTCCGTCAGATTGATGTGCTGGCCAATGCAGAGGCAAGGGTGGGCAACTTTCCGCGTCCCGCACTTGTCATGAAAACCTTGTGCACCGTCATGGACCATGGGTATTCGGACTATTACGGAATGGAGGATCGTCTGGTACGCAGCTGCAGCCGGTGCGTTTTCCGGGGGGAATTCCGCTCCGTTTTGTCCTGCCTTTCCGAAATCGGCGAGGATTCTCTGGTGCAGGAGTGGACGAAGACGCTCACACAGCTCCGCTATCCCTTCGATGCACCAAGAACGCGGACAGCGCAGAATCGTGCGGATGCAGGCTCCGACCGGAGAAAACCGGAGAAGGGAGTCCCGGATAAAGCCTCGCCGGATAAGAGGACGGCTCCGAAAAAGGCTTCCGACAAGAAGCCTGCGGACAGAAAGCCTTCCGACAAGAAGGCATCCGACAAGAAGCCTTCCGATAAAAAGACTTTCGGAAGGGAACGCTCTGCGGGAATACAGCTGCAGGAGCTTTCCGCCCGCCTTGCAGACTTCTTTGCCGGAGCCTCCCGGAGGATCAAGCGTTTTTTCCGGGAAATGCGAAAGAGAAACGTGCCGGTGCGTCTGATCGCAGCGCTTGTCGCGGGGGTTGTGGCGGTGGTGCTGGTGTTCGCGGCGGTCCGTCATGTATCGTTGACCAGAAAGGCCGCAGCCGAGGCAAAGGCACAGGAGGAGGCCGCGGCGGCCGCGGCACAGGAAGCCGAGGCACAGGCAAGAAAGGCACAGGAGGAGCTTCTGGCAGGTCTTGCGGGGATGGCCGATTATACGCTCTCCGTCAATGAGAATGCGGCGGTCTCCTATCAGAGGGCGGATCCCGCCTCGTGCACGGCCTCGTCGGAGCTGGTAGGGGTTTCCGGGACGGTATACGGGACGGCCAATCTGTTCGATGAGAATACGGAGACATCCTGGCAGGAGGGAGAGGAAGGCGACGGCATCGGTGTGACCATCACCGCTGTTTTCGGCAGCAGGACGAATCTGAAGGCCATCGCCTTTTACAACGGCAATCAGATTTCACAGGAGAGGCTGGAGGCCAACAACCGGCTGGAGAACATCACCATCACAGTGGAGTGTGAGGGAGAATCGGGCTCACAGCAGTATACGCTGCAGGATACGCTCGGAGAGCAGGACCTTGTTTTTGACGCACCGGTTCCGGCAGAATCCGTGACCATACAGATCGACAGCGTATACCAGGGGAGCATTTATCAGGACACGGTCCTGACCGGACTGTATTTTTATACCGGGACGTGACAGGAGACGGGGCTTGAAGAAAGACGGGCGGCTTGAAGAAAAAGCGGAAAAGTGTATAATCGTGCGAGATACTTTCGGCGCAACGCTTTTCAAACGATGCACCGGTGTCGGAACGTGGAGAGAGTGAGGACGCACGACGAATGGTACACATTCTGAAACGGGAATGCATGGAGCATCCCTATCGGTTTTCAATCGGCTTCTTTTTGATTTATGTGTGTGGCTTTTTTGGCATAGAAGCGCTGGATCTTCCGGTGATCTGGCATATTTCCTGCCCGATCGATGACCATATTCCTTTTGTTAAATATGCGATTGTTCCGTATTGCGCATGGTTTCTCTGGCTCCTTGTCGGGACCCTTCACCTGACGCGATCGGAATCCGGTGAGACCCGATGGAGGGTCATGGCACCGATGTATGCCGGACTGCTCATGATCCTGCTGTTCTGTCTGCTGGTACCCAACGGCATTGATCTGCGGCCGGAGCAAATCGAAGGAAATGACCTTTGCGCCGTGCTGGTGCGGCTGATTGAGGGGGCGGACAATCCGAACAATGTGTGTCCGAGCATGCACGTGTATTCCACGATTTTCCTGGATCTGGGCGTGCAAAAGTCCGTCAATCTGAAGGGAAAGGTCTGGAAGCCGTTTGCCAGAATTCTGGACATTACCATCTGCTGTTCCACCATGCTGCTGAAGCAGCACAGCATCGTGGATGTCGCGGTGGCCTTCGGCTTTGCATGGATGATGAACCACGCGGCGGAGCGTGCCATTGCCTATCACAGAACACTCAAGAGATCTTCCTTTATCGGGTAAAACCGGTAAAGGATTTTTTCATATCTGCCGGAAGAATCCCGGAGCGGACCGGCTTTCCTTGTTATGAAAGTTTCGTGAACTTCTATGAATTTCCTGTGAAGGCGCGGTGAGGCCGCCGCATGTGTGATAGAGTGAACTCGTTATGGGGGATGAGATATGAGCGGCAGAGACGGAGCGGAAATGGTACAGAATACAGAGCGGGGAAAAGATACGGGGGGCAGCATATACGGGGATTACCGGCCGAGACTGGAGGAGGTGCGCAGGCATCTGGTGGCGCAGGTGCAGAGAATACGGACAAAGATGCTGCAGGAGAAGGGAATGGATCCGGTGGAGCATTGCCTTTCGCGCATCAAAAGCGAGGAGAGTATGCGGGAAAAATGCCGCAGAAAAGGTCTGCCGGAGACGACGGAGTCTGCCCTTTGGAAAATTCATGATGCCGTGGGGGTGCGCGTTGTCTGCTCTTTTTTAAGCGATGTGTATGTCATTCGGGACGATCTGGCGGCCATGCCGGACGTACAGGTTCTGGAGGAAAAGGACTATATCCGCCATGCAAAGCCGAACGGCTACCGGAGCTATCACATGATTCTCCTGGTCGGCGGCAGCATTCATGCGGAGATTCAGCTGCGGACCATTTCGCAGGATACCTGGGCGGCCCTGGAGCATCAGCTGCAGTACAAAAAGCAGACCGGGAGCCAGGGGGCACTCATTGCGGCGGAATTGAAGCGCTGCGCGGATGAGCTGGCATCCACGGATATTTCGATGCAGACCATTCGGGACATGATCCTGGATCAGAATGCCTGAGCGGAATTCTCCCTGCATCGCCGCGGACAGGTTGCGGCACAATTAAGGAAAGGAATTTACAACAGATGAAAATATTGCTGGCAGAGGATACAAAGGATTTGAATCGTGTCCTTTCGGTGGCATTGGCACACGAGGGCTATGAGGTGGACAGCGTCTATGACGGAGAGGAGGCGCTGGAAATGGTGCGAACGAGCGGCTACGATGCGATGATTCTCGACATCATGATGCCCAGAAGAGACGGTTTGTCGGTTCTGCGGGAGCTGCGGGAGAGGAATGTGGTCACCCCGGTGCTCCTTTTGACGGCGAAGGCGGAGGTGGACGATCGCGTGGAGGGCCTGGAAGCCGGCGCGGACGATTATCTGACCAAGCCCTTTGCCATGAAGGAGCTGCTGGCGCGGGTACGGGCAATGACAAGGCGAAGGACCGATTACGCGGCCAGGAGTCTGCACTATGGGGATTTTGCCCTGAACGATGAGAATTTCGAGCTCTCCTGTGAGAATGCGGTTCGTCTTTCCGTGAAGGAGTTCGAGCTGCTGCAGACATTGATCATCAATCAGAACGTGGAGACGGAGACGGCGTACCTTCTGGAGCATGTATGGGACGGAGTGCCGGAGGCCACCGCGGACACGGTGTGGCTGTATGTCTCTTATCTGAAAGGGAAGCTCTCCTCCATTGCTTCGAGGGCACAGATTGAGGGAAAGAGGGGCGGCAGCTTCCGGCTGCAGATGTCCTGATATCGGCATATCCATTTTTGAGGCGGTAGATATGAGCGAAGAAGCAATCCGCAAGCTGAAATTGAAATTCATCCTGTATGCCATGGCCAGCATCACCATCGTCATGTTCCTGATGGTGGGTCTGATCTATGTGGCCAATCTTCTCCTGGTAAGGGGGGAGATCGGCGATACCATGGACTTTATCATCCGGAAGGAGGGCGAGCTGTACGATGCGGAGGTCATCTATACCGCGCCGGAATCGGATACGAAATCGGACACGGAGGGCTCCTTATCGGAACAGGAGAATTTCAAGGAAAAGCTGCATCATGTCAACCAGAACTTCAGACAGAACACCTATGACATTACGCATTTTCTCGGAGACATCTTCGGATCGGGCGAGGAAGGCGGGGTGGAGCTGTATGAGGATGACGCCTATGCAACGCGTTACTTTGCGGTGCTCTACAACGCAGCGGGCGGAATCGAATCGGTGAAGGCCAATCACATATCCTCCCTGAAGGTGGACGACGCCAAGGTGCTCGCGGACTATGCAAAGAGCCGTTTTCTCACCTTCGGCAAGTACGGCCAGTACTACTATAAGACCGGGAATCTGGACAACAACCGGTCCATCGTGGTCTTCCTGGACTCCACGAGCCAGATCAACGCCACCGCGCGGGTGCTGTATTCCGGCATGCTGCTCCTCATCGTCGGCTTCATCGGAACGTTCCTGCTGGTCCGCGTTTTCTCCGGCAAGGCCATTGCGCCGGAAATCCGCAATGCGGAGCTGCAGAAGCAGTTCATCACCAATGCAAGCCACGAATTGAAAACGCCCCTGGCCGTCATCAAGGCCAATACGGAGATGCAGGAGATCCTCGGCGGCGAGAATGAATGGACACAGTCCACGCTGCGGCAGGTGGATCGGCTGAACGGACTGATTCAGAATCTCGTGCTCATTACGAGAGCACAGGAGAAGGAGAGTGAGGAACGGGTCAGCGTGAATGCAGCCGCGCTCATCCGGGACACGGTGAAGAGCTATGAGCCCGTTGCGATGCAGGAGGGCAAAGAGCTGCGGACGCAGCTCCCGGAGACCATCAGCCTGAAAGCGGTGGATTCCGAGATTCGTCAGCTGACGACGCTCCTTGTGGACAATGCCATCAAATATTGCGATCCGAAGGGCAGCATCTGTGTGCTGGCCGGCCAGAAGGGAAGAGAGACCTGGCTGTGCGTGACCAATTCCTATGCAGAAGGCAAGGATGTGGACTATACGAAATTCTTCGAACGCTTTTACCGTCAGGATGAGGCCCATACCATCCGCGGTCCCCAGGAAGGGCGCGGCGGTTACGGGATCGGTCTCTCCATTGCAGAGAATCTGGTGAAGAAATACAATGGGACGGTCAAGGTGGACTGGAAGGATGGGATGATTTCCTTTACCTGCACGCTACGATAGGAAGCGTGCAGAGTAATGCGTCAGGAAGGACGGCATATGAGAGAAGAAAATCAACGGGAATACGATGAACTGACGGGCGAGGAGATTGCGGAAAACCTGCAGGAGGTTCGGCAGAAGGTGGCACAGGCCTGCGGGCGCGCGGGAAGAGATCCCTCCGCTGTGCAGATCTGCGCCGTGAGCAAGCTCAAGCCGGCGGAGGACATGCGGGCGGCCATGGCAGCCGGGCAGACACTGTTCGGTGAGAACTATGTGCAGGAAATCCGGGAAAAATATGAGATACTGGGAGATTCCTGTACCTTTCATATGATCGGACATCTGCAGCGCAATAAAGTAAAATATCTTACGGACAAGGTGACGATGATTCACTCCGTGGATTCCCTTGAGCTCGCGCGTCAGATTGAAAAGGAAATGGCGAAGGTGAACCGCACCATGGACATCCTTCTGGAGGTCAACGTGGCCGGAGAAGAGAGCAAATGGGGCTTTGCTCCGGACGAGGTAATGGCTGCGGCAAAGGAGGCAGGGAGCCTTCCGCACGTGCGGGTACGCGGCCTCATGACGTCCGCCCCCTATACAGAGAACGCGGAGAGCAACCGGCCGTATTTCCGGCAGCTGCATGCGCTGTTCAACCGCCTTGCAGAGGTCGAATCGGCGGGCATTCAGGCAGACACGCTTTCCATGGGCATGACAGGAGATTACACGGTGGCAGTCGAAGAGGGCTCCACCATCGTGCGCGTCGGTACAGGAATCTTCGGACGCCGTAACTACAGCCACTGAAGCCGGTGTGCCGGCGCAGCCCGCTCGCGGCAAGGCCTTCCGCAGGAAAACGGAGGTGGGACGCAGGCGTCGGATCAGCCAAGAGCCTCCAGCTCGGAGAGAAACAGCTCGTAATAATCATCCTCTCCCTCGAGCAGCGGCGAATTCTCACCGCCGCCGTTGGTGCTGCGGCGCATGGCGGCGTAGTATTCCTCTCCGGCCATCGCCAGATCCATTTCATAAACCGGACATCCGTATTCACGGCTGAGGCGACAGAATTCCATGAGCGGCTTGTCGGCATTCCTTGTTGCGAGCAGAGCCTCCCGCACAGCGGAATCCCTTGCTGCACGCTGCTTCAACTGATACAGAGCTTCTTCCAGATCCATGACCGTCCTCCCTGGCACTATCTGCATTTCGCCCGGGGTGCGCTGCGAGGCGACGCTTTCCGATGCGGCCGCCGAGGCGGCTGACCACCGCGGTATTACAGTGATTATAGCAGTGATTCCACAAAATGCATCGAAAAACTCGTCCTGTTCAAAAGAGCAGGGATGATGTATAATGCGATTGTTGTTCTCTTTGAAATGTCTCTGTAGCTCAGCAGGATAGAGCGTTCGCCTCCTAAGCGAAAGGTCGTGCGTTCGAATCGCATCAGGGACAGTCGAATTGTCGGCAGCGGCTTGCTTTGTCAAGCCGCTGCCGTTTTTTCATATC
>CAVAUJ010000089.1:0-1748 GCA_963591995.1 Succinivibrio sp.
TCTTGCACCGAATTTCCGCCAGCCGTACCTGGCGCTTTCTCTCGGGGATTTCTGGCGCAGATGGCACATCTCGCTGGGAGCATGGATGCGGGACTATGTATTCTATCCCTTTGCCTTGCTGCGGCCGGTGCAGCGCTTCGGGAAACGGGTTTCCAAACGCTTCGGCAAGCACCTTGGCGTTGTTCTGCCGGCGTCGATCGCGAATCTTCTGGTGTTCTTTCTGGTGGGAATCTGGCACGGCCCGGAGCTGCATTATGTCCTCTGGGGCCTGTACAACGGTCTGGTCATCGCGTTGTCGGATGTCTTCTCGCCGCAGCTGGAGAGGCTCGGCGAAATGCTGCATTTCCCGGCTCATCCGGCGGGGGCGCGCAGGTTCCGCATCGTGCGGACCTTTGTGATCGTGAACATCGGCTGGTTTTTTGACCGCATTTACCGATGGGAAGACTGTATGCACGCCTTTCGCGCAGCCTTTACGCCCGGCCTGTTCCGGGCAGGAGAGTGGGCAGCCACCATGCAGACGCTCCTAGTGCAGACCGGCATTTTGTCCCGACCGCGCCTCCTTCTGGTTTTCGCCGGAATTGCGGCGCTGACGGCGGCGGATCTTCTCCATGAAAGGGGACGCACGGTTTACGACAGCCTTGCGGTGCGGCCGCGGGCGGTCCGGTGGTGTGCATTTTATGTGATGATCGTTTTCATCCAGCTGGCGATGGATTTCTCAAATGCATCCTCGGCGTTCATGTATGCGAATTTCTGAAATCGTTTCTGAAATCGAAAGAGGCAGGAGGCGCAAATGCGTAAGATGGCTGCAGGCGAACACCCATTCCGCAGAAAAAGGGAACGGGACCTTCGCTTTTGGAATCGCTTTTTCGGAGGGCTGCTCGTTTTGAGCCTGATTCCTCTGGCAATTCTTTCTTTTTACAATCATGCGAGTGCGGATGATTTCGCCTTTGCGAACGCTCCGCATCACGGCTGGGTGCAGAGCGGGCTCTTTGGACTGCTGCAGGGCATCGGCCGGCAGCTGCATTGGAGCTATACGTCCTGGCAGGGGTGCTATACGGCGGTTTTGCTGGGAGCGATGGATCCGGTGGCACTGGGCGATCGCTGGTATGCGCTGGTCACCTATCTGCTGGTGGGCTTTCTGATTCTCTCCAATTGGATTTTCTGGAGAGAGCTGCTGCAGGACAGAGAACGCCGCAGCACGTGCGGGAGCATTGCGGCATGGCTTTTCTCCCTTGCAATGATCCAGCTGATTCCGCGGGCACTGGATATGTTCTTCTGGTGGGACGGCGCCGTGAATTATCTGCCCTTTTTCGGCATGCTGCTGATCCTGTCCGCGCTCCTTTTGCGGAATCTGCGCCGGAACGGACTTTCGGTGCGGGAGGAGACGGCGGCGGTCCTGCTCTCGTTCGCCGCCATGGGCGGCAATTATGTCACGGCATTGGTGAATCTGCTGGTGCTGGCCGGCTTTGGAATCCTGCCGCTTGTTCTTCTGGAAAAAGGGGAGCGCTCCGCCGGGAGACGCCGGCGCAGATGCTATGCCGGCATCCTGCTGTGCGGGTGCGCCGGGCTTGCGGTCTCGGTTCTGGCTCCCGGCAATCTGGTGCGGATGGAGGAAGAGGGGGCGGAAGGGATCACGTCGATTCCTGCCATGGTGATCCACTCGGTGTACCTGGCTTATGAGAGCGTCGGGGACAATATGAGCATTTTGCTGGTGCTCCTTTTGCTGCTCGCGGCGCCGTTCCTGTGGC
>CAVAUJ010000089.1:2248-8731 GCA_963591995.1 Succinivibrio sp.
GTGCTGCCGAGAGAAAATCGGGAGAGGCTCACGAGTCTTTGTGCCGCGAGGTCTCTTCTGATCGGTGAGGCACAGCAGTATGACGCCGAGATGCGGGAGAGACTGACCCTTCTGGAGGACCCGGCTCTGGACGGCGAGGATGTGACCGTTCCCGCCTTTACAGTTCGCCCGTATCTTCTGTTCCTGTACGGTCTGGAGCTGACGGAGGATCCGTCCTATTGGATCAACGAGACGGTGGCGGAATATTATGACAAGGGATCCGTTACGCTTGCGGAGAGTGCGGCGGAATAAGGCCGGCGCTGCGGGGGATGTGCGCCGAAAGAAGCCGGACGATGATGCCGTTGAGGATACCGGCGGCAATGCCGGAGAGGATCATGACCGGAAAATAATAGAAGAGATTCCGATTGGAAACAAAGAGAACGGCAACGATGAGCTGGCCGAGGTTGTGAAGAACGCCGCCGGTCATGCTGATGCCGTAGAGGGAGAAGCAGCCGGTTTTGCCGGCGGCTTCTCTTTTCTGATTTATGGCGGTGAGAAACGTCATTCCGGCGAGACTGAAGGCAGCCCCGGCAAGGGAATACAGTGTGCCGAAGGGACCGGCAAAGAGAAAGCCGGCGAGCAGAATGCGGACGAGATTGACAAGGAGAGCGGAGCCGGCTCCCATGCGGGAGAGCACGAAGACAATGACAAGATTCGCAAGTCCCAGCTTGACACCGGGGAGACCGGGCTGAAAAGGGAGGATGGCTTCAACCCATGAGAGGGCGAGCGCCAGGGAGGAGAGCATGGCGAGCTGCGTCATGGATTGAACGGAAAGTGTGCGGTCTTGTTCTGGTGTGTGATGCAGCATGGATGCTCCAATCCTTTGCCGTGCGGCGGTGTTATCGGGTGATGGCATCATAGACCTCCCCGGATGCGGCGTTTTCTCCGGATACGATCTCGATGCTCAGGCGGTGGGGAAGGCACACGATGAGCTGGCCGGCGGACCGGATGCCCCCGGTCTGAACGCAGACCTGGTTGGAGCAGTCCGCCCGGGTGACGGCGACCTCCGCGCCTTTAATGGTGATCTCATTACTCCCATATGCGGTGTTAACCTCGATTACCCGGTCCTCGGAAAGGGGGCAGGTTTCCCACAGCTCTCCGTTGACACGGATCTCGACCACCTGGTCGGCACCGGACTGCGAGGACCTGCTCCGCAGGAACGGAGCCGTTGCGATGCCCGCTGCGAGGAGGAGAAAAGCGGCGAGCAGAATCAGATCGCCTTTTTTTATCTCTTTTAAAATGTTACACTGGACGCGATGCATACCGAAGGATTCCTGATGAAAAATAAAATATTGTCAGCAAGCGGCGGCCGGCCTTCGCGGAGGAAACGTTTTCCGCTCCGATGCGTATGTAACGGTGCGGCCGTACTGCTCACGGTGACTGCCATTATAGCACAGACAGGATGTGCCCGGCGGACCGGGAGCACGCAGGAGCCGGGAGGGACGGGCGCAGGAGCCGGCGCGGCGAACGAGCCGGTGTCCCGGGAGAGCTTTTATTTTGACACCATCTGTATGATCTCGGTTTACGGGATGGAAGATGCGGACGGAATGGATGCGGATGCATGGGAGGAAAGCGCCGAGGGAGCCATTGCGGATGCCTTTGCCCTTTGCGGCGAATACGAGCAGCTCCTCAGTAAGACCGTAGAGGGGAGCGATGTCTGGAACATCAACCATGCAGAGGGGCAGCCGGTTTCCTGCGATGCGAGAACGCTGGAATTGATTCAAAAGGGCGTGTCGTACGGCGGGCTCTCGGACGGGGCGTTCGATATTACCATCGGAAAGGCGGAGGATCTCTGGGACTTTCACAGCGAAGAGGCGAAGGTTCCCGGGAAGGAGGAGCTGGCAGAGGCCGTTTCTCATGTCGATTATACGCAGATCCGGGTGGATGGGGACGCAGGCACCGTGCAGCTGACGGATCCGGAGGCAGAGATTGATCTTGGCGGAATCGCGAAGGGATACATTGCGGATGCCGTGTCCGAAGGTCTTCGGGAGGACGGGGTCGTCTCGGCGGTCATCAGCCTTGGCGGCAACATCGTCTGTATCGGAGAGAAGACGGAGGGCACGCCCTTTCGCATCGGCATTGAGACCCCGTATTCGGACCGGACGGAAATTGTAGGAACGGCGGAGGGGACGGATGCAACCTTTGTGACCTCCGGTGTATACGAACGATATTTCACGGTGGACGGGCAGGAATACCATCACATTCTGGACCCGGAGACAGGATATCCTGCGCAGACGGATGTGCTGGGGGTGACGATCGAAGGGGCGCTCGGCACATCCGCAGACTGTGATGCGCTGTCCACCATCTGCCTTGCGCTTGGGTCCGAAAAGGGACGGGAGCTGGTGGAGCGTATGGATGGGTTTGAGGCGGTGTTCATTCTGCGGGATGAATCGATTGTGATGACAAGCGGGGCGGATTTTACCCCGTCGTAGGACTTCGCAGAAGGAGCCGGTTTAAAGATCGATGTACCGGAGATGTATTGGAGCGGAAGAGAGCGGATGAAACACAGAAAGCGGTTCGCGGCGGCAGCGTGTGTCCTGCTGCTGGTCGGTATGACGGTGGTGCTGAAGCCGCGCTATGATGCCTTTGTGGCACGGGACTATGCGGAAACCTGCTACGGTGCGATGTACTGGACAGGGATCTGGTATCATGCAGCGCTGCTGGAGGCGGAGGAAGAAGGAATTCCGCCGGAACGGCTTGACTGCGGGAAGGTGCTGCGCGAGGTGGTGCGCGTGCACTATTCCGTCGTACTGGACGAGGATCTGTCAACGGATGAGCTGTGCCGCGCGGGCGGTCATGTACAGCTGCTGCCGGATCCGGAGACGCACCGGCTGTCCATCACCTGCGATGCCGAAGGACACATCTGGTACAATGACGATGCAGTGGATGAGGCACTGCTGGATGGAATGGAGGGCACGGAGTCGGGAGTTGACCTGTCAAAGTGCCTGAAATAAAAGCGTTGGATGGAGCAAAGAAACGGGGAATCAATGATCAGAAGGAACAGATACAGACAATATCGCTTTACGGCAATCATGACGGTGGCTGCGCTCCTTGCAGGCTTTCTGCTGGGGAGGCTGTCGGCCCCCGGGAGAACCGGCGGGGATGCAGAAGAGCAGACGCAGACGGCGGAGAACACTGCGGATGCGGAGAATACCGAAGAGACATCGTCGGATGCGGGCACCGGTCAGGACGGCACAGAGCAGGAGGAGACGGATCCTGCTGTTCAGCATGAGAAGGATCTGAACGGGGAACTGGTGGACGCCGCAGACCAGACCTATGCGCAGAGCAGCGGAGAGCTGATCACCCATGAGGCGCAGAGCTCGGTCGGTACGGAGGAGACCACCGTGGATCCGTCCGAGATCGAGAACCCGACGCTGACGGAGGCACCGCTTCCGGACGGCGTGGCTTCTACGCTGTACGGCAAGACAGAGGGTACCGCTCTGTTCCAGGTGGTTGTCATGGGAGATTCTCAATTCGGCAATTTCCTTGGAACGGACGGCCTTGCCTACCTGCTGGCCCATAAGCTCCATGCAAATGTTTATAATCTCTCCATCGGCGGTAAGTGCGCCGCTTCGGAGGAGGAGGACCGCGGAAAGGATCCGTCGCAATGGGGGACGACCTGCGGCGTGAATCTCACGAAGGCGGTCTGCGGCATGGTGGGAGATTCGGTTCTCGACGGCTATGACTATCAGAAGAACGTGTTCAACAGCTGTGACTTCTCCAAGACGGATCTCTTCGTGATCGAGTACGGCGTCAACGACTATCTGACGAAAAAGGTCATGTACAGCGAGGAGGATCCGGGGAGCGTGCAGACGGTGTTCGGCGCGCTGGAGTCCATGGTTCTGGACCTGCGCAACACCTATCCGGAGGCACAGATCCTGATCTGCACGCCCACCTATGCGCAGTTCTGGCAGGGCGGCACCGGCGCATTCCTCGGCGACTCCAATATCATCAACAATGGGTGCGGAACCCTTTACAACTATGCGGAGACGGTCTCGCATCTGGCCGGCGGCCACAACAATACAACGACCGTCAATGCCTATGAGAATTCCGGAATCAACATTTACTCCGCTTCGGAGGATCTGCTCGACGGCATCCATATGACGGAGCAGGGCCGCGTGAAATATGCAAACCTTCTCAGCCGCATTGCACTGCGCACCATGGGATACGACATTGATGAGGGTGTGGATCCGGATACGGTGGATTGGGTGAAGCAGACACCGAAGGGCTGATGCCCACCGAACGAACCGGCCTTTTTCCTGATCGCAGGTGTCAAAAAACGAAGCGTTTTTGGCACCTGCGTTTTTTGAGGCCCACGTTCAGAAAGAGCCGGTCATTATAAAGTACCCGTTTTGGCAGATGACGGCGCAAAACCCCAGCGCACCTATGCGTGCATAAATCTCGGCGAGGCGGCGTGTCCGGGAGAAATCAAAAAGCAAGCGATCTGTATTGACGGGGACATTGGAGAAGTTCTCTCACAAATCTAAAGGAGTGGTGTGCGTTCTAAAATGTAACGAATAATATATAATATCCGTTACAAAGGAGGCGGCAAGCTATGGCGAATGGCTATATGAGCGGAATAAGAGAGCGGGTCATTTCTTCTGAGGATGGCACTATTTTCGTAGCTTCTGACTTTGCGGATATTGCTGATGCAAATACGATTCGGCAAAGTATGTATCGTCTTGTAAATGACGGGACGCTAAAACGAATTTTGCAAGGCGTCTATGAAAAGCCGAAGTACAGCAAACTGCTTGACGAATATGTAGCGGTTGACCCGGACGCTGTTGCAAAGGCATTGGCGCGGAGTTACCACTGGACCATTGCTCCATGCGGAAATACGGCTCTGAACCTTCTGGGCCTCTCTACACAGGTAACAGCGGTCTGGTCCTATATCAGCGACGGCCCGTATAAGACCTATGAATGGAATTCCACAAAGCTGGAATTTAAGCATAGGACCAACAAGGAAATCACGGGGCTGTCTTACATGACGAGCTTGGTAATCCAGGCACTGAAAACTTTGGGAAGAACCAATGTGACACCGGAGATCATACAGACGCTTTCTGAAAAGCTGTCCGAGGATGAAAAGCGAGCCTGTCTGAATGAGGCAACGGAATCCACGGATTGGGTTTATGATACGATACGAAAAATGTGTGGAGGTGACACACAATGAGAAATGTAGCACAATTGCCGGAAAGTGACCGGCGCGAACTGTTCCGAAATACAGCCGATAAGATGGGCTTGAATGATGCCATCGTGGAAAAAGATTTTTGGGTATGCTTTACGCTGGATTATCTGTTCCACCGCTGCCCGTGGAAAGACGCTATTACCTTCAAAGGCGGCACCAGCCTTTCCAAGGCTTTCAACCTGATCAGCCGCTTTTCCGAAGATATTGACCTGATCTTGGACTGGCGGGTGCTTGGATACGGTAAGGACGAGCCATGGGAAAAACGCTCCAACACCAAACAGGATGCGTTCAACAAAGAGGCCAACGCACGGGCTGAGGTTTTCCTTGAGGAGCAGTTTTGCCCCACCATTCAGGCAGAGCTCTCTCAGGAGCTTGGCTGTGAGGCGAACATTTACATAGACGGAAAGGATAAGCAGACAGTTATCTTTGCCTATCCGCACCTGTTTACAAATTCTGCTACCTTGCAGGTCATTCGTTTGGAGATCGGTGCGCTGGCCGCTTGGACGCCCGCAAAAATTGCTCAAATCGAGCCCTATGCCGCAACCTATTATCCGAAAGTCTTTGCGCAAAAGAACACGGCAATTCTGACCGTCGCACCGGAGCGGACTTTCTGGGAAAAGGCAACGATCCTACACCACGAGGCGAACAGACCCGAAAGCTCAGAAATGCCGCAGCGTTATTCCCGGCATTACTATGACCTGTACCGCATGTCCATGACGCCTGTGAAGGAAGCCGCCTTTGCCCGGGTGGAATTACTGAAAACGGTAGTGGACTTCAAAATGAAGTTCTATCCGAGATCTTGGGCAAAGTACCAGGAGGCTGTTCCAGGCACCTTGAAGCTGGTTCCACCGGAGTATCGCTTTGCAGCATTGGCCGCAGATTACGAAGCAATGAAGGATATGCTCTATGGTGATGTTCCGACCTTTGAGACTGTCATGAACGCAGTCAGCAAATTGGAAAAAGAAATCAACGCACTATGACGCACTATTTGTGGTGCGCAATAAACATAACACCCCGGGCATTATCCGGACGGCATTCTTCGGCCTGCATTCGCGGTTTTATTGTTTTGCAACCGATGCACGCGGCGTGGCGGAGCGGGCCACTGAGAATTGGTGGAAATGTGTGACAATTGCGGAAAAAGTCGGAACAGGAAATTGCGCTTTTATGTTTGACACATCGGACGGGATGCGCTAACATATCATTTGTTCGCAGAAGTGGCGGAATTGGTAGACGCGCAGGCTTCAGGTGCCTGTGGCAGC
>CAVAUJ010000090.1:0-8419 GCA_963591995.1 Succinivibrio sp.
AGAAAACGCGGGAATATCATTTGATGATGTGAATTTCCATAACAATTGAAAGAGGTAGCAGCATGAAATATAACTTTAAGAAGATCGAGCCCAAGTGGCAGTCTGCCTGGAAAGAGGCGGAGGCCTTCAAGGCCATCGATTTTGACAAGCGGCCCAAATGGTATGGTCTTGTAGAGTTTCCTTATCCCTCAGGCGCCGGCATGCACGTAGGTCATATTAAGGCCTATTCCTCCATTGAGGTGCTGGCCAGAAAGCGCCGCATGCAGGGCTATAATGTTCTGTTTCCCATCGGCTTCGATTCCTTCGGTCTGCCGGCTGAGAACTATGCCATCAAGACCAATACGCATCCGCATATCATCACAGAGAAGAATATCAGCCATTTTTCCGAGCAGCTGCAGAAGGTGGGATTTTCGTTCGACTGGTCCCGCGAATTTGCAACCTCCCGTCCGGATTACTACAAGTGGACACAGTGGATCTTCCTCAAGCTCTTTGAGCATGGGCTGGTATTCCGTTCCAAGACGTTGGTCAATTACTGCCCGCATTGCAAGGTTGTGCTGTCCAACGAGGATTCCCAGGGGGGCAAGTGCGATATCTGTCACAGCGATGTGGTGCAGCTGGCCAAGGATGTATGGTTTCTGCGGATCACGGAGTACGCCGATAAGCTTCTGAACGGTCTGCAGGATGTGGATTATCCGGAATCGGTAAAACAGCAGGAGGTTGCCTGGATCGGTCGCTCGGAGGGAACCTTTGTGGACTTCCAGGTATCCGACGGCAAGGGCGAGGCCTTTGCGGACGAGAAGCTGGAAATCTACACCACGAGATGCGATACGCTCTACGGCGTAACCTTTATGGTTGTTGCACCCGAGCATCCCATTCTGGACCGTCACAAGGATGAAATCACCAACTGGAGCGAGGTGGAAGAGTATCGGAAGGAGTCCGCGCGTAAGACGGAATTCGAGAGAACCCAGCTGGTGAAGGACAAGACCGGCGTGCGCATCGCAGGACTTGCGGCAATCAATCCGATCACCGGAAAGGAAATTCCGGTATTCATCTCCGATTACGTTATGATGGGCTACGGCACGGGAGCCATCATGGCGGTGCCGGCCCACGATCAAAGAGACTATGATTTTGCCAGGAAGTTCGGCATCGATATCGTCGAAGTCATCAAGGGCGGCGACATCTCCAAGGAAGCCTATACCGGTGACGGAGAGATGGTCAATTCCGGCGTTCTGAACGGGATTACCAACAAGAAGGATTCCATTGCGAGAATGCGGGAATATCTGCAGGAGAAGGGGATCGGTCACAAGGGCGTTCAATACAAGATGAAGGATTGGGCCTTCAACCGCCAGCGGTACTGGGGTGAGCCCATTCCGCTGATCCATTGCGCAAAATGCGGTACCGTGGGCGTTCCGGAGGATCAGCTGCCGCTCACGCTCCCGGAAGTGGAGAATTTTGAGCCCGGGCAGGACGGAAAGAGCCCTCTTGCAAGAATTGATTCCTGGGTGAACTGCACCTGCCCCAAGTGCGGCGGCGCAGCGAAGAGAGAGACGGACACCATGCCGCAGTGGGCAGGCTCCTCCTGGTATTTCCTTCGTTTCTGCGATGCCCATAACGACGAAGCGTTTGCTGACCGCAAAAAGCTGGAGTACTGGATGCCGGTGGACCATTACAACGGCGGCATGGAGCACGTGACGCGGCACCTTCTGTATTCCAGATTCTGGCATCACTTCCTCTATGACATCGGAGAGGTGAATACGCCGGAGCCCTATGCCAAGAGAACCTATCAGGGCATGGTTCTTGGCTCCGACGGACAGAAGATGTCCAAGTCCAGAGGCAACGTCATCGACCCGGTGGACATCGTAGAGGAATACGGTGCGGATACGCTTCGGACCTATGTGATGTTCATGGGCGATTACGGCAGTGCAGCTCCGTGGAGTGACGAATCCCTAAAGGGCTGCAAGCGTTTCCTTGAAAGAGTGGCTGGCTTTACCGAAATGGCAACGGCCGAAAAGGAGGATCCGGCGCTCGAGGCCAAGCTCCACAAGACCATCAAGAAGGTGTCGGAAGACATCGACAATATGAAGTTCAATACCGCCATCGCGGCATTGATGGCGCTCACCAACGATTACTGCAAGGCGGGAGCGGTTACCCAAAAGGATGTCACGCTCTTTGTCCAGCTTCTTTCTCCCTTCGCCCCGCACCTTGCGGAAGAGATGTGGGAGCAGCTCGGCATGAATCCGGACGGACGGACCTTCTGCACGCTGTCCGCGTGGCCGGTCTACGATGAGGCCAAGACCGTGGACGCGGTTGTCAAAATGGGCGTTCAGGTGAACGGAAGGCTTCGCGGAACCATTGAAATTCCTGCAGATGCCGATAAGGAAACGGTTCTTGCGGCTGCAAAGAAGGATGAGAATGTGGCCAAATACCTTGCCGCAGGCAATCTTGTGAAGGAAATTTATGTGCCGGGGAAGATATTGAACTTTGTGGTGAAAGCATAAGACAGGGGAGAGCCAGCCATGAAATTGTTGGAGGAGCGCATTCGCAGGGACGGCGTGGTCAAGCCGGGGAACATCCTGAAGGTGGACGCATTTCTGAATCATCAGATGGACATTGATCTTTTTAACGAAATGGGAAGGGAATGGGCCCGGCTGTTCGAGGGTTGCCCGGTCAACAAGATTCTCACGGTGGAGGCTTCCGGCATCGGCATCGCCTGCGTGGCCGCACAGCATTTTCATGCGCCGGTGGTCTTCGCCAAAAAAGCCAAATCCCTGAACATTGACGGAGAGGTATACTCCACCAAGATCGAGTCCTTTACGCATAAAAGGGTGTATGACGTGATCGTGTCCAGAAAATTCCTGGGGCCGGAGGATCACGTGCTCATCCTCGATGATTTTCTGGCCAATGGCTGTGCCTTGGAGGGCCTTCTTGACATTGCGCAGAAGGCCGGGGCGCATGTGGAAGGCATCGGCATCGCCGTGGAAAAGGGATTCCAGGGCGGCGGAGAGCGGATTCGCGCCAAGGGAGTGCGCGTGGAATCTCTGGCCATTGTCGAGAGCATGGATGACCGCACCGGTGAGATTACGTTCCGCTCCTGACGGATGCCGGCACGTCGGTTTTTAAATAACCGGCCGGATAACGCAGAGCAGAATGGATAAAAAACCGCCTTTCCGCATGTTAAATTTCTATAAATTGTTGAATTGAGGCATCGGAGGGAAAGGAATACTATATCTAGTGTATTCTGAGAGGAATTGACCGGATCGTGTCCGCATCGCATCCAGGATCCGGTTTGAGCGGAAGCGGTGCAAAGAGAGGAGATGTATGAAAAAGAAGGTCGTTGGTTTACTGGCTGCGCTGTCTCTTGCCGCAGCATCCCTGGTCGGCTGCGGTTCCGGTGCAGCCGCAGACACCGATACTGCAGACACGACGGAAACGTCGGAGGCCGCAGCAGAAGAGACAGCGACGGATGCTTCCGAGGATGCGTCCGCAGACAATGCTGCACTTGCCGATATGAAGGTTGGCTTTATCTTCCTTCACGACGAGAACTCCACTTACGATCTGAACTTCATCAATGCAGCGAAGGCTGCCTGCGATAAGCTCGGCGTAGAGATGATTTCGAAGACCAACATTCCGGAGGGTCAGGAGTGCTACGATGCCGCCTGCGAGCTTGCGGATGCGGGCTGCAGCTTTATTTTCGCAGACAGCTTCGGTCATGAGGATTACATCATCGAGGCCGCCAAGGAGTTCCCGGAGGTTCAGTTCAGCCATGCAACCGGAACCAAGGCGCATACCGAAGGCCTGGATAACTTCCACAACGCGTTCGCTTCGATCTATGACGGACGTTATCTTGCCGGTGTTGTGGCCGGACTCAAGCTCAATGAAATGATTGAGAACGGTGAAATCACCGAGGATGAGGCAAAGATGGGATACGTAGGCGCCTATACCTACGCTGAGGTTATCTCCGGATATACCTCTTATTTCCTGGGTGCCCGTTCGGTTTGCCCTTCCGCTACCATGGAGGTTACCTTTACCGGTTCCTGGTATGACGAGACGGCAGAGAAGGAAGGCGCCAACAAGCTCATCGAGGATGGCTGTGTTCTCCTGAGCCAGCACGCAGATTCCATGGGTGCGCCCACTGCCTGCGAGACGGCCGGTGTACCGGACGTGTCCTACAACGGCAGCACGGCTTCTGCCTGCCCCAACACCTTCCTGGTTTCTTCCAGAATCAACTGGGAGCCTTATTTTGAGTATGCCATCAATTGCGTAGCAAACGGAGAGGCCATCGATACCGACTGGATCGGCACGCTGGAGACCGGCTCGGTTGAGCTTACGGAGCTGGGCGATGCTGCTGCCGAGGGTACGGCAGAGAAGCTCGAGGAAGTGAAGGCTGAGCTTGAGGCCGGCACACTGCATGTGTTCGATACCTCTACCTTTACGGTTGGCGGCGAGACACTGGACAGCTATATGGCAGATGTTGACACCGATGCGGATTACACCGGCGATCACGAGGTCGTTTCCGACGGCTATTTCCATGAGTCCGGTGAGGGCTTCCGTTCCGCACCTTATTTCGACGTGCAGATTGACGGAATCACCCTTCTGGATCAGGCATTCTAATCCATTACGCAGCATTCAGAAACAAGAGGACGGCGCTCTCTGGTGGCGCCGCCCTTTTTCTATCACCCAACCGTCATTCGCGCAGCTGCGCTCTCGGGCGACAGGAAGGTTTACCGAAAGGCAACGGTACTGGACACAGAAAGGACAACGTGGGAATGGAGAAGGAGACAAGAACGGCGGCTGTTTCGCTCAGGGGCATCACGAAAACCTTCGGTCAGGTCACGGCAAATGAGAAGGTGGATCTGGACATCTACCGCGGGGAGATCCTCGCCCTGCTGGGAGAAAACGGCAGCGGAAAGACGACCCTGATGAACATGATTGCCGGCATCTATTATCCGGATGAGGGAGAGATCTTCATCAACGGAAAGGAAGAGGTGATTCAATCGCCCAAGGACGCTCTGCGGCTGGGCATCGGCATGGTGCATCAGCATTTCAAGCTGATTGATGTGCTGACGGCCGCCGAGAACATTGTCCTTGGACTTGACGGCAGACTGAACCTCAAAGAGGCCACCCGGCGGATCGAAGAAATCTGCAGCCGCTACGGCTTCGATGTGAATCCGGGGCAGAAGGTCTACGATATGTCGGTGTCACAGAAGCAGACCGTGGAAATCGTGAAGGTTCTCTACCGCGGCGCAGACATTCTGATTCTGGATGAGCCGACGGCGGTGCTGACCCCGCAGGAGGCGGAAAAGCTTTTCAATGTCCTGCGCAAGATGCGTGAGGACAACAAGGCCATCATCATCATCACGCATAAAATGCATGAGGTGGAAGAGTTATCGGACCGCGTTGCCGTTCTGCGCGGCGGCCGCTACATCGGCAGCATGATGACAAAGGATACCAACGTCAATGAAATGACGAACATGATGGTCGGCCGCGAGGTCATTCTGAACATCGAACGCGAGGAACCGGAGAACCCGCAGCCGCGGCTGACGGTGGAGAATCTGAGCGTTCGCAGCGGCGATGGCATATTAAAGCTGTCGAATGTGTCCTTTACCGCCAACAGCGGCGAAATTCTCGGGATTGCCGGAATCTCCGGCAGCGGCCAGAAGGAGCTGCTCGAGGCCATCGCCGGTCTGCAGAAAACCGAGCAGGGGAGCGTCCGGTACGTGGAAGATGACGGTACGAAGGAGGAGCTGATCGGAAAGGATCCCCTTCGAATTGCCAGAATGGGTGTGTCGCTCTCCTTTGTTCCGGAGGATCGTCTGGGCATGGGACTTGTGGGCAACATGAGCCTTTCCGACAACATGATGCTGCGCTCCTTCCGCGACGGCTGGTCCATTTATACGAACCGCAGGAAGCCGCGGAAGCTGGCCAAAAAGGTGGTCAATGAGCTGGAGGTCGTAACCCCCAGCATTGAGACCCCGGTGCGGCGCCTCTCCGGCGGCAACGTACAGAAGATTCTGGTGGGACGGGAAATCGCATCGTCCCCTACGGTTCTGATGACGGCCTACGTGGTGCGGGGGCTTGATATCAATTCCTCATATACGATTTACAATCTGATCAACGAGCAGAAGAAAAAGGGCGTCGCCGTTATCTTCGTCGGTGAGGATCTGGACGTTCTGCTGCAGCTCTCCGACCGGATTCTGGTTCTGTGCGACGGTCAGATCAGCGGCATTCTCGATGCCCGCAAAACGAACAAAAAGGAAATCGGCAGATTGATGACGACGGTGGGAGGACAGCAGAATGATTAAGAAAAAGGAACCGCTTTTCCACATCGTAAAGCGCGATGATGTTACCTTTCTGCAGTCGTTTTGGATACACCTTCTCGCCATTGTGCTGGCACTTTTCCTGTGCGGCATTGTGACGACCATTACGACCGGTATCAGCCCCGTTGAGGTATATCAGTCCATGTTCCTCGGGGCCTTCGGATCCACACGCAAGACATGGATCACCCTGCAGAACGTCGCCATTCTGCAGCTGATTGCCGTTGCTCTGACACCGGCCTTCAAGATGAAATTCTGGAACGTCGGCGGAGAGGGGCAGGTTCTGATCGGCGGCCTTGCCACGGCAGCGTGCATGATCTGCCTGGGAGAGAAGATTCCGAACTGGACGCTCATCGTATGTATGATGTTCACGAGCTTTATCGCAGGCGGAATGTGGGCATACATACCGGCACTGTTCAAATCCAAGTGGAACACCAACGAAACGTTGGCTACGCTGATGATGAACTACATCGCCACACAGCTGGTGGCGTTCTACACCGTGGTCTGGGAGGTGCCGCAGGGCTCCGGAAAAATCGGCATCATCAATCAGAATTCCAACGCCGGATGGCTGCCGCAGATTTTCGGCAATAAGTATCTGCTGCCCATTCTGTGCGCCGCTGCCATAACCGTCTGCATCTACATTTACCTTACCTACCGGAAGGCCGGCTATGAGATCGCGGTTGTGGGTGAGAGCCAGAATACGGCCAAATACGTCGGCATTCGCGTTCCGAAGGTCATTCGCCGGACCCTGTTCATTTCCGGCGGAATCTGCGGGATTGTCGGGCTCCTCCTCGTCGGCGGCATCAACCACACCATTACCACGACCATCGTGGGAGGGCAGGGCTTTACGGCTGTGCTGGTCTCCTGGATGTCCAAGTTCAATCCCTTTTCCATGCTCATCGCCAGCTTTCTGATTGTCTTTCTGGAGCGCGGTGCAGGAGAAATCTCGACGAATTTCGGGCTGAACCAGTCGTTTTCCGATATTCTGACGGGAATTATTCTGTTCAGCATCATCGGCTGCGAGTTTTTTGCAAACTACCGGCTGCTGTTTCGGAAAAAATCACAAGAGGAGGGACAATAGTCATGTGGAGTTTTTTGCTGGCATTTATTCCGCGCGCGGTTGTTCAGGGAATCCCGCTTCTCTTCGGATGCACCGGCGAGATCCTGACGGAGAAATCCGGAAATCTGAACCTGGGAATTCCGGGCGTTATGTATGTAGGCGGCATCAGCGGCGTCATCGGTGCCTTTCTGTATGAAAATGCGGCAGGAGGGCAGAGCGGCATGCATCCGGCACTGGCCGTCGGCATTCCTCTTTTGTGCTGCCTGCTGGGATCCTTTCTGATGGGGGCTCTGTATTGCTTCCTGACCGTTACGCTCCGTGCCAATCAGAATGTAACGGGTCTTGCCATGACCACCTTCGGCGTCGGCTTCGGCAATTTCTTCGGCGGTTCGCTCATCAAGCTCTCCGGCAGCGACGTGCCCTCCATTGCGCTGAGCGCCACCAGCAGCTATTTCAGCAAATCGCTTCCCTTTGCCTCGAGCTGCGGATGGTTCGGAAAGCTGTTCCTTTCCTACGGCTTTCTGACCTATGTTGCCATCGCATTTGCGCTGATCTCTTCCCGGGTGCTGAACCGGACCCGAATCGGTCTGCATCTGCGGGCGGTCGGCGAAAATCCGGGAACGGCCGATGCAGCCGGGATCAATGTGGCCCGGTATAAATACCTCACGACCTGCATCGGCTGCATGATCGCCGGCCTCGGCGGCCTGTATTACGTCATGGATTACGCCTGCGGCGTCTGGTCCAACGATGCCTTCGGCGACCGTGGCTGGCTTGCCATTGCGCTGGTCATCTTCACCATGTGGAGACCGGGACTTGCCATTCTGGATTCCTTTCTGTTCGGCGGACTTTACATCCTGTATCTGTATCTGCCGACGGGCATCGACCACATGGAATACCAGGAGCTCTATAAAATGCTGCCTTATGTGGTGACGCTTCTGGTGCTCGTCTTTACGAGCATCCGCAACAAGAGAGAGAACCAGGCACCGGAAAGCCTGGGAAATGCCTATTTCCGCGAGGAAAGATAAGGTTACAGGACACTCGCCCG
>CAVAUJ010000091.1:0-8374 GCA_963591995.1 Succinivibrio sp.
TGCGCTCGCCCGGGTGCGTCATCTGTTCATAGGGCTTTGGTTTCTGCTTTTTCTTTACAGGACGCCCCTTGATGAGCCCTTCTCTCCGCATGACGCGATACAGGCTTTCAACGCAGCGCGAGTATCCCCGCTCTTTTAGACGAAACCATAGCTCTGTAAGACCAAGCTTGGGATTTCGGCGGCGCATGTTGCGAATGAGCGTCAATTCCTCCTCTGTGTGCTGTCGCGGATGCCCGTGTGGGCGCTTCGATTGACAGGCCAGAGAGTTTACTGATCCATCCCATCGGGCACGCCAGAAGTAGATGTATGAGCGGCTCTTGTTGTATTTCCGGCTTGCGCGCTTTACGCCGTACTTCTCCGCGTATTTCATCAGGGATTGCCGATAGTTCATGTCCTGTGTTATACTGTTGCTCATGAAGGATGCGCTCCTTTCGGTTGTGGTTGGGTGTGGCTACTCTTACTATAACCGATTTCTCGCCATCCTTCTACTCTTTTTTGCTCCCTGTCCAAGATGTATTGTACTCCTACAAGAAAACGGTAAACAAAATCATAAATTCACTTGACAGAATGCACAAAGTCCTATATAATCAAAACGAACCATCTGGAATGGTATAGTGAGTCAAAACCAAGGATTTTCCTTCACCGTTTGCGAGCTTTTAGAGGCTCCGCCGCGCAAGCGGCTTTTTTCATAAGTGCGCATATCGTGGGGGAAAACAAATTCAGCCGTTTGCAAAGGCGATTCATAAAACGACAAATGACGGAAAGAGGCGCACCACCATGAAAAAAGTCTACAATATCGGGTTGGATATTGGCACAAGTTCTGTTGGCTATGCAATGACGGACGAAAAGGGTCGGCTGCTTCGTTTTCACAAGCGTCCCACCTATGGTTCTGTTCTATTTGAGGAAGCGCAGACAGCGGAAAAACGGCGAGTGAGTCGTTCAACACGGCGTCGGCTGGCACGGCGGCACAATCGCATCAAGCGGCTGCAAATGCTGGTTGAGCCGGATGTGCGTGCGGTAGACCCGGAATTTTTCCTTCGGATGAATGAATCGTTCCTATGGGCAGAGGACTGCAAATACGAGAATTTCTATGCAAAACTGCCCAAAGCGCTCTTTGTGGATGGCTCGGTATCTGTCGGGGCGTTCCGATCTGATGCGCCGACGATTTACCATATTCGCAGGGAATTGGTGAACAGCACGAAGCAGGCAGACATTCGCTATGTCTATCTGGCGATGCACCACATCATCAAATATCGTGGACACTTCCTGATGGAAGGACAAACGCTGTCTGACGTTGGCGAGGAAGCACCGGAAAAGATGAAAGAGCTGCTGGAATTGCTGACCGACCCAGAAAAATTTGCCTGCGGGTTTGTATTGGCAGAAAACACAGCAAAGGAAATCTGCGAGACGATGGAAAAACGTTCCCTTCGCGGCATGGCGCGAAAGGAGCAAATTCAGAAGCTGCTGTATACCGGCAAGAAAAAAGAAAGCAAGGAAGCAGCACAAGCGCTTGCGTTGTTCCTTTTGGGCTACAAGGGCTCTTTGAAAGCACTGATCAACTACGAGGAGCAGGAGAAAGCACCAGAAAAAACATACTTGAGCGCAATAGAGGGCGAGACGGAGGAAACGTATCTTTCCGGAATGACGGAAGCACAGGCGGACGTATTCACACGGATACTGGCCCTGTATCGCTGGCAGCTGTTTGCGGAAATTCATCAAAATGGGCAGACGATTTCTGACATGATGGTTGAGCGCCACAAAACACATGGGCAGGACTTGCAGAATTTGAAAAAATGGGTGAGAGCCTATCGGCGGGACAAATTCAACGAGCTGTTCCGGGATGATAAAAACGAAAAAGGCTATGCTGCCTATACGGACCACCTGCGCAAGCCCAAGCAGTTCAAAAAAGAATACGAAAAAGAATATTTGAAGCGCTGCACGCAGGATGATTTCTATAAGGAGCTTCGAGGCGTGCTGAGCGGGAATAAAGATGCAGAGGCGGCAGCCGCAGCAAAGCCCATGCTGGAGGCGATGGAGGACCCAAACGGCTTTTTGCCATTGCAGCGCATCAATCTGAACGGTCAAATCCCGAATCAGATTCAAGTGGAAGAATTGGAGAAGATTCTCGAAGCACAGGGCAAGTATTACCCTACACTGCGGGAAAATCGGGAGAAAATCATCAGCATCTGCAAATTCCGCTTGCCGTATTACGTGGGTCCGCTGTATCGGGATAAGAACAGCCCATTCCAGAAGTGGATTGTGCGGGACAAGTCGCAGCCTGCCTATCCTTGGAATTTCTTTGACGTGGTGGATCAAACGAAAACAGCAGAGGGATTCATTGCAAACCTGACAAACAAATGCACCTATCTGCCGACGGAAGATGTGCTGCCGCTGCATTCCCTGCTGTATGAAGAGTATCTTGTGCTCAATGAGCTGAACCGTGTGCGCATAAAGGGCGAATTGATTCGCAATGTTCCCTTGAAAAAGCGGATACTGAATGAACTGCTTGCAAAGAACAAGTCGGTTTCCTGCAAAACATTCGCGAAATGGCTTCGGATGAATAGCCCGTATGAGGATGTTACGGAGAATGATATTTCCGGCACACAGGTACCGAATCAATTCACGGCGAATCTGCGTACACGGTTTGACTTGGAGAAGAATGGGTTCACCGTGAACGAACAGACGATGGAGCAGTTGGAAACCCTGGTGCGCTGGAGTACCATCTTTGAAGACCGAAACATACTGAAAAAGCTGATACAGGAAAAATATCCGGATGTAACGGACAAACAGTTGAGCTTTCTGGTGCAGCGGCGCTACACAGGCTGGGGACGGCTGAGCGCAAAGCTGCTGAATGGTGTGCTGGGTGAATATGAGAATCAACCGGCAACCATCATGGACGTCATGCGTGTAACGAATGAAACCTTCATGCAGGTACTGAACAATCCGCAATACCACTTCTTAGAGCACGTTGAAAAAGAGCGGCTGATTGAACTGGGAGAACCCAAAGGCGAAATCGAATACGACGAGATTCGGGAAATGCAGGTTTCTCCGGCGCTGAAACGCGGCGTCTGGACGGCGGTGCGCATTGTGAAGGAACTGATTGACCATCAGGGCTGCTTGCCGCACGCCATTTATCTGGAAAATACACGGGAAGAAACACCAGAGGAGAAGAAAAAGCAGACGCAATCCCGCCTGAAGCAAGTAGAACAGATGTATCAGGAACTGGCGGATGATAATACGCAAGGGGAAGTGTCGGAAGCGTGCTGGGAAGCATGGAAGCAATGCAAGAATGAAAAGAAACTGGATGACCGGCAGTATCTGTATTTGATGCAGCTGGGCAAGTCCCTTTACAGCGGAAAGCCCCTGGATTTCAATCACCTTGAAGCAACGACAGAAATCGACCATATTTTGCCCCAATGCTATATCGTGGACAATTCCATTGAAAACCGTGCGCTGGTGCTGAAGGGGGAAAACCAGCGAAAAGGAGACAGCCTCCTGCTGGATGAACGTATTCGCCAGTCGCAGCGCTCATGGTGGAATTATCTGCGGCAGAAGGGCTTCATGGGCGAAAAGAAGTACAAGAATCTGACGCGCGGTGTGGTGGACGATGCGGAAAAGCACAAATTTGCCGCACGGCAGCTGGTGGAAACGGGGCAGATGGTGAAGTGCGTGACGGAACTGTTCAAGCGGCATTATCCGGATGTGCAAGTGCGTGGCATCAAAGCAGGGCTTTCCTCGGAAATGCGGAAGCAGTATGGGCTTTACAAGATTCGTGAGCTGAACGACATGCACCATGCGTATGACGCATTCCTTGCAGCCACGATGGGAAGCTTTGTGGAGCGTTTTCTGCCATGGCTTGACAGCGAGTCACCTGCGGCGATTCGATTCAGAAAGGCGCAGGATGCAGCGAAAGAAAATGACAGGCTCAAGGTGGATCTAAGCTCAAAGCACGGCATGATACTGGCGGCGTTCAATCGGGATCAGGTGGATGAGGATACGGGGGAAATTCTCAGAAATGCGCAGCAGGATATTTGCTACCTGAAGGCGGCGTGGGGATACCACGATGGTCATGTGGTGTTCCTGAAACGGCAGAAGTCGGGCGCACTTTATAATGAGACGCGATATCGTGCCGGACATGCATACGCCAAATTTGCTTTGAAGAAAACGCTGGATACGAAAAAATATGGCGGGTTTAACGGCATCATGCCTGCCTTCATGACGGCGATTCAGTATAAGAAGGGGAACACAATTAACCGCAAGGTTGTAGGTATCCCGATTTACGCAAATGTTCCCATAGAAAAGGCAGATGAGTTAATTCAAGCTTTTGCAGAAGATAAAATTCCCGGTGTGACAGTGGTACATCCACGGATTCTCATAAACCAAATGATGGAATGGGACGGAAACACTTTTGAGCTTCGTGGAGGTCAGACGATTGATATTCTTGCAGGTAAAGAGGATAAACCGCGAGTAACGATTAACAATGGGAAACAGTTATTTGTATCAGGAAAGGACATGACAACCATCGCATTACTTTTCCACGGGAAAGAGGATGATTTGAATCCGGAGCGGCTTAAGGAAACGGTGCTTCATCTGCTTGAAAAATTCAAAACGCAGTATGCTGTCTTTTATCAAAAATGCAAGGGTGATGTCAATCGCATTTTGAAAAGCCTTGAGAAACCGGAACAACTGACTGCTGCCAATTGGACGGACATGGTGAGCGAGTTGCTGAACGCTATGGGGAAGCAGGGAAAGGCTTCAAAGAATTGGATTACCTGCGCAGACTGGCGAATCCGCAGCATACCGACAAAAGGTGTTACCCTAATTGACCAATCCATCACAGGACTGCGCGAGAAGAGGACGAAGCTATGGCCGGATTCCGAACCGTCGTGATTCAAAGCCCCTGCAAGCTGACGTATAAGGACGGTTTTCTCATCATTCGCGGCGATGAGGTGCGCATGGTTCATCTTTCGGAACTGCATACGCTGATTCTGGATACGACGATGGTCACGCTGACGGGGTATCTCCTCTGCGAGCTGATGCACGAAAAGGTGAATATCATTTTCTGCGATGAAAAGCGGAATCCATGCGGGCAGGTGCTTCCCTATGCGGGCAGTCATGATACGGCAGCGAGGATGACGGCGCAGGCGAACTGGAGCGATGCACGGAAAGCGGTCCTGTGGCAGAACATCATCTGCCAGAAGATTCTCAATCAGGCAGGGGTGATGCAGGAGGTTTCTGTGGAGGCGGCGAGACAAATCGCATCTTTTGCGGACCACGTTGCCCTCGGTGACGCAACGAATCGTGAAGGACATGCGGCAAAGGTTTACTTCAACCGCATCTACGGCAAGGATTTCTCGCGGGATTTGAAAAGCGACCGCAACGCAGCGCTGAATTACGGCTATGCCCTGCTGCTTTCCTGCTTCAATAAGGAGGTTGCAGCACGCGGCTATGCGACGCAGCTGGGCATTCACCATCGGAACGCCTACAACAGCTTCAACCTTTCTTGCGACCTGATGGAACCATTCCGCTTTCTGGTGGATCAGGCGGTGCTGCATCAGGGGGAGCGCACGTTTGACAAGGCGTATAAGCATGAACTGCTGGACATTCTCAATACAGAGGTATCCTATCAGCAGCAGAAGATGTATGTCAGCACGGCGATTGCCCGCTTTGTGCGCAATACGACGGATTTCCTTGACGGCCAAACGGAATGGACAGAAGGAATGATGATGCACTATGAGGATGCGAGCCATGAGAGTCATCGTAATGTTTGATTTGCCGGTTACAACGGCGGAAGAGCGGGCGGCGTATGGGCGATTCCGCAGAGAACTCATCAAGGACGGCTTTCTGATGATGCAGGAATCGGTGTACTGCAAACTGGCGGTCAATGCGGTATCGGCTGACCTGATTAAACATCGAGTGAACCGCATCAAGCCAGCGAAGGGGATCATTCAGCTAATGATCATCACGGAAAAGCAGTACAGCCAGATTGAGTATCTGTTGGGCGGTCCGCAGGAAAAACAGCTGGATACGACAGAGAGGTTGTGGTTCTTTTGATACTGCGGAACATCAGCTTCGAGCATGATTTGCCAATCGATGCGGATTGCGTATCCTCGATGCAGATTGCCTCGCCGCACCTGTATGGGCGAGTGGTGCAGAGCTTCCTTGCCATGGAAGCAGGAGAAGAGCCGCTGGAACCGTTCATGTTTTTGCAAAACAATGAATTGGCGGATGCCGCCAAACTGCTGTACGTGGTCACTGACCCATTCCACATTGACTTTGCAAACAAGAAAATCACAACGGCACTCTATGGGGAAATCAATCAGCTCATTCGGAAAGAGCCCCTGCGGCAAGCCCGTTGGGAGAAGCAGATGGCGGAGCTGTCGGATTTTATGCAGGAGGTGATGCGTGAAATCCCACTGGAAATCAGCGCCCCGGACGAAATGACGGTGCAGGCTGTTTGCAAAGCGTTTGGTGTGCATCTGGATTGCCCGCTGAACACGTCACCGCTGGTGCGAATTTGCAAGCTGATGGATGTTCTTGCAGAATGGATGCCACAAAAGCTGCTGATTCTCTGCAATCTGGATAATTACTTTTCAGAGGAGGATTGGCAGGAAATCATCAAGTATGCCGCCTACACGAAAGTGAAGACATTGCTGATTTTTCAAAATCAGGCGATTCCGATGCATGAGCAGGAAATTCGGTGGCAAATTGAGCAGAATTATGATGACAAAATCATCAAGCTGTGATATACTGAAGAAAAAAGAACCATCCGGCGTGACAGCGGCTCACGACCGAAAGGTTCCTACCTCATGGATTTGAGGTTTTGGAACTATGTCATTCCAGATGGTTCTACTACTACTGTTGCCCTTCGTTGTGTAGGTTTCATGTTTTGGAACTATGTCATTCCAGATGGTTCTACTACGATCCGCGCTGTCGAGCAGCGCCTGATATTGTTTTGGAACTATGTCATTCCAGATGGTTCTACTACACAACACGACGATTTACAGAGAGCTCAAGCGTTTTGGAACTATGTCATTCCAGATGGTTCTACTACGAAGGCATGGCGGCGTTCAAGCTCCGTGAAGTTTTGGAACTATGTCATTCCAGATGGTTCTACTACTCCGGGCAGTTGCGTGCCGCCGCCCCTTTCGTTTTGGAACTATGTCATTCCAGATGGTTCTACTACTTTCGTGCATCCGATTGGGCGTCAACGAGCGTTTTGGAACTATGTCATTCCAGATGGTTCTACTACCGTGCTGCCCGCCGGAATGCTGGCGATTTAGTTTTGGAACTATGTCATTCCAGATGGTTCTACTACACGCCAGCTCATCAACCGCGCCGGAGGTCTGTTTTGGAACTATGTCATTCCAGATGGTTCTACTACAAAACGGCGGCGAATGGTGCAGGATTCGTAGTTTTGGAACTATGTCATTCCAGATGGTTCTACTACCACGAGCGCGCGCATTCATGCCGACTTTAAGTTTTGGAACTATGTCATTCCAGATGGTTCTACTACCCGCCGAACCGATGAACACACGGACGGCGGGTTTTGGAACTATGTCATTCCAGATGGTTCTACTACTCGCACAACAGCGCTATGAAGAGAAGCTCAGTTTTGGAACTATGTCATTCCAGATGGTTCTACTACTGCGCTCTGCACTCTGTGCTCTGTGCTGCTGTTTTGGAACTATGTCATTCCAGATGGTTCTACTACTACCACTTTTTCCCGCCGCCTTCCAGCCCCGTTTTGGAACTATGTCATTCCAGATGGTTCTACTACACAACGGGAATCCGATTGATAAAATGTGCCGTTTTGGAACTATGTCATTCCAGATGGTTCTACTACGCTTTTCGTTGGTCGTGATGGCTTCATTCGGTTTTGGAACTATGTCATTCCAGATGGTTCTACTACCTCCGCTGCATTAAATAATACTTCTTTCAGAGTAATTTAACTTGCTGAATTGGACTGTATTGGAAAATACTGTCTGGTTACTTTCGACGACCCATAACTCGCGTTTCAATGCGCTTATAACCAAATAAGATCGCAAAAAATGTGGCTGTGAACCATGCAATTGGTCTCCACCACCAGCCAATCAATAGCCACCAAACAAAACCATGCTTGTACAAGGTGCGAGTCCATGTTCCTTTATTGCGTGACATAATGCAATCCTCTTGTTTTATTATAGGTGCTGCCGCATCAGGGCTTTTTGCGTTGCCGTGAGGAGAATCAGGGGTTGCTGCGCTGCAAATTTTGACTTTCAGGGGCATCTGACAACACCGGTTAATATATACCGTTACTGCCTCCTAATACTATTCCCGATTTAAAACAGCTGCAAAATTCACTCCCGCCCTGTGATACTGCGAATGGTTGCGG
>CAVAUJ010000092.1:0-8297 GCA_963591995.1 Succinivibrio sp.
TATTGGCATTGCCGCTGCCGCCGAAGGTGGACTGCCAGCTCTCCCGCACACGCTGAGGGTCTTTGATCGTGCCGGGGTGTTCCAGCACGCCGCCCGGTGCGGCACCGTTGGCGAAGAATTTTGCGCCGTACTCCTCACAGGCGATAGCCATGCCGATGGCGTTCTTCGCCATTGCGATGGGGCTGTAGCCGACAAGACCGTCAAAGCCGAGACCGGGGATGTGCAGCACATCCGAGGGCTGAAGCGTTACGGCGAACTCCTTGTCCTTAATGGCTTCGTCCGAGCCACGGTAATAGGTGTAGTAGAGCCGACCGTTTTCGTCTCTGTCCACCGATATCTTGTTCGGCATCAGCGGATACAGTGCCACAATCTCGTTTTTGCCGTTGCGGATGATCTGCGCATAGGCATTGCCCCAGAGCAGCAGATGCGTCATGAGCGCCTCCCGAAACACAAAAGAACTCATCTCAGGGTTCGGCTCATCGTGGAGCAGACGGTAGAGCGGATGGTCAAGCGCCATTGCCTTGCCGCCGCTGTCTGTGTACTTGTAGAGGTGCAGCGGAAGTCCTGCGACAGCCTCCGACAGAATACGGACGCAGGAATACACGGCGGTCATCTGCATTGCCGAGCGCTCCGTTACCGCCTTGCCGGAGGTCGTGCTGCCAAAGAAAAAAGCATAATTGCTGCCTGCCGTGCGGTCCTGGGGCTTGTCTCTGGATTTGAACAGCCCTGAAAAGATACCCATTAACATCACTCTCCTTCATAATGGGCATAAGAAAAGCACCTGCTGTAATAGCAGATGCTTTGAATCTTCAATTATATCTATTTTCAAGTTCAAAAGTCTTCCGATTGAAAAAGTTTTCGACTTGAACTGCAAAAACTTTTGATTTTGCTTTGAAAATGCAGTGCTTATTCGCTGAGCAGCCAGTCGACCAAATTCAGTGACTTTATGCCATCATAGGAATTGATGAAGCTGCGATCCATAGACAACACGATTTTTTCGTAGTTATCCCCAATCATACGCAGCGGACGAAGCTCCCGTTCGCGGGTTTCCGGTGCTTGCATACTTTCCGTTACCTGAATATATACCTTATCGTTCGGCTTTTCCGCAACGAAGTCGACCTCTGTCTCTCCGACCTTCCCGATATATACCCGATAGTCACGGCGCAGCAATTCCAGAAATACGATATTCTCAATGATATGCCCGCGGTCTGCATCTCGGTAGCCCAGAAGCATATTACGAAAGCCCATGTCGATGATATAGTTCTTTCCAAGAGTTTTGAGCAGCTGCTTTCCTTTTACATCATACCGACCGACAGAGAAGAATACAAACGCATTGCGGAGCATGGAAATATATTTATCCACCGTTTTTCCCGCAATGTTCTTCTGCTTCCCGGTTTGAATGTCGCCCTCGTTGGAGAGCACATTTCCGATGCTGTTCGGAGAAGTGATGCTGCCGATATTGGAACATAAAAACAGCATGATTTTTTGAAGCATGGCTTGATCTGTGCCGTTATTGCGTTGCAAAATATCACGCAGCACAACGGTCGAATAGATACCTTCCAGTGCCTGATTGCTTCTCGCTTCGTTGAACTTGTATTCTCTCAGAATCGGCATTCCTCCGAACTGGAGATACTTCTGGAACTTTTCATCCATTGTCACATCGGGTGCAAACTCGTAAAAGTCCAGAAACTCCTTGAAGGACAGCGGCAGCATCCGTATCTCTACATATCTGCCGGAGAGCAGCGTAGAAAATTCCGTGGACAGCAGATAGGCATTGGAACCCGTGATATAAATGTCCACATCATAATCCAAGCGGAAGGACTCAATTGCTTTTTCCCAATGTTCTACAGTCTGCAGTTCATCGAATATAAGGTAGGTCTTTCCGTCCTTAGCGATCTGCTTGCTGACATAATCATAAAAAGAAAGGTAATCGTTCAGGTCACGGTAACGCAAGGATTCCATGTTCATGTGAACGATTCGTGAATCCGGCACACCGTTCTCCGACAGATAGTGATGAAACAGATCCAGCAAGGACGATTTTCCGCAGCGGCGAATACCGGTGACGATCTTCACCAGATCCACATCTTTGTTTTGAATCAGCTGATTCAGATATTGGGGTCGGTTGATCAATTCAGCCATAATGCACCTCCTGACTTTCTTGGTTCTATTATACCCGAAAAATCAAAAAAGTCAATAGTTTCGGAAATGGAAGTCCGAAACTATGCCAAATAAAAAGTTTTCGACTTTATTCGACCTATATTTTGACGGTGAACCTCAAATGAACAGCAGACCGCGACTGTCATAGACCGAAGCACCGTTATCGTTGCCGCAGCGGATAGCGCGGTCGAGTGCCATGATTGTCGCTACGGCACCGTCAATTTTCTCTGTGGATTTTGCCTTGTCCGGCTTGATGTTTCCGGCAGGGTCAGAGCAGATATAAATGTTGTCCATCATCCAGCAGAGGACGGGATGACCGCTGTGGGCAATGCGCTGCTCCAGCACCAGCTTCATCAGTTCCTTAGTGGGCGGGGACATATCCTTGAAGCCCTGTCCAAAAGGAACCACGGTAAAGCCCATGCCCTCAAGGTTCTGCACCATCTGCACCGCACCCCAGCGGTCAAAGGCGATCTCACGGATATTGAAACGTTCTCCAAGCTGCTCGATGAATTTTTCGATGTAGCCGTAGTGAACGACATTACCTTCGGTGGTTTGGAGATACCCTTGCCGTTCCCACACATCGTATTGCACATGGTCGCGCCGGACACGCAGGTCGAGGTTGTCCTCCGGTATCCAGAAGTACGGCAAAACGATGTATTTATCCGTTTCGTCCAGTGGCGGGAACACCAGCACAAACGCCGTAATATCCGTGGTGGACGAGAGGTCAAGACCGCCGTAGCAGATGCGTCCTTCCAAATCATCCTCGTTTACTGCAAAAGAGCAAGTGTCCCATTTCTCCATCGGCATCCAGCGGATAGACTGCTTGACCCATTGATTGAGCCGCAGCTGCCGGAAGGCGTTCTCCTCGCCGGGATTCTGCTTTGCCGAGTCACAGGCCGCCTTGACCTTGTCGATGCCGATGGTCTCTCCCAGGGATGGATTGGCCTTTTTCCAGACCTTTGGGTCCGTCCAGTCCTCTTCCATGCCGGCGCCGTAGATGACGGGATAAAAGGTCGGGTCGTGTTTTCTGCCCTCGATGATATCCAGCGCCTTCTGATGCACCTCATAGCAGATGCTCTCGGTGTTGTTTCCAGCGGTAGTGATGAGGAAATACAGCGGCTGCATTCTGGCGTCTCCGGAGCCCTGCGTCATAACATCGTAGAGCTTGCGATTGGGCTGAGTGTGCAGCTCATCAAAAATGACCCCGTGGGTATTAAAGCCGTGCTTGTTCGCAACATCTGCGGAGAGCACCTGGTATTTGCTGTTGGTGGGGAGATACTCTATTGTTTTCTGCGATGCGGAGATTTTGACACGCTTCTCGAGAGACGGGCAGAATCGCACCATGTCGACGGCAACGTCAAATACGATTTTCGCCTGGTTGCGGTCGGCGGCACAGCCGTAAATTTCTGCGCGCTCCTCGCCGTCACCGCAGAGCAGAAGCAGAGCCACTGCCGCGGCAAGCTCGGATTTGCCGTTTTTCTTCGGAATCTCGATGTATGCCGTGTTGAACTGCCGGTAGCCGTTGGGTTTCAGCGTTCCGAACACATCGCGGATGATCTGCTCCTGCCAATCGATCAGTTCAAACTTCTTTTTCGCCCAGGTGCCTTTGGTGTGGCACAGGCTCTCGATGAACATCACGGCATAATCCGCAGCGTCGACATCGTAGTGAGAGGATTTCTCCATGAACCGTGTCGGCTTGTATTTCTTCAATTTTCTCATGATATTCACCTCCAAGGCAGAGCAATAAAAATAGCCGCCATCCGAAACGGACGCAACTTTGTGTATAACGAGCGGCAGCCCCTCACGGAGCCGTTGCTTTGAAATTTTGACTTTTTACCAGTTCTCGCTGTGGAGCAGAAGCTCCGCTGCCAACTGTGTGTTCTCATCGGCGGGTCGGTGATGACGAGATTCGCCTTGCGGCCGTCCATGAGGGCGGCGTAGGTCTCCTCGCAGGTTGCGTCGCCGCAGATGAGCCGGTGCCGCCCCAGCGTCCATATATCGCCGGATTTCGTGAAGGTCGGCTTTTGCAGTTCGGCGTCCACATCGAAATCGTCATCTTGGACATCCTTGCCGTCGTCAAACAGCTTCGACAGCTCCTTTTCGTCAAAGCCGGTGAGGAGTGGGTCGAAGTCCGCTGCCTGTAGGGACTCGATCTCCACACGCAGAAGCTCTTCGTCCCAACCTGCGTCCATCGCCATACGGTTGTCGGCAATGATGTAGGCTTTCTTCTGGGCTTCGGTGAGGTGGTCGGCAAAGACACACGGCACCTCGGCGATGCCCTCCTCCCTGGCGGCAAGAATACGACCGTGACCGGCGATAACGCCATAGTCACGGTCGATGATGACGGGATTGATAAAACCAAACTCCCGCAGCGAGGAGCGGAGCTTATTGATCTGCTCCGGGCTGTGTGTCCGGGCGTTGTTGACATACGGCACCAGCTTCGTGATGGGGACGAGCTGCATTTCGGTCGTTGTTTTCATCAGACCAGCCCCCATTCCGCAAACTTCTCGAAGCCTCCGACCGAGCGGATGTAGTTTCGAGCAATCTCCACGATTTCGGTGTAGGGTTTGCCGTCCACGGTATCGTCCCCAATGGCGCAGCATAATGTCACGGGCGCACCGGTTTCCTGCGCTTTGAGGAAAGCGTAAATATTCACGGACACATCTGCCATGGAGAGGTCTTTGCCGTGCAGACCGCCGCCGGTCACCGAGTCGGCCATATCCGAGCCGAGCTTGCGGTTGGCAGCACCGGTGTCCACATCGGTGCCGCCTGTCCAGTCGCCGAGTGGGTTGATCTCCGCATCGGGAGACAGGGTTCGGAGTGCATCCGAGGGCACATTGCTCTGACAGAGGTTGAACCGGTCGCTGTCCAGAATGTACTTGCCGTCGTAGGAATACACAGAGAAAATATCCCGTGCGATCTGCGACAGCTTTTTCTGCTCCTTGGTCACAGGCATTCCTTTGAAGATGCCGTTGTCGCCGCAGCGGACGCCGTCTGCCTGGTTGTCGGCAAGGTGACCGTCCTGCGGCACTTCCGCATAGTCCACGGTGAGATTTCCGGCAATGCGGTGAACGGCAGCGGTGACATCTGTCTCGTCCAGCTTGACGGAGGTTTCCGCAATGATGTGGCACACGCCGTGACCGATGAGAACCTCCACGGCAATACGGGGATCGATTTCTTTTCCGTATGCCAGGTCAACCAGCGCACCGGCGATTCTGTCTGCCACCTTGTCCGGGTGGCACGGATTTACTTTTTCAAACATGGTGTTACCCCTTTCTCGCACGGAGCAGACGCTCCATAAGGTCATCCTGCGGCGTTGACTCGCCGTATTCCGTGCTGCAGTTTTCTTTCACGATTTGGAATATCTCGTTCCAGAGCCAAACCGCCTGGTTCATGTAGTTGATGCCGATGTTGATAAACGGGGACGGGATCGGCTTTCCCGTAGTGGGGTGCTTGGAGAGAAAACCCATGCGGTTGGTCATTTCCTCGCACTGCACCCAACGGGCAGAACACATGGCGTATCGCTCCAAGAGCTGCGGCGACACCTTTGCGGCGCAGCCGATGCCTTTGAGCCATTGCCAGGTTTCCGTGTAGATCTCCTGCGCCTGCAGGACGCTGCCGTCCCGCTGCTCGGCGGAAAGAAAATCATGGGGCTTCGGCATCTCAACACCCTCGACTTCGGGAATGTCCAGCACTTCAAGTTTTCTGCCGCCGGGATTACCGTTTTCGGCTTTGTCCTTGACTGCGGATTTTTTCCTTCCCGCACCGGGTCTTGCGCCGCCGCGCCCGCCTGTGTTATTCGATTTTGTGGGCATCCGAGTTCACCTCCCTTAATTACTCTTTTGATTTCGCTTTCTGCGCACACGTGACCCCGGGCCGCTGTCCGACTGAAAAGATCCCGGAGGTTTTTATCCCCCTACCGGTCGCCGAGGTCATGATGTATCTTCGTGTGGCAGGATTGGCATAAGCTCATGAGGTTGTCCCTTGCGTGAGTGCCGCCTTTGGAAACGGGCAGGATGTGGTGAACCTCCTGTACCGGGGTCAGCCGACCTTCCTTGAGGCACATTTCGCAGAGAGGATGCTCCGCCGCATAACGGTCACGGATGCGCTTCCACGCTCTGCCGTACTTGCGGTTGACATCGCTGCTGCGCTCGTATTTGTCGTACCTACGGCGCTCCTTCACACGATGCTGTTCACAAAACTGTCCTTCACAGCGGTTCGGGCAGCCGGGATGAGAGCAGGGTCTGAGTGGTCGCTTTGGCATTCGCTCACCTCCTCGGGCATGAGAAAAGCCCCACGGGATTGCTCCCATGAGGCTCTCTGTGCAGTCTTTCATGATACTATTATACAACGCCGTAACGGGAAAAGCGTCCGCAATATTACTCATCACTTGCCATACAGAAGCAAGGCCAGATGCTGAACCGCACGGTTCTTTTTGTTGTATGCCGAAGACCGCTCGATACTAAAGTGGTCGCAGATGTCATAGACGGCATCGGTCTGACGCTCGTCCTCGTTCCAGTAGAAGGTCTGCAGGACGTAGCGTTCATCCTCGGACAGTGCCATCCACGCCGGTTTGAACCAGTCCATGTACTCAACAGCCTGTCTGTACCGTTCCTTCAGCACATCGATCTCATCAATGGCTGCGATGATGCGGTTTTCGTTTGCCTGCGGATTGTGGGGAACTTTTGGCATATCCGAGAGGACTGGACTGCTGACAGAGGACATTCTGTCGTGGACGGTATCGATTTCTTCGTCGGTGTGGTCAATGATGTACTGCATACTGCCGTAATCTTTCAGCGCATTGATGGCGGCGCTGCGTTTGTCCAATTAGTGCCAGATAATATTCATATTCGTACCTCCGATATTTTGTGATCCTCGGATTGGCACGGATTTTCATAGCTTGTCTCAGATTTTCAAGTCCGCTTTTACGGCGTCGATAAGAGCCGTCTGCGTATGCTTCTTCTGGGAGAGGGCTTTCATGATGCGCTCGTCAATGGTGTCCTTGGTGATGATGTGCTGCACCACCACGGTTTCGGAGGTCTGCCCCTGCCGCCACAAACGGGCTACCGTCTGCTGGTACAGTTCCAATGACCAGGTAAGACCAAACCATACGAGGGTGGAGCCGCCGGACTGAAGATTCAGACCGTGTCCTGCGGATGCGGGGTGAATCAGTGCAACGGGAATCTCGCCAACGTTCCATCTGCGGATACTGTCGGAAGTGTCCAGTCGGGAGAACGGGATATGCAGTTTTTTCAGCCACTCGGATATGCTGGCGAGATCGTGTTTGAACCAGTAAGCCACCAGAACCGGCTTTCCGTTCGCGGATTCGATGATGTCCTCCAAAGCATCGAGCTTTCGGTCATGGATTTGAATGACCTCGCCGTTGTCACCGTAAATCGCACCGTTTGCCATCTGCGACAATTTGCCGGAGAGGGATGCGGCATTGGCTGCGGTGATCTCGGCATCTCCGAGAGACAGCACCAGTTCCTGCTTCAGATCGGTGTATTTTTGCTTTTCCTCATCGGAAAGACAGACGGTATATTCGCTGCTGACCAATTCCGGCATTTTCATACTATTCTCAAATCAACCTAACAATTCATGCCATCATGTGCTATAATAGATTTGGGAGGGATGAGCATGATTTACCGAATCACCGAGGAAGAGTACGAAGCAATCAGGCAAGCGGAAAAAGCGACAACAAACAAGCGGGTTTCGCAGCGGCTGAAGGTTTTAATGCTGCGGTATGAAGGCAAGAGCAATCTGGAAATTTCCGAGAAGCTGGATTTATCCACATACCGGATCAGCCATTTGGTCAGCGAATACAAAAGAGACGGGCTTGAAGAGTTCGTGCGAATCAAGTACGTGGGCAATCATCGCAACATGAGTTACGCGGAAGAGGAGGAAATCCTGAAGCGGTTTGAGGCCAAGGCAGATGCCGGGCAAATGATCACCGTGAAGGAAATCAAAGCGGCGTTTGATGAAAAATTAGGAAGGGACACGGGTCGAGGTTACATCTACATGCTGCTGGAACGGCACGGATGGCGAAAAATCAAGCCTCGCCCCAAGCATCCTCAGAAGGCAAGCGACGAAGAAATCGCTGCCTCAAAAAAATTAAAACCAAATTGGACGAAATTAAGTTA
>CAVAUJ010000093.1:0-8281 GCA_963591995.1 Succinivibrio sp.
ACCCTTGTCAACATTTTATGTCCTCGTAACAGCAGGCCCGACACCTTTGCATTTTCTCCGCACCAAAAGACACACCGTCTCGATCTCGGGCGTAAAGGGGAACATGTCCACCGGTACGGCCTTTTTCATACGGTAGCCGCCCTCTGTCAGAATCTTCAGATCGCGTCCCAGCGTTTCCGGATTGCAGGAGACGTACACGATTCTCTCCGGCTGCATCCGCAGGGCAGACTGCAGAAAGGTTTCGGAGGCGCCGCTCCTCGGCGGATCCATGAGCAGCACCTCGGCCCGTTCGCCGCGCGCCGTCATCTCCTCCATGAACTGTCCGGCATCCTCGTGATACACCCGTACGTTCTTCAGACCGTTCCGGCGAACGTTCTCTTCCGCATCCCCGGCCGCCTCCTCGTTCAGCTCGACGCTGAGCACCTCCCCGGCCTTCCCGGCCGCACAGATGCCGATGGTGCCGATCCCGCAATAGGCATCCAGCACCCGCTCCTTTCCGGTGAGCCCTGCCGCGTCGACGGCGATGTTGTACAGCTTTTCCGTCTGGATGGAATTGACCTGATAAAAGGATCGTGAGGAGATGCGGAACCGTCTGCCGAGGAGCACATCCTCGATGAAGCCCTTCCCGTACAGAACCTTCTCCCGGTTCCCCAGCACCATCGAGCTGTCGTTATCCTTTATATTCTGTACAATCGACGTAATCTCCGGGTGGCGCTGCACCAGTGCCTTCACCAGATTGCTCCGGGAGGGAAAGAGGGGGCCTGCCGTCACCAGGGTCAGGAGGATCTCACCGGTTGCATGCGCGGTCCGCACCTGCACCGCCCGGAGAATTCCGTAGCCGGTGTCGGGATCGTAGACCTTGAGCTTGAAGGACGGCAGCAATTCATAAACCGTCCGTACGATAGCATCCGCCTGCCGGTTCTCGATCAGGCAATTTTTCACCGGAACGATTTCCCGCGATCCGGCCCGGTACACGCCGCAGACGGGATGCCCCTTCCGGTCGAGGCCGAAAATGCTGGTAACCTTGTTGCGGTAGCGATAAGGATTCTTCATGCGGATGACCGGCTCCACCGGGCCGTAGCTGCCGATGCATTCCTGCACCCATGCCTGCTTCCGCAGGAGCTGCTCCTCCATCGGAAGATCCACCATGGTGCAGCCGCCGCATTTTTGGCTGTACGGACAGGCGGATTTTTTTCCTGCCGGCTTCTTCTCCCGATCCTGCCGTTTGCTGCCGGCTCCCTGCAGCTCCTTTTCCCGGCTCTGCCGCTTTCTCTGACGATTCCTCTGTTCCGTTCGGTTCTCTTTCATATGTCCGCAAGTCCTGTCTCTTTCCATGCTCCCGTATGCCACGCCGCGCAGGCATTCCGGTGTACTCCGTTATAATGATCCATGGATGATCCATGGATGTACTAGCTCAAATACCGTTCCTTCAGCTCCCGTCCGGCGAAGAGGATTTCCTCCAGCAGGCCCCGGGGTGAGAGCCTTACGGCGCCCGACCCGAAGATGATCACCTGCTCTACAAAATCGCCGGTGGCCACCCGCACCCGGTGACGCTTCGTCAGCCGGTGGGCGGTTTTTTCGATGTAGAGATCCGCTGTCTCCGCTTCCTTCGTATAGACAACGTCAATGTTATGATACCGCAACACCTCGCCTTTTCCCCCCGCCACACGGTAGGCATCGAAGACCACAATGACGTTTTCTCCGCTGTAGCCGGCGTAATCCGAGAGGATGTCCAGCAGCCGGTCTCTTGCCGCCTTGATGTCCGCGGCCGCCAGCTCCTTGAGCTCCTCCCAGGCAAAAACAATGTTGTATCCGTCCACCAGCAGGAATTCCTGCATGGGCTCCCGCTCCGCCGGCCGCTTTCTGCCATCTGCCGCAGTGCCCCGCCGCGCGGATGCCCCGGTGCCCTGCTGCGCCGCTCCCGCGGTGTCCCGGCCGTTTTCCTTCCCGCCGTCCGGTACCGGCCCGCTCTCGGCCTCCTCCGACGGCAGCACGAGGCCCTCTCCGGCGGCCCAGGTGCTCGTCCTCTCGTTGTCCGGATGACGGAGCGTCTGCCTCACCGGCCCGTAGGTCTTCTCGAAGATCCGCCGCAGCTCATCCTCCTCCGACTGCCGTTTCCTCTCCCGCTCCCGGTAGTCCTCGGGCTGCCTTCGGCGCACGCTCCGGTCATTGTTTCCTGTTTTGGTGTTTCCTGTTTTGGTGTCGCCCAAGGTCCCTTGTCCTTGTCCCGGCGTATCCTCTTCCCTTTGCGGAAGATCGATGTCGTAATCCTCTCCCGCGGCTCCGGGCGTATAGGTGTAATAGTCTTCCGAGCGAAACGGTCCCTCTCCGGCCGGCTCCTGCTGCCATCCGCAGTCCACGTGCATGAAATCCCGCACCCGGTTCCACGGCACAATCGTCCCGGCTCCGTGGGAGCAAAACACCGACCAGGTCGGATTCTGCGCATCCGCATCCGGGTCGTATCCTTTTTCCTCCATGACCTCTCTCGCATTATGGCAGGGCTCGTATCCCGCAAGGGAGGCCGTAAGCCGTCCTCTCCCCCCGGTATAGCCCGCCACCACGGCCGCGTAATCTCCCAGCTCGGAGGCGGGCACCGTTCCCTCCAGAACCGCGCTCTCCTCCCGGAACACCGCCGGGCGGCAGCTCCCGTGCATCTGACCGATGTCGGTCATGGCCCGCCCCACGTTTTCTGCCGGCAGCTCCAGTACGATCTTCATCACCGGCTCCAGGAGGATGTTCTCCGCCATCATCAGCCCCTGCCGCACGGCGGCAAACGCCGCCTTTCGGAAGTCTCCGCCGGAGGTGTGCTTTTTGTTCGCCCTTCCGCCCAGGAGGCTGATCTTCACATCGGTCAGGCCGGCGCCTGTGAGCACGCCCTTCAAGTTTCCCGAGGAAAGCTGGGAAAGGATCAGATTCTGCCAGTTTCGCTCCAGCATGTTCGGAAGGCAGCGGTTCGCAAACGTGATCCCGCTCTCCGGCTCCCCCGGCTCCAGCAAAAGATGCACCTCCGCATAATGCCGCAGCGGCTCGAAATGACCGACTCCCTCCAACGGCCGGCGGATGGTCTCCCGGTATACAATGGTGCCCGTTCCGAATTCGGCCCGCAGATCGTACCGCTCCCGCAGAAGATTCTCTAGAATCTCCATCTGGATGGCCCCCATGATGCGGACGGTGATCTCACCTGTTTCCTCGCGGGCGACCTGGAGCATGGGCTCCTGCTCCTCGAGCTCACGGAGTGCCTGCATCAGCGTGAACGCATCCACCGGCTTCCCGAAGCGATCCTTCGCCGTCACGGTGCAGGTCAGAATGGGTGTCAGCAGCTCTTTTCCGGCCATCCTGCGCGTGCCTAGACCATCTCCTGCCCTCGTAAAGGACAGGCCGGCCGCCGCCACGATTTCCCCGGCCGCCGCCGCAGTCACCGGGCGGAAGCGTTCGCCCGAATACAGGCGAAGCTCGCTGATTTTCTCCTCGGTCGTCTCCGCTCCGGCATCCTGCGCGTCCGTTTCCGGCAGCGCCCCGCCGGCTCCGCCTCTCCCGCAATTCTCCTCCACCGCATCCCGCACATGCAGGACGCCGTCTGTGATCTTCATCCAGGTAAGGCGTGTTCCGCCCTCCCTCGTAATCTTGTAGACCTGTGCGCCGAAGGCCTCCTCTCCGTCCTCTGACAGATTCTCCGGCTCCTCGGCAGAAGCGTCCGCATCGCGCTGCCCGCCGGGCGCCGCAAATCGCAGGATTCCCTCCAGCAGATCGACGGTTCCCTCATCCCGAAGCGCGCTCCCCGCGTAGACCGGAAAAAGCTTCCTCTCCGTCACCAGGCGACGCACATCCTCCGGCATTACCTGCCCGCCCTCCAGAACGCGCTCCGTCAGGCTCTCCTCACAGAGGGCAACGGCCTCCTCGTTCTCCTTTGAGAGCTGGTCTCTCCCGAAGAGGACCGCCCCGTCTCCGAGGCTCTTTGTGAGCAGCTGCACCAGCTGTCCCGCTACCGTTCCCGCATCCTCCGAAGGAAGCTGATCCAGCTTGTTAAGGAAGATGAGGGTCGGAATCTCATAGTGGCGCAGCAGCTTCCAGAGCACCTCCACCTGCGGATCGCTCCCTCGCCGGGACCATAAATCCGGTGCGCTCACCACCAGCACGGCCGCATCCAGCACCTGCAGGGCGCGCTCCGTCTCCGGAGAGAAATCCGCATGTCCCGGCGTATCCAGAAGGGTAAAGGGACGATCTCCGTACCGGAACCTCGCCAGCTTGGAATAGATGGTGATACCGCGCTTTTTCTCCATGGCATCCGTGTCCAGAAAGGCATCCCCGTGATCCACTCTTCCCCGCGTGCGCAGCGCTCCGGTGCAATACAGAATGCTCTCCGAGAGCGTTGTTTTGCCCGCATCCACATGCGCCAGGATTCCTATGGTTGTATTCCTGGCCGTATTCCGGGTTGTATTCTCCACGGCTCCCCCCTTTCCCTGTCTGTTCCGCCGGCTGCGGCAGGGTTTTCCGAATGACCGGATGTCCCCGTATGCGGCTTCTCCCGCCATTTTGCCTGAATCCAAAACATCCGGCAGGCCGGTGGAAACCGGTGCGCCGGATGTCAATTCGTACCTTGTTTGTAGCTGTCCCGCTCCCGCCGGACTCTCCGGCACGTACGTGCCTGCCGTCAGGGGCCCGTCTATGCGCAGACAGGGTCTGCCTTTCTTACAGCTCTACATCCTTTCCTGTCAGGAGCAGATAGGCTTCCTTGTACTTGGCAATCGTCTTGTCGACAACGTCCTGCGGCAGATCGTAGCCCTTGTCCGGATTGGCCTTGAGCCAGTCACGCACGAACTGCTTATCAAAGGAGGGCTGTCCGTGTCCGGGCTCATACCCTTCCACCGGCCAGAAGCGGCTCGAATCCGGCGTGAGCATTTCATCGCCCACAACGACCTCGCCCTTCTCGTTCACGCCGAACTCGAACTTGGTGTCCGCAATGATGATGCCCTTGGAAAGCGCATATTCCGCACACTTTTTATAAAGTGCGATCGTGCACTCCTTAATCTTCGTCGCATATTCCTCGCCGTGGCCGGGGAACTCCTTCTCGAGCACCTCGATGCTCTTTTCGAACGAAATGTTCTCGTCGTGATCGCCGATCTCGGCCTTCGTGCTGGGCGTGTAGATGGGCTCCGGCAGCTTGCTGCATTCCAGCAGGCCGGCCGGCAGCTCGATGCCGCAGACGGTGCCGTTCTCCTGATAGCTGGCCCAGCCGGAGCCGGTGATGTAGCCGCGGACAATGCACTCGATCGGGATCATCGTGAGCTTGCGGCACTTCATGCTGCGTCCCTGATAATCTCCCTCCCGGAAGAACTCCGGCATATCCGCCACATCCGTGCTCTCCATGTGGTTCGGCAGGACATCCGCCGTGTAATCGAACCAGAATTTGGACATCTGGGTCAGGACCTTTCCCTTGCCGGTAATCTGATTCTTCAGAATGACATCAAAGGCCGAGATGCGGTCGGTTGCCACCATGATGAGGGATTCCCCTGCATCATAGATCTCACGCACCTTTCCTTCCTTCACAGGCTTCCACTGTTCCATGAGCTCCTCCTTATACCGCATTGCGGTGATGCATTGTGCAGTCTCCGTCCGGCCCGGTTCATAAGGTGCCGCAACACACGGTGTCTGCGCGCTTCATTATAAGAGCGGGCCGCCGTTCGGGGCAAGCCCTTTTCGGGCTGCGGGTCCCCGCGGCGGGCGGGTCAGATCCGGGCGGCGCCGCTTTTTCTTGCCGCCTCCGCTACGGCAGCCGCCACCGCGTCCGCAATTCTCGGGTCAAAGGCCTTCGGCAGAATGTTCTCCTCGTTCAGCTCGTCTTCCGGAATCAGACCGGCGATGGCCTTCGCTGCCGCCATCTTCATCTCGGGATTGATGTCCCTTGCCCGGACGGACAGGGCTCCCTTGAAGATTCCCGGGAAGGCGAGGACGTTGTTGACCTGATTCGGGAAGTCCGAGCGCCCCGTTCCGATGACGCGGATGCCCGCTTTTTTCGCCGCATCCGGCATGATCTCCGGCGTGGGATTGGCCATGGCGAACACGATGGCGTCCTTTGCCATGATCGCCGCCAGCTCCGGCGTCAGAGCTCCCGCAACGGAGGTTCCGATGAAGATATCCGCTCCCCGGATTGCCTCTGCGAGGCCTCCCGTTCGCCTCTCGGGGTTGGTCTCCTCCGCCAACCTCTCCTTGTGTCCCTCGAGCCCTTCCTTGCGTCCCGGCACCAGAATACCGTGCTCGTCCACCGCAATGATGTGCCGCGCGCCGGCCGTCTGCAGCATATGAATGATGGCCGTTCCCGCAGCTCCCGGACCGTTCTGCACGATGCGGACGTCCTCGATCCTCTTCCCCACAACCTTCAGGGCATTCAGGATGCCTGCGAGCACGATGATCGCTGTCCCGTGCTGGTCGTCGTGGAACACCGGAATCTCCAGCTCCCTCTCCAGCGTCTCTTCGATTTCAAAGCATTCGGGGCTGCGGATATCCTCCAGATTGATCCCGCCGAAGGTGGGCGCAATGGCCTTCACCGCCGCAATAACCTCCTCCTTGGAGGCGGCATTGAGACAGATCGGGAACGCGTCCACGCCGCCGAATTCCTTGAAGAGCACGCACTTGCCTTCCATCACCGGAAGTCCCGCCTCGGGTCCGATGTTGCCAAGTCCCAGCACCGCGGTTCCGTTGGTGACCACCGCAACGGTGCGTCCCTTCATGGTATACGTGTACACGTCATCCGGATTCGCCTTGATCCTCCGGCAGGGCTCCGCAACCCCCGGTGTATAGGCCGTTGAGAGTGCATCCCTGTCCCGGCAGGGGACGAGACTCTGTACGGCAATTTTGCCGGGGAATTCCCTGTGCAATGCAAGGGCAGCTTCGTTGTAATCCATTGAACACCTCATTTCATCCAAATCCAAATCGCATGGTATCGCAATACTGACCTTCGCCGCAGCACCTCAGGATGCCCCTGCGGCATGCCGGCGCATATCTTTGCTGACATTATAACCGTTTCCGTCACATTTGCTCCAGAATGTAATTCTTCACCTTGTCCAGCCGCGACCGCTTCCAGGCTCCTTCCTTTGCCCGCTCCGCAAGAGGGCAGACAACGAGAAAGTCCAGTGCCTCTCCCGGCACCCGCCCGGCTCTCCTAGGATCCGCGAAATGCCGTGCCCAGTCCTCCTCCGAGGCGTTTGTCCATTGCTCCTTCTGCAGATAAATTTGCCGGCGCTTCGTCGCTGCAACGAACATCTGCGCCGCCAGCGGCGCGAGGAGCTCGTACTCTGCGGCCGGTACCTCCGTAAAGATGTCCGGCAACGCGGCCTGCTCCACATGCTCGCTCTCTCGGTTGATGCGAAGGCCCATGGCATCGAAGGCAAAGGCCTCCTTCGAAAGGTGCAGCTTCACCAGAATTCCCTCGTCGGTGTGGTACTGTGCCCGCTGATAGTCCGTATCGAAGATGAAATTGCCGAGCGAGTAGAAAATAATCTTTTCCCCCACCCGTTCATAGTTCATGGGAACGTGGGGATGGTGTGCCACGATGATGTCCACGCCCATGTCCAGGAATTCCAGATATTTATCTCTCGTGTAGCAGGTGGGAAGCGCGGTAAATTCCTCGCCCGCATGCGCCACCAGAATGCACCACCGGCAGCGCCCCTTGATCTCCTTCACCGTTTGGCGGATCTGCTCCGTCTCATTCCAGAGGTAACACCCGGGATGGTCCTCCCCCGCCGGCTTGCAGCCGCGCCGGTACCCGACGGAGAACAGACCGATGCCGCCGGCCTCCTCCAGATACAGCGGGCGCCTGGCCTCCTCCAGGTTCCGTCCTGCCCCGATGGTCCGGACCCCACGCCTTTTGGCCTCCGAGAGCGTCGCCTCCAGCCCCGCAGCTCCCGCGTCCATGATATGGTTGTTGCAAAGGTTCCAGATGTCCGCGTGCATTCGATCCAGCACCGCACCCGCCGCCGGATTCATCGTGTGCACCAGCTGTGCGGTTCCCTCCGCCGCGTTGCCGGCGGCCTGATCCACCAGCGGTCCCTCCACGTTGGCGACCACGTGATCCGCGCGATGCAGAAAATCCAGAACCTCGGGCGCGATCAATGCATCGTCCGCCCATTTGCCGTCCATGTACCGGTCAAAGCCGATGTCACCGGTGAATACCAGCGAAATTTCCTGTTCCAACTCTCGTCTCCTCCTGCCGCAATCAATAATCGATTTTACCGCCGGCATTTCCTCTTCCGAATGTTTTGTAAACAAAAAATCCCCGGAAATC
>CAVAUJ010000094.1:0-7682 GCA_963591995.1 Succinivibrio sp.
GCGACAGGGTGGCGGAGAAAACACAACTCTGTTAGAATCAACTCATTGCTGGCGCAGACGAATTCGCGGATTGCCGGACTGCGGCAGCAAGAACAAGTTCAGAGGAGGATGAGACGGCAATGAGCATACAAAGGAGAGCACGTGATGCGGCGGAAAGGCCGGCCATGGCGGAGCGATTCCACCGGTTTCGGAGGGAGGAAGGCAGCCGAGAGGGACGGGAAGCGCGATGGAAAACAGGATGCAGGGTGCTGCTGACGGCGGTGCTGGCATTGTCTCTGACCGGCTGCGGGCAGTCGGGAACGCGCATGATGTTCGGTACCGGCGGCACGGCGGGGACCTATTATTCCTACGGAGGTATCATTGCGCAATACATTACCAATTATTCCGGCAATAAGACGACGGCGGTTTCAACGGGCGGCTCCAAGGTGAACATTCAGTCCATTCAGGACGGCGATTTCCAGCTGGGCTTCACCCAATCGGATGTGATGTTCTATGCCTGGGAGGGCAGCAAATCCTTTGAACAGGACGGCCCGACGCATGATTTTCGCGTGCTGGGCGGGCTCTACGCAGAGACCGTGCAGCTGATCACCATGGATCCGGAAATCACGTCCATTGAAGACCTGAAGGGGAGGAGCGTCTCCATCGGCGCTGCCGGCTCCGGGACCTATTTCAACGCGGTGGATGTGCTGAATGCGGCAGGAATCACGCTGGACGAGATTCATCCGCAATATCAATCCTTTGAAGACAGCAAGGAATCTCTGAAGGACGGCAAGATTGACGCGGCCTTCATTGTGGCCGGTGCACCGACGGTGGCCATAACGGAGCTCGCCACGACCAACGGCGTGTATTTCGTGGCAATTGACGGGGAGCTGCGGGAACGGATTCTGGCGGATTGTCCCTATTACACGGCCATGGAAATTCCGGCGGAAACGTACCCGGAACAGGAGGAGGCCGTGGACACCATTGCGGTCAAGGCAACGGTGGTGGTGTCTGCCGCACTGGCGGATGACACGGTCTACGATATGACGGCAGCGATCTTTGACCACACAGAGGAGATTGCGGCAGAGAATGCCAAGGGCGAAGAGCTCTCCGTGGAGAATGCCACAGACGGCATGGCCGTTCCGTTCCATGCAGGAGCAGCCAGATATTATGCGGAACACGGCATCATCGTGGACACGGTGGAAGAGTGACGGAGGGTCTTAGGGATGGCTTTTTTCAAAAAAAACGCGAGCGGGCAGATTACAGAGGCCCAGCTGGAGCAGGTACAGACATCGGAGCAGGGGCAGGAGGTACCTGCAGAGGCGGATGTTGATGCGGTCATGCGCAAATATGACCGGGAATCCAACATCCGGCGGTGGACCGGGGGATACCGGACCGGCGTTCGGCTGATTCTGGTATTCTTTTCGTTGTGGTGTATTTATGTGACGCTGTTTGCAACCTTTCTCGAAGAGATACGACTTACCTCCTTCCTGGGGAGCATCATCGTCATCGGCTTTCTGACGTACCCGGCGAAAAAGGGAGACAATCGGGAAAATTATATGCCGATCGGCGACATCCTCTTCATGGTGCTGGGGGCGTGCGCTTTCTTCTATTTCACATTTTCCGCAGAGAAAATCATCAACCAGGGGACGAGGTTCGAACCGTATCAGATCGTCATCGGCATCGTGGGCATTGCGGCGTTGATCGAACTGACAAGGCGCTGCGTCGGCATACCGATTCTGTGTGTGGCGGGCTTTTTCCTCATCTATGCGTTGACGGTCGGATTGACGAACCCGAGCTTCTTCGGCCGCGTTCGCTATCTGGTGCGGAATCTGTTCTACACGAAGGAAGGTATCTTTTCGACACCGATCAATGTCTGCTCGAAGTACATTGTGGTATTTATCATCTTCGGAGCATTTCTGGAGCAGACAGGGATCTCGAATTTCTTCATCCAGATGGCCAATTGCGCCGCGGGCAGATTCGCGGGAGGCCCGGCAAAGGTGGCGGTGATCAGCTCCGCCCTGTGCGGTATGGTGTCCGGATCCTCTGTCGGAAATACGGTGACCACCGGCTCGGTTACCATCCCGATGATGAAGGACACCGGCTACAAGGCCGAGTTTGCCGGCGCGGTTGAGGCTGCATCCTCTACGGGCGGGCAGATCATGCCGCCGATCATGGGGGCAGCCGCCTTTCTGATGGCGGATTTCGTCGGTGTTCCGTATTCCAATATCATTGTGCGTGCGATTCTGCCGGCCGTTCTGTATTTCACCGGCATTTTTATCTCGGTTCATCTGGAGGCCAAAAAGCTCGGCCTTTCCGGAATTCCGAAGGAGCAGCTGCCGATTTTCCGCAAGCTGGTGCGCAAAACCTATCTGCTGCTGCCGCTGGTCATGCTGGTGGTATGGGTGTCCGGCAATTTCATGACCATGCAGAAGGCGGCGAGCTACGCGATTGTGCTGTCCATTGTGGTGAGTCTGTTCGATAAGGAGCACCGGATCTCCGTTTCGAAATGTCTGGATGCGCTCGAGGCCGGAGGAAGAGGCGCCATCACGGTGGCGGCAGCCTGCGGCGTTGCCGGCATCATTGCCGGGTGCATCACGATGACCGGACTTGCCAACGAACTGATCAACGGCATCATCGCCATTGCAAACGGAAGGCTGATCATTGCCCTGCTCCTGACCATGCTGTGCTGCATTGTACTGGGAATGGGCGTTCCCACGACGGCCAATTATTGCATCATGGCGGCCACCTGTGCGCCGATTCTGGTCCGCATGGGTGTCCCGGCATTGGCGGCACACTTCTTCGTGTTCTATTTCGGCATCGTGGCGGACATCACGCCGCCGGTTGCGTTGGCAGCCTACGCGGGGGCAGCCATTGCCAAGGCCAATCCGATGCGGACCGCCTTCAATGCATCGAAGCTGGCCGTCGCCGTTTTCATCGTGCCGTATGTATTCTGCTTTAATCCGGCGATGCTGCTGATCGATACGACGCCGCTCCAGGTGGTGCAGATTTTCATCACCTCGCTGATCGGCATTTTCGCTGTGGCGGCGGCGCTGGAGGGCTTCCTGAAGACGCGCATGCCGATGCCCATGCGGATCGCGATTGCGGCCGGGGGTCTGATGCTGATCGACCCGAGCCTTACTACGGATATGATCGGCATCATCCTTGTTGCCGCAGTGTGCATCTTCCAGGTTGTGCAATGCAGACGGGAAAGGGCAGCCGCCTGAGTGGACTTCCGGCTGCGTTCCGGAAGGTTTTGGGAAAATACGAATCTGCGTTACAATGACAGCAGTTGTCCGGGACATCCCCGGTTTCCGTCGTGAAACCGAGGAGCCGGGGCGGCTGCTGTTTTTGCATGCAATGCCGCTGCGGTCCGGAAGCGTGACAGGAGGAATCATGAAATTCTTGCATTTGAGCGATCTTCATTTGGGAAAGACACTGGGCGATTTTGACCTGATTGACGATCAGTATTACATACTGGAGCAGGTGCTGGAGATCATAAAGAGAGAATCGGTGGATGCCGTCCTGGTTGCAGGGGACGTGTATGACAAGGCGGTACCGAGCGAAGCGGCCACCCGGCTGCTGGACTGGTTTCTCGGACGGCTGGTGGAGGCCGGGGCAGAGACCTTTATGATCAGCGGCAATCATGATTCGGATGAGAGGCTGAATTACGGCAGCAGGCTGTTTGAAGAGAGCCGGATTTTCATTGCGGCGCAGTACAACGGAAAGCTTTACCGCAGGACGGTGACGGATGCATACGGAGAGCTGGATATTTATCTGCTGCCGTTTGTCAAGGCATCGCAGGTGAAGCATTTCCGGAAGGATGCGGTGATTGACAACTACGACGACGCGGTGCGGGTCATCCTGGAGGAGGTGGATCGGAGAAAAGACCGCAGGAGGATCATTGTCGCGCATCAGTTCGTTGCGGGGAAGAGCGCGGATCCTGCCCTTGGCGGCTCGGAGGGAGTGGGGACGCAGACGGTGGGAACGGTGGAGAAGATCGGGTGCGACGTGTTTGATCTCTTTGATTATGCAGCTCTTGGGCACATTCATGCACCGCAGAAGGTGGGGAGAGAAGAGGTTCGCTACGCGGGCTCGCCCCTTAAATATTCGCTCGCGGAGGTGGACAATGACAAATCCGTTCCGGTGATCACGCTCCGGGAAAAGGGAGAAATCCGGATTGAACTCTTTCCCTTGAAGCCCAAACGGGATGTCCGGCATTTGAAGGGGCCGCTGCATAAGCTCCTTGAGAGCGGGAACGTGACAGATCCGGAGGATTTTATTTATGTGACACTCACCGATGAGGACGTCATAAACGATGCGATGAGCATTCTGCAGCAGACCTATCCGAATACCGTGAAGCTGGATTATGACAATTCACATACCAGAGAGGTCGGGCAGCTGGATCTGTCGAAAATCACACAGGACAGAAGCTTTTCGGAGCTGATCGGTGAGTTTTACGAGAAAATATACGGCTGTGCGATCGGGGAGGATGAGCTGGCAATGATGAAACGCATGGCGGAGGAGGCAGGACTGAATGAAACCGACTAAACTGATCATAAGTGCATTCGGTCCGTATGCGGACACGATGCCTGCCATAGAATTTGCTCAATTTCAGGAACGCGGACTGTTCCTGATTGCGGGAGACACCGGCGCGGGGAAAACGACCATTTTCGATGCGATCTGCTATGCCCTGTACGGAACGCCCAGCGGCAGCTACCGGGACAGCAGAAACCTGCGCAGCGAGTATGCGTCGCCGGATACGCCGAGCTTTGTGGACTTTTATTTCACCCACCAGGGAAGATCCTATCATGTGTGGCGGCAGCCGGAATATGTGCGTCCGAAGCAGCGGGGCGAAGGAAACGTGCTGCAGCCGGCAAGGGCGGTTCTGTGCGAGGAGGGACAGCAGCCGGTCGAGGGACTGCGGCAGGTCAATGCGGCCATAGAGGAGCTGCTGCACATCAACGAGAAGCAGTTCAAGCAGATTGCCATGATTGCTCAGGGTGAATTCTGGAGCCTGCTCAATGCCAGGACGGATCAGAGAACGGAGATTCTGCGGACGATTTTTGCCACCGGGGCCTACAACCGGATTGAATACCGGCTGAAGGAGCAGCTGTCCAAAAGCGTGCGGGAGAAAGAGAACACGGAGCGCAGCGTCATACAATACTTTCGGGATGCCAAGGCACCGCAGGAGAGTCCGCTGCGGGAGGACCTGCGGCACCTGCAGGCGGATGCGGCGCAAACCGGGGGCGTGTGGAACCTGGAGGGAATGCTGGATATTCTTGATGCCCTGATCGCGGAGGAGGCGGCCTCGGCGAAAGTGCTGGCGGAGGAGGAAACCAAAGCCGCAAAGGAACAGAAGGAACTTCAGGACAGGATCACACTGGCGGAGATGACGAATCGCCAGGTGCGGACGCTGCTGCAGCTGCGGGAAGAAAAGGCGGAGCTGGACGGCAGGAGAGAGGCGATGGAGGCGAGCGCGCAGCGCCTGGCAAGGCAGAAGGCGGCGGTTCGAAGCGTGCTGCCGTGCTATCGATCCTGGGAAACCCGGTGCAGAGAGCTGGAGGCCGGACAACAGCAGATTACGGATAAGAAAGAGGAGCTTGCAGTCGCAAGGACGGGGGCGGAACGTGCGGAAAAACGGCTGACGGAGGCCATGAGCCGGAAGTCTGCGGCAGAGGAGCTGCAGAAAAGAGCGGACGTCATCGCAAGGGAGCGGGACCGCTACCGGCAGCGCGACATCCTGACGGAAGAGCTTGCACAGGCAGAAAACAAAAGAGCGGAGCTTGACGCAAAGGGACGGGCTGCGGCGCGGCAGGAGGCGGAGCATAAGGAGGAAGCAAAGAGGCTTACGGAAGCGATCGCGCGGCGAAAGGGCGGACCGCTGGAGCTCGCAAAGGAGGAGAATCGGAGAAAAGAACTGGAAAGGCTCCTGGAAACCGTTTCCCGGCTTGCGAACGAGGACATTCCGAGAACGACGGAATGCCGGGAACGTCTTCTGGCGGCGCAGCAGCGATTCACGGCGGCACAGGCGCAATACGATGCGGCGGTACAGGCGCGAATGCGGGCCGAGCGTGCCCTGGACAATTGCAGGGCCGGAATTCTGGCCGGAAGATTGAAGGACGGTGAGAAATGTCCGGTATGCGGCGCGCTTCACCACCCGGAGCCGGCCGTGCTGCCGGCAGAAGCGGTGACGGAGAAGGAAGCTGCGGCATACAGGGAGAAGGAGAAGCGATCCGGCGATGAGAAAAACGCGGCGCTGGTTGCGGCGGAACGCGAGAGAACGCGGCTGGAGAGTCTGGAGCGGCAGCTGAAGGAAGCACTGAGAGGCTGCCTTGCCCATCCGCTGCTGGACGGGTGCGAGGCAGACGATTCGGAGGATCCTGCCAAAGCGGCAGCGCTTGCAGGGACACAGCTGCGGGAGCTGCTGACGGCATCAGAGGCGAGACTCGGAATGCTGCGGGAGGATTGCGCAGAGCTGGAGCGCAGCGAAAAAGCGCTGGAGAGCATCGGAGAGGAAAACGAGAAGCTGGCTGCGCAGAGAGAAAAACTGTCGCAGGAGCAAAGCGGTGCGATGCAGCGCATCACACAGATACGGGCAACACTGGAAACCCTTTCGGATTTACGGGAGGAGAATTGGGCGGCTGCAGAAGCGCAAATGCAGAACCTGCGGCAGCAGGCGCGGGAGCTGCTGGACCGGATTGAGCAGTGCGCATCGGAGAAGGCGAAGGCGGATTTGCTGGCGGCAGACGCAAAGGCGGCGCTGACGACAATGGAAGCTGCACGGAATCTGCAGAAGGCGGACGAGATGGAGCGAAGGTCCTGTCTGGACCGCGCCGTTGCGGAGCAGGGCTTTGCCTCTGTCGAAGAGATGCTGGGATTTGCCACGGACGAAAAGACGCTGGAGACGGCGGAGGAGGAACAAAGCGCGTACCGGCAGAGGGTGATGACCAATGCGGAACGGCTGGCGGCAGCGGAGGAGGAGACAAAGGGAGTCGGGCTCATCGCAACAGAGGAGTGGAGGCAGAAGGAACAGGAAAAGGCGAAGGCAGCAGCAGAGGTGCGGCAAAGGCGGAATGAAACGGAGAGCCGTCTGCAGATCAACCGGCAGATACGGGCGAACATAGAACGGCAGCAGGAAACCCTGGAGAAGGCCCGGAAGGAGAGCGGTGTTTGCAAAAGGCTGTATGAACTGGTCAAGGGAACGACGGGCAACGGGAAGATCACCCTGGAGCAGTACATTCAGGCGGCCGGCTTCGACGGAATCCTCGCGGCAGCCAACAGACGGCTGCTCCCGATGAGCGACGGGCAGTTCGAATTGTTCCGGCGGGAGGATGCCGTGAGCAGGAAGAGCGGGAATTTTCTTGATCTGGAGGTGCTGGACAATTATACAGGGCACCGACGGCCGGTCGGGAGCCTTTCGGGCGGAGAAAGCTTCAAGGCATCGCTCAGCCTGGCACTTGGCCTGTCGGATACGGTTTCCGCGAATCTCGGCGGGATTCAGATGGATGCTTTATTTATTGATGAAGGCTTCGGAACACTTGACCGGAAGTCCATCGATGCAGCCATGGATGTCCTGCTGCATCTTTCGGGCAGCAGCAAGCTGGTCGGGATCATCAGCCACAGAGAGGAGCTGCTCGAGAGTATTCCGCAGCAGATTCTGGTGAGCAAAACGCGCAAGGGCAGCACCCTGCGGATGGTGC
>CAVAUJ010000095.1:0-7554 GCA_963591995.1 Succinivibrio sp.
CCTTCGCCCGCCAGAGGTCCCGCAACCCTTTGCCCGCCTACACCGGTTCGGATCAGCAGGAGCGGCCGCTCCCCTTCTTCCCCCCGGCATTCTCTTACCGTTCCGATGACGGCCGCATGCTCGCCATAGCGGCTGCCCCGGATGATTTCCAGCGCTTTCCCCGCATCCTTCCCGGAAACGAAGCATACCATTTTGCCCTCGTTGCCCATGTACAGAGGATCGAGTCCCAGAATTCCGCAGAAGGCCCGGACCTCCTCCGCAACCGGCAGCGCCTTTTCCTCGAGCTCGATGATCTTCCCGGACGCCTCGGCGAATTCATTGAGCACGGTTGCCAGTCCCCCTCTTGTCACATCGCGCATTTCATGAATGGAAAGGCCGGCCGCAAACAGAGCCCGCACCATTTCTCCCAGCGGAGCATTGTCGCTCCGGATGGTATTCTCCAGCTGCATGCGCTTCCCCAGAATGGCCGCATGATGCTCGCCCAGAAAGCCGGAGACAATGACGGCATCTCCTGCCGCAATGCCGCCGGGCGAAAGGGGCTCCTGTCCCGCCGGCAGGAAGCCGACACCGGCGGTATTGATGATCACGCCGCCATTTTCTCCGGAGTGATTCTCCACCACCTTGGTGTCCCCCGCGGCGATGACGACGCCGGCCTCCCGCGCGGTTTCCGCCATGGAATGCACGATGCGCCGCAGCTGCTCGAGCGGCAGTCCCTCTTCCAGTATGAAGCCGCAGGTCAGATACGCGGGCTCTGCGCCGCTCATCAAAAGGTCATTGACGGTTCCGCAGACGCACAGCCGTCCGATGTCGCCTCCCGGGAACTCCACCGGCGTCACCACGAACGAATCCGTTGTCAGCGCCAGCTTCCTGCCGTTTCCTCCCGGCAATACCGTAGAATCCTCCATCTGCCGCAGAAACGGATTGTCGAATTCTGCCGCGAAGATCCGTTCGATCAATTGCCCGGTTTCGTCGCCGCCGCTCCCCTGTGCCATTACGATGCGTTCCATGTCTCCTCCTGCTGCCTTTCCTTATGCCGCCGGCTCCGCAATCTCTGATGCGCCTTGACCCGCCGTCACTTCTGCCTTCCTCTGTATCCCGCCCCCGCTGCATAATAGCTGTGGCAGGTTCCTTCCTGCGACACCATGCAGGATCCCTTTGGTGATGCCGGTGTGCATGCGGTCCCGAACATGGGACATTCTGCCGGTGAGATCTGCCCCGTGAGCACCTCCGGACACCGGCAGCCGTTCCCGACGCGGTCCTCGGTCAGAGCTGCCGAGCCGGCATCCAGTTCCGCGTACTCCCCTCGAAGATACAGGCCGGAATGCCCGAGAATGCCCAGTCCCCGCCACGCTGCCGCTCCGGGTTCGAACACCTCCGATACCGCCCTTCGGGCCGCGGGATTTCCCTCCTCCCGCACCACCTGCGGGTAGAAATTCCTCATTTCTCCGCTTCCCTTCAGTATCAGCAGCCCGTACAGTGCCGTCAGGATCTCTTCCGGCTCAAAGCCCGATACCACAAAGGGCACATGCAGCTCCCCGGCAAGCGCGCGGTACTCTCCGCACCCCGTCACGGCACATACGTGCCCCGGTGCAAGGAAGCCCTGCAGACTCCGGCCGCCGTCCCTGCGGCAGAGCATGCGGATTGCCTCCGGCATGGTTTTGAGTGAGGTTAAAAGGCGGACGTTCCGCAATGGTCTCTCCCGCACCTCTTTTACCAGCAGTGCGTACACCGGAGCGGTCGTTTCGAATCCGACGGCAGCAAAAACATAGGTGCTCTTCTCATCCTCCGCCGCCAGCTGCAGCATCTCCATAGGAGAATACAGCATCTTCACCCGGCCGCCCTCTGCCCTGGCATCGGCCAGGCTCCCGTGCGAGCCCTTTACCCGCAAAAGATCGCCGAAGGCGCAGACCACGGTGCCCGGCGTCAGCGCCAGTTCGATCAAGCGGTCGATGTAGGCTGTCACGGTAACACAGACCGGACATCCCGGGCCGGACACCAGATGAAGGTTCGGCGAGAGGAGGCTGGGAATCCCGCTCCGCACGATGGCGGCCGTGTGGGTCCCGCACACCTCCATGAAGGTGCACGCCGGTCCGTCGTAATGCGCCAGCCGCTCCTTAATGATCTCCAGATTCATCTTTCCTTCCCTCAAGCTGCGCGATTTCCGAGAAAATCTCCTCCATGGCATCGGCATCCTTCTGTGTCAGCACCTGCAGCACATAGCCGGCATGCACCAGCACCCGGTCTCCCTTCTGCACCGGAAGAAAACCCGTCTGAACATCCAGCCGCGTCCCGCCGAAATCAACCTTTGCAAATTTTCCATTCTCCCGCACTTCCAGCACGGTTCCGGAAAAAGCCACACACATAGATTTTACCTCTTCCTCCTTGCGGCCGCGATTTCTCCGATTTTATCGGCATCTCATGTCTTCTTCTGCAGCATCCACGATGCCAGATAGCTCTGTCCCAATGCAATGCCGCCGTCGTTGCCGGGGACCTTCTCATTCACATAGACCCGCAGCCCCTTCTGTATGAGGAGCTGCTCCAGAACGCCAAGGAGCAACCGATTGGCAAAGCACCCGCCGGAAAGGCAGATCTTCTTCTCTCCGATTCTTCCGGAAATCGCCGCCGCAATCTGCGCCGCCCCGTAGGCCAGTGCAAAATGAAAGGACAGAGCAGCCTCCTCCGCGCTGTATTGCCGCTCCCGCATTCGGAGCAGCCCGCTGATCAGGGCCTCACTGCGCAGGAGAAGCCTCCCGTCTGCCGCAGGCTCTGTCAGATTCCGGAAGTGCAGCAGGCATCCGGCCAGTGCGGCCCGGAATTTCCCGCTGCCGCAGTCCACCGTTTTCTCTCCCCAGGCCCGCCAGGCGGCATTCTCCAGAAGAATCGCGCATTCTCCCTCGTAACGGTTCTCCCGGCCCAGTCCCAAAAGGGAGGCCGCCGCATCAAAGAGTCTCCCTGTGCTCGAGCTCGCAATTCCGTTCCGCTCCTTACAGAGCACCTGCACCAGCAGCGGATTGTGCTCTTTTTGCTCCCAGGCCGCAGCCGCCTCCGGCGATGTTCCCCGCATGGCGAAGAGATAGCATTCCGCCGCCAGATCCGCACGGATGCTGACCGCATCGCCCCCCGTCATACGGCAGACCGAGAGATTGCCGAGCCGCACAAAGGTATCCTCATACAGATAGAGGAACTCTCCGCCCCACAGTCCTCCGTCGGTTCCAAAGCCCGTCCCGTCCAGCACGATGCCGATGCAGCTGTTCAATCCGTATTCGGCCATGACCGAAGCGGCATGTGCCTGATGGTGCTGCACCTGCAGGCAGGGGATGCGGTGCTCCCTTGCATATTCCTTTGCCAGTCGCACGGAATGGTAGCCGGGGTGCAGATCGCACACCACGGCTTCCGGCTGTGCCTGCAGCACGCGTTCCATGTTTTCTTCCAGAAGGCGGTAATTGCGCAGCACCGCATAGCTTTCCAGATCCCCCAGGTATTGCGAGAGGATCACGCGGTCTCCCCCGGCGATGGCAAAGGCAGCCTTCAGATCCGCGCCCGCCGCCAGAATCGTCCCCGCGTCTCTCTTTTCCGCAAGGAAAACCGGCAGCGGAACATATCCTCTGCTCCTGCGGATCAGCTGCAGATGCTCTCCGCTGATCGCTGCGACCGAATCATCCAGCGGGCGCAGAATCTCCCGGTCATGCAGATACCGGCCGTCCGGCTTTTCACCCCCCGCAAAGGTCAGACTCCGGTCCCGCTGCGATGCATCGCGGTCCCGAAACGGAATGGGCTCTCCGCTGTGATTGGCGCTGGTGACGATCAGGGGGCCCAGCCGCTCTGCCAAAAGCTGCAATGCGCCAAAGGACGGGAGCATTGCCCCCAGATAACGGCTTTCCCCGCAGACATTCTCTGCCAGCTCCGCAAATCCGGCACTGTCCTCCCTGCGGCGGTGCAGCAGGACAATCGGCCGCGCCGAGGATTCCAGCAGCACGCGTTCCGCTTCCGACACCTCGGCATATTGCCGGATCATGGAAACCGATGGGAACAGCGCCGCAAAGGGCTTTTCCTCTCTTCCCTTCATCCTGCGAAGACGTGCCACGCTTTCCCGAAGGTCGGCCCGGCACAGGAGCTGGTAGCCGCCCACGCCCTTGAGCGCGAGAACCCCTCCCTCCTTCAGGAGCTGCACCGCCTGTTCGAAGCCCTCTTCTCCGTACCGTCTTCCTGCACCCGCGCCCTCACAGTACATCTGCGGCCCGCAGTCATGACAGGAAACGGTCTGGGCGTGACGGCGCCTTCCGCCCCTCATCCGATACTCGTCCTTGCACACAGGGCAGAGCGGGAATTCCTTCATCGTGGTATTCCCGCGGTCATAGGGAAGCTTCTCCAGAATGCTCCATCGCGGGCCGCAGGCCGTACAGCTGATGAGACCGTAGTGCCGGCGGCGATCCTGCCGACTGTGCATCTCCCGAAGGCAGTCCGGGCAGATGCCAAGATCCGGCGGGAAGGCCGGCAGCTCTCCCGGTCCCTCCTCCCGGCTCTCCAGAATACGGAAGCCTTCTTCCGTCTCCTGCCCGGTTTCTGCGTCTTTCAGGACCTCTTCTTTCACAGATACCACGAAGCCGCCGGCAGGCACCTCCCTTTGCAGCCGATCCTCCAGCACATCCAGCTCCGCTCTGGTTCCGGACACCTCCAGCGTTACTATGCCGCCGTCGTTGCACACGAAGCCGGACAATTTCATTTCCTCCGCGATTCCGGCAGCAAAGGGGCGGTACCCGATTCCCTGTACCGCCCCCTTTACCGTGATCCTAACCCGCATTCGATTCATCCGCCTTCGGCGCCTCTTTCCCTGCCGGTGCCTTTGCCGCTCCGGCGGCTGCCGCCTTCGCCGCGGCCGCTGCCTTTGCTGCGGCGACCTTTTCCGCCATCGCCTTTTGCTTCTGCACTTCCTTTGCAATCTGCTCTTCGGAATAGCGATTTGTAATCGTGGTTTTCTCCGTTCCCGGCTCGGTATACCCGGGATGCATGGACAGACACTTCACCGGACAGACCTCCACGCAATTGTTGCATTGTACGCAGGAGAAGGGGTGAATCTGCCACGTGTAATCCTTTTTCGATACCTCAATCGCATCCGAGGGACATCCCCGCATGCACATGCCGCACAGGATGCACCGGGAGATGTCGTTCTCGATGTGACCGCGGTAGCGCTCCTGATACGTTCGTTCCTCGGCCGGATAAGCCACGGTGGAGGGCTTTCGGAACAGATTCTTCACTTCATAGAACAGATAGGATAAAAATGCCATCATAATGCTCGCCCCTCCTTATCGCTCCGTGCAGGAAATGCAGGGATCAATGGTCAGGATCATCATGGCTACATCGGCCAGCTCGGCCCCGCGGATTGTCTCGATCAATCCCGGAATGTTCGCAAAGGTAGGGGTCCGATTCCGGTATCTTGTCAGGAATCTGCTCCCGTTGGCCTTGACATAGTAAATGGCTTCCCCTCTCGGCTGTTCGATTCTCGCCATGAACTCTCCGTCCGGATTCCCCTTCACCGGAACCTCGATGGGTCCCTCCGGCATGCCGGCAATGGTCTGCCGGATCAGATCCATGGACTGATACAGTTCCCCGATGCGCACCTTGCACCGGGCATAGCAGTCACCCTCCGTTGCAATGACGGGTTCAAACTTCAGCTCTCCATAGGCCTCATAGCCCTGCAGCCGCAAATCCCTTGCAACGCCGGAGGCCCGCAGGAAGGGTCCGCAGCAGCCCAGCTCCTCCGCGCGCTCGGGTGAGAGCTTTCCGACACCTACCATGCGGGAGAGAACATCCTTATTGCCGAGGAAGGTATCGGTCACTACCCTGCACTCCTTCTCCAGCCGGTCTACCGTATGCAGGATGGTCTCCAGCATCTGCGGCGTCACATCCTTTTTCAAACCGCCCACCTTGTTCACGGAGAAAATCACTCTTCCGCCGGTGGTCATCTCCAGGAGATCCAGAACGCTCTCCCGCAGTCTCCAGCAGTCCATAAAGAGGCTTTCAAAGCCGAAGGCATCCGCCAGAAGTCCCAGCCACATCAGATGGTTGTGAAGCCTTGACAGCTCCGCCCACATGGTGCGCAGATATCGGGTCCTCGGTGTCGTCTCCAGCTGCATGATGTGCTCCACCGCCTCCACATAGCCCAGGCTGTGTCCGAAGGAGCAGATGCCGCAGGTGCGTTCCGCCACCAGTACGAATTCCTTGAAATCCCGCTTTTCCACCAGCTTCTCCAGTCCGCGGTGAATAAAGCCGATGGACGGCATGGCATCCATCACCTTCTCGTCCTGCAGCACCAGGTCCAGGTGAATCGGCTCCGGCAGCACCGGGTGCTGCGGTCCGAACGGAACGATGCTGATTTTCTTAATCGAATTATCTGCCATGGCAACCCCTCATCGAAACGGCGTGGGAATCACGGTGCGGAACAGCTTTCCGTTGAAATCGTAATTCATCATATCGATCTCAATTCCGTACAGATCGTGAATCTCATTTTCGTACAGATACGCAACCTCATAAATGCTGGTAATGCTGGATACACGGTCATTGCCGTGCACCGTCAGACGAAGGCTGCGAATATCGTAATTCAGGCCGAAGGTGTAGAGGATTTCATAAGTGTCCTCCCCCACCTTTGTGGCGCAGATCTGAATCAGCCTCCACTCATCGTGCCGAATCCGGGTCACCGCATCCAGAAGCTCTCTGGGCTCCAGGTTCTCTATGGGCATGGCAGGTGTCCCCGCCGCCTCCGTGGTCTCCATCGACGATACCGCCGGAGCAGGCTTCTTCGTGGATGCCACCTCTGCCAATGTTTTGCCGGCTGCTGCCAGCTTTTCATTCATGTCTGCCATGCAGCTCTTCCTCCTGTCTGCGCCGGATGCTGGCCCTCGCCTCATCCGATGCCTTGATCTGCGCCGCAATCTTCTGTTCCTGCCGGATTCCCGCCTCGCTCCTGCTGCACTCGTTGTTGTCCAGCGTCCAGTCGGTCTGCTCCGCAGGAAGCCCCTGTTTCATGCGCGTCCGCTTCTCATCCAGAATCGCCAGAGCCTTCACCACACCGTCAATGATGGATTCCGGCCTTGCGGCACATCCCGGAACATACACATCCACCGGGATCACCTTGTCAACTCCGCCCATGATGTTGTAGCAATCCTTGAAAACACCGCCGTCGCAGGCACAGATTCCCACTGCCACGACGACCTTCGGGTCCGGCATCTGCGAATACAGCTGCTGTACCACCATGCGGTTCTGAAAATTCACCCCGCCGGTGATCAGGAATACCTCTGCGTGCTTGGGATCACCTGTATTGATGATGCCGAAGCGCTCCAGGTCATAGCGGGGCGTGGTAGCCGCCAGGACCTCAATATCACATCCGTTGCAGCTGGATCCGTCATAATGAAGAACCCAGGGGGATTTGGAAATTTTCATTCTGAATACACCGTCCTTCTATGCCGCAGCCTGCGGCTGCAGGCTGTTTTCCTGATTATACGTTTATGAGCAGCATCAAAAGGAGCATGTTGCCCCCGCCGGCCACCAGTGTCGTCA